>CAZWFP010000054.1:0-10557 GCA_964633175.1 uncultured Planctomycetaceae bacterium | reverse complement strand
GGCATATTGGGCTTGGTATACTCTATTACTATATCTGAAATCCCTTCTTTATAACCACATAATTTTACTTCTCCTGTTTGCTGTCCATTTGCAAATAAATTATTAAGAAGTAAAGAAGGTTGTGGTGGGCATAAATCTAAAACATCTGGCGCAGTGAAACTCGCTTTTGCTATTGTTATTTGTGGAGCAATAGTAATTTTAAAAGGTTCATCCATAGGAACCGGCGCAACTCCAGAAAGTTCAGGGTCAAATGGTATTCTTATATCACCATCTATCCTAAATGGTGTGGTGGGAATTGCATCTCCTACAAAAGGAACGGGGACTAAACCAAATTTAGGATTCGTTATTTCTATTTTCACTTTACCTTCATAATCTACACTATAAAAATTCTCAAAAGGCGCTCTGGGAAACCCACCTAAATCTTCTGGTGGTGTCCAATGTAAGTAGAAGTTTGTCAATTTCTATTCTGCGGTATCACTCAAACTTTTTAAATCAAAAAGCATAATGAATTTATTTTTGTATCGGAATGCAACCTTTTTATTTGAATACCAAAATAATGGCTCAAAATTCTCATCAAGAATATAACTGAACTCAGGATATTTACATATAGTATGATCTGTACTCCCATCTTCTTTAAGCTCATACGATGTTTCTACAATATCACTAATAGCACAGTTAACGGAGCGGCATAACAATTCTTTAGGTTTTACATATAATTTTAATCTACATTTACCAGAAAGATAATGTAATAATGGGTCCCACCAAAAAAATGGTCCTATATCTTTTTCTTTTATACCATATATAACAACTCTTTTCTTGTCATTCCTTGTAATTTTGTTAAAAACCACATATCTGCTATCTGGGGACCATATAATATTTTCAACCCTCTTCGCATAAGGTGATTTTTCTTCTACCATACCAAAACAGTGTCCTACTTTACATATTATATCGTTCAAATCTATACATTTATTGCTTAAATCTATGCCAACTTTTTTAAGAGAGTTATAATATGCTTCCACCATTGATGGATGTAAAGTTATAGGAAATCTTCTTTTAGTTTTTAAATCCACAATCCAAAGTGTTTCAAAAGAAAAAGCTCTGTTATCCCTGGGACAGAGCATTGGATTTCTGTATTCAAAAGTTTCAACAATGGCAAGAAATCTCCCATTCGGGGATAAAATGGGTTTATTGACATTTCCCTTAAAATACAAAATCTTGTAAACTTTTGGAGCTGATTCTTCCACGCTTAGTCTATGTTTATATATGATAAGTTTCTTAAAATCCTTATTTTGTTGCCCTTTTAAGGTGATTAATAAAATAGTATTATTATTCAAAAACCCAACTGTATCATAAGCCATCTCCCACCTGGGTCCATCTGATGATAATAATTTTGGATTGTACCTATATCTAACGCCAGTATAATAGAATGTTTTACTGTCTATGTCATACCATATATATCTGTTAATCAATAATTTTTTACCATCTCTAGAACTATATAATCTTCCAGGCATAAAGTATCGTAGATAATTTCTGAATCTTATCTTCTTCTTTATTCCTTTTTTTAACATATTTATAAGTTCTCTATGTCTAGTTTTAACGATTTCTTTATCAAAACTGTCACTCAACTCATAAAATATAAAAATATTTTCCATGATCTTTAAGAATTTGCGTTTAATTACTTCCTTCTTTTTCTTAGGACACTTCTTTTTAATATCTCTATCGCCCAATAAATTAAGACATCTCGTGTAATCATAACCTCCAAGCTCTCTTAAAATCTCGTCTTGCTCAACCTTTACCGCTATTTCAAAACTTTTTTTACATTCTTTTGATACAGGATTCAATGCTTCCTTTTCGCATTGCAGGTAAGCAAAGGGTGACTCAAAAGGTAGCTCAGAACCAATATATTCAAATATATAAGTCTGTAGGGCGTGAGCTTCTTCTGTTTCTCCTGCATATCTAAAATCTTTTATGTCTTTCAATACTGTATAATTCCCTCTCTCATACTCCACCAAAATTCTTTGTAGCTTATTACTCCTAAATATAGGAATATATGTATATTCTCCTTCCCCATCCATATTCTGTGGATTATTATATATACTACCTCCGAATGGGGTTATACTACTGGACAAAATATCCCTTCTCAAATATTTTTTCGGCACATTATTATTTGATACTTGAAGAATTATCAGGGGAGACGATATTGTAAATAAAAATAAAACGATTCCGCTTCTAACGATAATGAACCTTTTTAATATCCTGGACATCCTTGCTTAGACCTTATAGTTAGCTCTCCCGCACTTTCTGCGTAAGTTCTCACTCTTCCTTGTAAGCTACTAATATTAAATTTATCTTGTGCTCCTCTTGTTATCGCGGATATTAGCTGATCGAATCCATTATAAGCAGCACCTAAGATTTGCCTTGCAATAATAAAATCACCGGTAGATACCACTTGAGCAGTATTACATTGCTCTGGCTTCTGTATAGCTCTTTCACAGGCATTTGTCTCTCTTGTTTGACCTAAATCTAAATTTGCTCCCGCCTGTTGTTTTAATTTTGTTATATCAGCCGGAAGATATGGTAAAATAATGTCTGAGGCATCAAATCCCTTAAATCCCTTTTTTATAGCACCTTCTTTTACACCTATCAATGCACTATTATTATTATGCCTGTGTATGTGTGTTGCATAAACAACAGCAGAAAAGGGATGTAATCTGGGGTCATTTTTAACTCCATTTAAAAATCTTCTGGCTACTTCCACTTGGATATCTTTATTTATAGCGAACCCTCGCGGTGCAAATATTTCATTAAATTTTTTACACACCTTTACTAATGACATATCTTTAAAAACTTGGACACTCCTAATATCTGCAAAATCATATTTTTCTTCCTTTTCATCTGTGTGATTGTAATAAGTAGGTATTTGAAAACCATCCTTTTTTTCATCTTCAATTTGCAACAATCCAACGGCATCTCTACCATTCTTATCCAATGATAAGGGTATAAAACTGGACTCCCAACAACTTTGCCATTTTAAAAGTTGCTGCAAGAGTACTACATCTATTCTGGGTTTCCTTTTGTGACTAACTACTTCTCCATCCTTCTCACCCGGTAAACTCCCCGGGTCAAAGTCACTAAAACACCATGGACTATTCTTATCAGGTTGCCCATCTTTCTGCGGACAATATGAATGGGCTAAATCAACAGCCCCTGCTGATATTTTCTCAAGTTCCCTCCAATGGTATACACCTTTAGTCCCACCTCCTTTTTCTACTTTAATAATAATATGCGTAGCAGGAATATATCTAACGGTGTTCCCTTGTAGAAAATCATTCCAATTCTTTGCAGCTTTTTTATTACAGCTTGATGATGCTTGTTGAGATTCAGATGACTTAATATTTATACTTGCTCCAATAGGAGGTTCAATTAATGATAGTAAATATACATCAAACCATGTTGCATTATCAAGTTGTGATAGTAATTCATCTACCGGTGATAAAAATACATATACTTTTACAAAGGTTGCCTCGTAGAAAGGTATGTTTTTAGGTTGATTTGGCTTTGTGTATCTTATACTTATCGTTGCTGTTCCAGGATTATTCCCTGCTAATGTTATATTTTCTGTCCCGCTTATTGAAAGTATTGAAGTATTAGATGAAGCAACAGATGTTATATTTATACTTAGAGTTTTTATTATTTTTAGTTGCTCCGGGTGTGTAACACTACTTGTGCTTGTTGCCTCCCTTACTATTCTTAATGGTCCTTCAACTCTAAATGGTGTGGTGGGAATTGCATCTCCTACAAAAGGAACGGGGACTAAACCAAATTTAGGATTCGTTATTTCTATTTTCACTTTACCTTCATAATCTACACTATAAAAATTCTCAAAAGGCGCTCTGGGAAACCCACCTAAATCTTCTGGTGGTGCCCCATGTAAATAAAAGTTTAACTTTATCATAGGAAAATATAAATTCCAAAAAGGATTGGAAGGATCCTCAGGAAACGGCAATAACAATGAACCCCTTAAAAATCTTGTCGTGCTCTCATATAACGGCACAACGTCTTTAGGTAAGTCATCCTCTCTTACTTCCCCATCCTCTATAAACGAAAACTTAAAAGGTATTTGTTCATCTTCCCCCGTCCGTGATTTTATCACTGTTTCTATTCCTTTCACTGTTTCGCCTTCCATATCAGTTATATCTTGTGCCTTTTCCCCTTGCCAACAGATTATGGGAATATATAAAACATCATCTTGCTCCCAATCACCTTCCTTTGATGTGCCTCTATTAAAATCCACAGGTAGTAAAACCTTTTCTATATCAGATTCCCCTAATTTTTCACCCTTGAAAAACTTATCTAATGCATTTTTCAATTGGTCATTTCTTACCCACCAAACAATTGGAGTATCACAAGGTTTGACTACAGGTACAGGTTGTCGAGAAGAAGATTTGCTACTACTTGAAAAACTCTTATCTAACTTGCGTTTAAGCAATATAATGCTGATATGTTCTTTCGTATATTTTTTTAGTGTTCTTATATCCTTGGTTTTCTTTATCTTCTTTTTAGGAGCACCGAAGGTAAATAAGCAAACTATACACAATGCTATACTTATAATCTTTGTGATTTCTCTTTTTTCTACTTTTTTCATTCTTTTCCCTACTTATTTAAAATTATTATGTTAAATATTATTATAATTAATTTTATTATGTCAAATAATTTATAGAAATACAATAATGAATGAAAGAAATGAGATTGCAAGGCAAACTAAGAAGTTTGCTCCCAATGACAGCGAGGGTAGTAATTTTCTGATTAATTTATATAAAAGCGGAATAATCAATATTTTTGCTTTTGTTATTATGATTTTACTTTTCTCTATTGCGACTTACCTGCTATATATAGCAAACCTTGCCAAAATACAAACAGAAACCTTATTGGATAAAACCAGAACTAACTTTGCACAAGAAGGAACTTTTAACTTTGCTCTATGTTTTCTAAAAGATGCTTTACAGAGAGATAAGAACTTGCTCCTTTATAACAATTTTATTCCTATGAAAGGTAATAAAACATTTTTCTATCAGAACGGTGTTTACATATTATGTAACTATCTTATAGAAGATAAAACTCCCAAAACAAATAAAAAACGATTCATATCAGGCATTTTTAACATCTCAACTGAATGTATGTTAAAGTTACGAAGTAAGATATTAGCCAAATCCCAAAAATCTAATATCGTAGGTATGCTGGAAAACATTGAAATTACCAATGCTGACAGGTTTCAACAATTTATAAAAGAAGAAAAAACAAGTAATAAAAAATTCATTCTAACGCCCGATACAAATCATGGCTTTTTAATGTCGAGGGTGCGAAGATTTGACGTTCAACCGTATTTTGGCATAAGATATGAGGATTTGGTTGGGAAAGATACCGTAAAAATTCCGTTAAAAAACGCCATCCCTCATAACATAATAAATCTCAATAATAAAACGTTTAGTGTTTCAAACTTCAATTTGTTAATAGTTTTCAGGTCGAATGCCGGCTGTGATGGAAATTCAGGTGAACTACCTTTTCTTGTTCCACCTGAAATAGAATATAAAGAGGAAGATGAAGAATCATCCAAAGCAAAGTTAGAAGAGCAAGCAAAAAAAGAGCATTATATTTTTGAAGTAATAGATAAAAACAGCGCAGAAAATTCTAAACGATATGAATTTAAGTTATTCTTTTCTGATAAAGTAAAGCAATTCTTCCCACAATGTAGTGGTTATCAGGTAGTTTTTGGTAAAGATTGGCCGTTTGCAGGCGTTAGAAGTTGTATCTTATCATCTGCTATATCAAGTGTATGGAATAACTTTTTAATAAGTGTTAGACAATTCCATAGAAGATTCATATCTAATAGCGGTTCGTTAGAAATACCTTATAATAAATTATTAGAAGTATGGATAAGTGGGGAAAAAGATTATTTATCATTATTGACACCTAATTATGATATGAGCAGTATAAGTGAATATCATTTCGGTTCATATATATTAGAAGAAAATTTAGTTGATAACATAGATAAAAAAGAAATTATTCTAAACAACAAAGATGTAGAAATTGTGGGACTTTTTGTTTTTGAAGGAATATATACTGATAAGGTATTAACCGAGATAAAAAATAAAGGGGTTTTTGAAAATGAATTGTTTTTTGGCATAAGACATCCTCTTCTGAAAGAAAGAAAGGTTTTAGACATTTACGTTAAGTTTTTACCTACTATCTCAAATATACTTTATCGGTATGGATTTGATGGCTATAACATATGGATATATACATCTGCTCCTATATTTAAACCTATAACAATAGAGAAAATAGAGCTTCTCTATATGAAAGGCAGTGAAATAATTCAATGAATAATCGGAAAACAAAAGTTTAATAATTTTATAATTATAGCATAAGGAAATTGATTTTAAAGTATTCACCGATGAGGTGTTGTCTCCCTCAAGCAAGAAAGGAGTAGTTTTTATTGAAAACCATTTTTACCTTAATATAACAATGCAATTCTTTACAGCAGGGGAATCTCATGGGAAGGGGTTAACTACCTTAATAACTGATTTTCCCAGAGGTATAAAGGTTGACGAGAAACTTATCTATTCATACCTTGAAAGGAGGCAGAAATTAGGCGGGCGTGGCGGTCGTTCACAAAAAGAAGAGATAAAATTTGAAATTATATCAGGAGTGTATAAAGGTGCAACAACAGGTGCTACAATATGTGTGTATATACCCAATAAAATTTCGAGTATTGATAAAATAGGGCCTATAAATGCGCCCAGACCAGGACATATTGATTTATCATGCGCCTTAAAATATTTGGAGAAAAATTCTAGAGAATTTTTAGAAAGGGCATCTGCGAGAGAAACGGCAGCAAGAACAGTTGCAGGTGCCTTTGCTAAAATGCTACTTAATGAATTTAACATAGAGGTATTAGGATATACAGAAGCCATAGGAGACATATGGATGCCATGCATAGCTAACGGTCTTCACGACGATTTTCAAAGATTAAAACAAACGGTGTTACGTTCTCCTTACGCTTTACCAACAGAGTCGTTTACAGAAATAATTGCGAAGGCGATAGAAAACGTAAAAAACGAGGGTGATACTCTTGGTGGGGTTGTAGGAGTAATTGCTAAAAACGTTCCTCCTGGTCTGGGTAATCACGATTTATGGTTTAAGCGTCTTGATGCGCAACTTGCATCTGCTTTATTTTCAATTCAGGCAGTTAAGGGATTGGAAATAGGTGAGGCAATATTGTCTTCCCAACAGCCAGGGTCCAAAGTATATGGTGACATTACTTATAATAAAAATAATCCATATCTTTTCAAACATACTCATGATTTTATGGGAGGGATAGAAGGCGGATTATCTAATAGTGAAGATATAAAACTCAGAGTATACATAAAGCCGGTGCCAACTATGATTAGAAGGAAAAAATCAATAAACCTACACACATTGGAAGAATCAAAAGCGCATTATGAATCAAGTGATTTCTGTATCGTCCCATCAGCATCCGTTATATGTGAAGCCTCAGTTTGTATAGTACTAGCAAGTGCATTTCTGGATAGATTTGGAGCAGTTGACATATCGCAAACCAAGGATAATTTTTATAATTATCTTAAAAAGCTCAACCAAATTTATTGTAAAAAGAATTAAATTTTTTACTGTTTATAATTTTCATGAATGAAAACAGATGGCCTTCAGATGCTCTAAGGTTAGGTTTCTGTTAACGCAGGAAGTATAGAAATGGATGATATTGACCTTTTATACAGAGAATTACTTCTTTACTATGCGAAAATGACTAAATACAACGGTAAACTTGATATTTATAACATAAGTTATAGTGGTAAAAATCCTGCTTGTGGAGATGAAGTTCAGATTGAAGGTTTTATAGATGAGAATAAAGTTTTAAAAGACATAAAAGTTAATACTAAAGGGTGTTTTATATCAAAAGCATCTTCCAGTATTATGGCGCAAATTGTACAGGGAAAATCGCTTGATGAGATTAATGCAATTATAGATGACTATAAGCAATACATAACCTCTAAAAAAGATAAGTTGGAAAAAGAGGAAAACAAGGAGTTAGAAATATTGGATGGTGTAAAGAAATTTCCAACACGGATAAAGTGCGCTCTTATAAGTTGGGAATCACTACTGGAGGCAATTAAATCGTATGTTGAGCGATGAGATAAAAAACAAGATAAGAGGGAATTTAAAAAATGTATGTGACCCTGAATTAAATATCAGTGTAATTGATTTAGGAATAATTTACGACATTTATGAAAAAGACGGCAAGATTGAAATAAAAATGACTTTGACAAGTCCAATATGTCCTTACGGTAAAACGCTAATGGAGCAGGTAAAAGCAAAATGTGACGAGATTGTGGGGGTGGAGAATACACAGATAAAACTGGTATGGCATCCTCGTTGGGACCCACGAACGATGGCGACAGAAGAGGCGAAGTTTAAACTCGGTTTAATTTGATTTTTTTTCTATATATTCTTTAGCGCTTTTATAAGAGTCAATATCGCCTATGTCAAACCATGGAGTATTAAAATTATAAGCAAAAACCTCATACCTTCTGTATAACCATTCCACAAAATAGCCGGGCGCATCAAGATTGTTTTTACCGCTTGCATAATCTTTCAATACATATTTTATATCTGGTGTAAATATATAAGCACATATAGCAACAACCGATGTTTTGGTATACACGGATTTTTCAATAAAACTCGTTATCCTGAAACTATCGTCATATTCCACAACACCAAAATTTCTTGCCTTAGATATATCTTTTAAATCAGTTACTGCCACAACATTTTTTTTATAGGTTTTGTAAAAACTTACGAAGTCCTGCATATCAAATGTATACAGATTATCTCCGCCCAAGACTAAGACAGAATCCTCAATTTTTTTCGTTTCTATGCACCATTGCAGGTCCTTTATCGCTCCTAATCTATTATCATTGCTTGTAGAACCATCATTCAATATTTCAACACTCTTGTTAAATTTTTGTAATCCCAGCCAATCTTTAAAATTTCTATAAAATTTACTATTACTTATAACAAAAATTTTGTCCACATCTTCTATTTTTTGAGCGTTCTCTATCGTGAAATTCAATAGAGGTTTATCTGCTATAGGTAGCAAAGGTTTCGGTATATTTTTAGTAAGAGGGTAAAGTCGCGTGCCATAACCTGCTGCTAATATTATTACTTTCATTTTCTAAGCATATTTATCTTTCCACCATCCACATTTAGTTCTAAGTTAAAAATGTTACAAAAAACTTTCTACTGGCGTATATGGTAAATTTAAAGAGTTTGCGACCTGCCTGTGCGTTATGCTACCATGGATTATATTCGCTCCTTTTGCTATAGCATTATTTTCTTTCATGGCTTGTTTCCATCCTTTTTTAGCAACTTCGTATATATAAGGTAAAGTAGCATTACAAAGAGCGAAACTTGAAGTTCTGCCAACGGCCCCTGGTATGTTGGTTACGGCATAATGTAAAACACCATCTACAGAATAAGTTGGCTTTGAATGCGTTGTAGGTTTTGACGTTTCCACACACCCACCTTGGTCAATTGAAACGTCCACTATTACGGAACCCTGCTTCATAAGTTTTAAGTCCTCTCTCAATACAAGTCGTGGCGCTTTCGCTCCGGAAATTAAAACAGCTCCTATCAGTAAATCTGCATCCTGCAATTTTCTTCTCAAATTATAATAATCAGAATATAAAGTTGTAACATTTGATGGCATAATATCTGAGAGGTATCTCAATCTATCAAGATCAATATCTAATATGGAAACATTAGCGCCAAGCCCCGCTGCAATTTTTGCGGCATTTGTTCCTACAATACCACCGCCTAATATAAGAACCTGTGCTCGCTCAACACCAGGCACACCACCTAAAAGTATTCCCCTTCCTTCCATAGGTTTCTCTAAAAACTTTGCTCCTTGCTGAACCGCCATTTTACCAGCCACTTCACTCATCGGTATAAGGCATGGCAACGACCTGTCAGGCTTTTCTATGGTTTCATAAGCAATGAAAACAGCTCCTGTATTTAGTAACTTTTCTGTAAGGGAAACTGATGCAGCAAGGTGCAGATAGCATATAACTATATGATGTTTATTAATTAATCTTATTTCCTCGCCCTCTGGTTCTTTCACTTTTACTATCATTTCACTATTGCTAAAAATATCACGAGCAGTTGCCAAAATCTCCGCCCCAGCCGCTTGATATTCAAAATCAGATATACCACTCCCTAGTCCCGCTCCTTGTTCTATGTAAACTTTGTTTCCACCCTCTATTAACCTTCTTACTGCTGATGGTGTAAGTCCTACTCTATATTCATCTTCTTTTACTTCCTTAGGAACACCTATTATCATATTATATTAACCTCATCCGATAAGCAGCATAATTAATGATACTTATACCCCTCGCTATTATAAATAAATTTGACAATTTTTTTTGTGCTAAATTTTCAGAAATTACCACACTTTCAAATTCCCCTTTTGTAGTTTACCTTCCATCCTTC
>CAZWFP010000053.1:0-11067 GCA_964633175.1 uncultured Planctomycetaceae bacterium | reverse complement strand
TTGAACTTTTGACCTTTGACTTTTTAAGGTATTCCCTCTTTGTGGTAATTTCTGACCCTTTGAACCTTCTCATAGAAGTTCAGTTTTCCCCTTTTGCAATCTCCCTTCATTCTTCTACTTTTGGCCTCTTATTCAATATTACGTCTGCGGTTGTTTTGTCATACAACACTTCTTATATTTCTTACCGCTACCACACGGACACGGCTCGTTCCTACCCACTTTTTCTCCTTTGATTATCGTTTCCCCTTTCTCTGTATATTCGTTATCTAACTGTTCATTTTCTTTCTTTGACAACTCAATTATTCCTTTTATTGCTTTTTGTGTGCTAAATTCTTCCTTTGCGAGTTCATTTATTATCCATCTTTGTGCAAGTTTCGTTTCATCTATTGCTTTTACGGTAAAGTTAAATGCCGTAGACACAACCTCATCCGCAAGGTTGTCTAACATCTCCTCAAATAGAACAAAAGCCTCTTTCTTATATTCTAATTTCGGATTCAAATGTGCATACCCGCGAAGACCTATTCCTTCTCTTAATTCCTCTATATTATACAAATGCTCCTTCCACTTCGAATCAATTGAGTTTAACAGCACAAGACGTAAAAAATTCCTAAAATCCACTTTCTCAAACTCTTCAGCTCTCTTTTCTAAACTTTGTTTTACCTTATTTATAATTTCATCCTCTAATTCCTCTGCTTTAATTTTGCCAGTTGATAAATCCTTCGCCTTCTCTATAATAGAATTTTCAGATAACCTACATTTCCTGTTCAACCAGTCAATAAACCCCTCTATGTCATAAGATTCTTTGGAGTCCTGCGGGAAATAAATGCCAATGCCTTTGGAAATCAAATTTTTTGCAAAAAACATAAAGTTATCCTCAATTTTTTTATTTTCAAGAATCTCCTGTCTCAATTGATATACAAACTTTCTCTGTTCATTAAGAACGTTGTCATACTCAAGCAGATTTTTTCTTATTTCAAAATGAAATGCCTCAACCTTTTTTTGCGCTTTAGTTATAGCATTGGACATCATCTTGCTTTCTAAAAACTGTCCTTCTGTAAGTTGCTTTTTCAACATATTTCTAATCCATTCTGGGGCAAAAATCCTAAGCAATTGGTCATCCAGAGAAACGAAGAACTGGGCAGAACCAGGATCACCTTGCCTACCCGCTCTACCTTTCAATTGATTATCTATTCTTCTGGATTCATGTCTTTGAGTTCCTATAACATGTAATCCTCCTAAATCAGCCACTCCCTCCCCCAGCAAAATATCCGTTCCTCTGCCTGCCATATTAGTTGAAATCGTTACTGTCCCTTTCTGCCCAGCTAACTTTATTATCTGCGCTTCTTTTTCATGATATTTAGCATTAAGCACCTGATGTTTTATGCCAAATCTTTTCAACATCCCACTCAATTTTTCCGAATCCTCTATTGCGGTAGTCCCTATAAGTAAAGGTCTCCCCTCTTTATGTAATTTCTCTATCTCTTCCACTACCGCTTTAAACTTTTCTTCCACAGTGGAAAATAATCTATCCGGATACTCCTGTCGTTTGAGTGGTTTATTTGGTGGTATTACTATGACCTCCAAACCATAAATATTCTCAAATTCTTCCTGTTCAGTGGCGGCAGTTCCCGTCATCCCAGCTAATTTTTTATACATTTTGAAATAATTTTGTAGCGTTATAGTAGCAAGTGTCTGATTCTCCTCTTGAATTTTTAAATTCTCTTTCGCCTCAACTGCTTGATGTAAATTATCACTCCACCTGCGCCCAACCATCAATCGCCCAGTAAATTCATCTACAATGATTACCTGCCCATCTTTTATAACATATTCCCTGTCCTTATGATACAACTCCTTTGCCTTCAATGCCTGCTCCATTAAATGTGGCCATTCACTAAACGCATCCTGATACATATTAACAACACCTAACATCTGTTCAACTCTTTCTATTCCTTTCTCCGTCAATATTACCGTATGCTCTTTCTCTTTCACTATGTAATCCTGCTCTTTATTCAACTTCTTCGCAATTTTAGCCGCTGTATAATATTTTTCCGTTGATTCCTCAACGGGACCTGAAATAATAAGCGGCGTCCTCGCCTCATCAATTAAAATGTTGTCAACCTCGTCTACTATCGCATAATACAATTCCCTCTGAACCTGATCTTCTTTCCTTATCGCCATATTATCTCTTAGATAATCAAAACCAAATTCATTATTTGTTCCATATGTAATGTCTGCTCTATATGCTTCCTTTTTAGAAACAGGCATCAAATGATGTCGCGTATCCTCAGGCTCAGATGATAAATGAGGATTATACATATACGCTTCAGCCAGTTCACCCTGACCCTGTATACAAGCAACTGAAAGTCCCAGATAACTATATATAGGACCCATCCATTGAACATCTCTTCTTGCTAAATAATCATTCACAGTTACTATGTGAACGCCCTTACCCGTTAGGGCATTCAAACAGGCAGGTAAAGTTGCAACTAACGTTTTCCCTTCCCCAGTCGCCATTTCAGCAATCTTACCCTGATGGAGAACAACCCCACCAATAAGTTGCACCCTAAAATGCCTCATATTCAACGTCCTTCTCGCCGCTTCTCTCACCAGCGCAAATACATCAACCAATATCTCTTCCAAACTCACCTTCCCTTTTAAAACCCCTTCCCTATACTCTCCCATCCTTCTCGGAAATTCACTCTCAGAAAGCCTCCTAACCTCCCCCTCCTTCGCTTCTATACTATCAATAAGTAAACTAACAGAACGTAAATACCTCTCATTTCTTGAGCCAAATACCTTACCTAAAACTTTACCTAGCCACTCTCTTACCGTTTCTAATCCCATCGCTCAATCAAAGAAATTACCACACTCCCCATATTACCATTTTTCTATTCATAATTCGCTATTATATTTAATTATTTTATTGCGACTTTAGAGTTAAATTCCTAATTACACCTTAAACTTTTACTTCTGGTTCTTGACTTTACTTTATTTCCAAAAGAGCATTTATTGTGCTATTTGTTATGGGATTTCTTACTATTATACACAAAGCATTGGCGGAACAGGGTGAGGAGCTACCATATACTATTCTTGCATCATGATCATTTGCACTATCATTCGTAAAGTCAATGAAAGGTGTGCCTAAAGAACTTCCTGAGCGCAGTTCTAATCCTACGTTAACGTCATTATTAACTCTAAAGTAATCATTGTTGTTGCCCATATTAACCTCCAGCTTTCCCCCAGGCGCCGTTGTCCCAATGCCGACGTTGCCGGTGTGTCCGATGAACATGCGCGTTTTGGAGCCAGTGATATAGGCGTCAGTCGTGGCGAAATACATCTTGGTGCCGTATGTGCCGTCAGAGCGGACGTAAATGCCTGCTTGGGCGGTGTCTCCACTGCCGGAGTCGGAGGCACCCCACGTAATCGCGCTCCCGAAATTGTTCGTGGTGTTTTCTGGATCGAGATGAATCGAACCAGCGGTCAACCCAGGCGTTGTTTCGTTCCAGTCGGCAGAGCCGCCGGCTACCTCCAGCTTGGCAACAGACCCTATTGTCCCAATGCCGACGTTGCCAGCAGATTCAAATAAAACAGAATTCCCAATCGTATTTGTCCCTGTAAATTTAGCTATATATCCTGCTGTCCCCGAACCACCTACAGTATCAGAACCCGCAAAACAGTTAAAGTAAGAACCACCATTCTCTGAACACTTGAACTTATTAGCAATTGAATCAAAATAAATTCTACCCTGCCCTACACCAGAAATACCAGGCGCCGCTAT
Organism: uncultured Planctomycetaceae bacterium; assembly: GCA_964633175.1. Lineage (GTDB taxonomy): Bacteria > Planctomycetota > MHYJ01 > CAZWFP01 > CAZWFP01 > CAZWFP01. The sequence goes on along the minus strand of CAZWFP010000053.1, from coordinate 7,289 downwards.
CCCTAACAATGTGTACGAACCATTCAATTCCAGGTCTTTTCCACTTTTCAATTTCAATAGAGTTGTGTCAGAATTATCATCAATTCTTAATTCATAAGTTGGAGATGCTCCTGCACTTGTCGCAGCATTATATATTTTCATAGACCTAAAAAGTGCGCTGCCTACACCATCCCATGCGCTTGCAGTAAATATCTTTTTGGGTGAGTTCTCTAATGTTGAAGTACTAGTTGCATCTTTAGCATAAGAATTTATGTTCGCATTAAGAACATAAGCATTAGCTATATCTACACCGCTTTCTATTTCCATCCTCTCTATTTTGGTGCCAACCGCATTTTTAGTTCGGAATATAAATCCAAAAGTTCCTGCTGGCGGAGCATACATAACAGATACTGAAAATAATACTCCTATAATCATAAAAAGGATACATAGAAAGGTTGACTTCCCAGAAAAGCCCTTTTTTACTGATTGACTATTTTCTAATTTCTTTAATCGCTCCTGCAATTCTAGTATTAGTTCCATTAAATCCTTGCTATTATTGCCCATTTCTACCTCCTTAAAACTATTCATCTTCTATCTTAACACTATTCCCCACACATATATTATATAATATATAATTAATTCTTATCCTTTCTAATATCAACGGCGCAGAAATTATAGAAATTATCACAAATAGGAAATACCTCAAAAAACTCAAATGTCTTGCGGCGCTACCCCTTCTTTAGAAACCTATTAAACTTTTTTATCGCCTCTTTTATTTCCGTAGCAGTAGTTACAAGAAAAAAAATATTTGTGTCAGTTCTTTTTTCAACTTCAAGAAAATATTCCTGATTAATTGGCCCGCATATAGCAACAACCATCACCTTGTCATATACATCTAAAGGAAAAAAACTGTTTTGCTCTAACTCTTGTTCTGTAAAATTCCCAAGGATATCAGTATTAATTTTATACTTCCCTAACTCAATATATGCCAATCCATATTGAGAGGCAATGCACGAAGCAATATCCTCCTCTGTAACATATCTTAATTTTATAAATATCTCCCCTATAAGTTCTTTACTTTCCTTTTGTACTTGAATTGCTTCATCCAATTGATTTTTTGTAATCTTGCCCTCCTCAAGTAAAATCTCCCCTAATTTTTTATTCGTAATCCTATCAATCTTTTGCATGATGACTTTTATTATATATCCATAACCTTCCTTGACTTCTGAGTTTTAACTTTCTATATTTACATTCCTATAAGAAGTTTTTTTAACTCTTCCGGATCAGCCGAATGCTCTAAAGCAACCTCTTTTTCTATAATACCCATCTTTGCAAGCTCATATAGAGATTGATTCATCGTTTTCATACCTAACTTACCACTTGTCTGAACTATTGAATATATCTGATGTACCTTATTTTCCCTGATAAGAGACCTGATAGCAGAAGTTGCTAACATAATTTCTACAGCCAAAATCCTACCTTTCCCTGATGCTTTTGGTAGCAACTGTTGACAAAACACTCCCTGTAAAGTAAATGACAATTGGGTTCTGATCTGCTGCTGTTGATGCGCAGGGAAAACATCTATAATTCTATTAATGGTTTGCACAACGTCACTGGTATGTAAAGTTCCAAAAGTTAAATGTCCTGTTTCAGAAATTGTAAGCGCTGCTTCTATCGTTTCCAAATCTCTCATTTCACCTATAAGAACAGTATCTGGGTCCTGGCGCAACGCCTCTCGTAATGCCATTTTAAAATCATTTGTATCAGATCCAACTTCTCTTTGATTAACTAAGCATTTTTTATTTTTATGAACAAATTCTATGGGGTCCTCTATAGTCAAAATATGTCCATACTCAGTTGAATTTATATGGTCTATCATTGCAGCCAAAGTCGTTGATTTGCCACTCCCCGTAGCTCCGGTAACCAATACAAGTCCTTTAGGTAAAGCACAAAGTTCTTCACAAACCTTTGCTGGTAAATTCAATTCGCCAAACGTTTTTATCTTTTCAGGAATGATACGGAAAACGCAACCTATGTATCCCCTTTGATATAAAACATTGCATCTAAATCGTCCTAACCCTTCTATGCCAAACGAAAAATCTAATTCTTTCTCTCTTTCAAATCTTGATATCTGGTTTTCATCTAAAAGACCATAAACTAACTTTTGTGTCTGCTCTCCCTGCAGTGGCTCATATTCCGTCTCAATAAGTTTACCATCAACTCTTATCCGGGGTGGCGAATTAGCAGCAACATGTAAGTCAGAACCACCTCTTTCAACCAGAAGAGTTAGAAGTTCCTCTATTGACGGCATCACAGCATTATATAATACTTATTGCAAATTGCCATAATCATCTACCCTATCATCTTTACCTATTGGAACTTTGCTTTCTAATTTTGCAACATCTAATAATGATTTTAAATATAGGTTTTCTATCTGATCTTTTGTATAGGTAAACAGCGACTTTTCTAAATATTCCTCTTTCTTCTCTATAAATCCTTTAGGGTCGGGGTCTATTTTTTCATTTACAATAAAAATAATACAAACATAATTGGGATTTTCTGTGCAGTAATAATCGCTTTCGCCAATATCCAATGACTTTACTTTGCTGGTAACGGCATTAAATGATATACCCTTAACAGAAAAATCACTGTCATATTTAAATGTCGCGCTACTCATACTGTTTTTTAATTTATACTCTTCCAATATTTTATAAAATGCTTGTTTCCTTAAAGCACGTTTTATGTTTAACTCATGCATCTGATTTTTTATTTCCTCAGGATGTTTCTGGCTGTAACTTGCAAATTCTAAATCAACTAAATCCTTCCACTTCTTTATTATTTCTTTCGGAACATCCTCCAATCTTTTAGACTCTTCCTCATAACTTATTTTATACGGCAGACGTATTTTTTGTAAGTTATTTGCAAGAAAATATCCAGGCGTTTTTACCCTACTCTTACCTACAACCTGATAATATCCCCATGCCTTATCAGTTCTAAATAATTTTAACTTATCGGAAACAACTGCTTTGGATAATTCTTTTCTCACTAGATTAGTATCGTAGCCCAATCCTAAAGAAGAGAAATCTTCATAATAAAAATAATCTGTCTCCAAATATTCAGCGCCTACCTTACTTTTTAATTCGCTAAAATCCTTTATATTTTCTATGTTGGTAATAAGAAATTCATATAGTTCGTCTACCTTTTTTGCCAGAGCATCATTGGCTTTATTCTCTATAATGGTATCCTCTATTTTTTTCTGAACCTGAGGGTCACTATACGCTTTATAAGTTTTTTCTACCGCGCCAGATTTCTTATCAGTTTTTTCAACAAACATATTATCCTTATTATCCTCGTAAAACTGTTGCTTCTCTTTTTCATCAGGTTTTGATATTGTCTTTTTTATATCTTCCACCCTATAAAATATCAATCTCAGTTTTATCTTCTCTTTGGGATTCCAGGAAGGATGATTTTTATTAACATAGTCAATCTTCTTCTTAAGAGAAACCTTTTTTAAATAATTCACACTATTTTTTAATTTATACAATACATAACTTATTTGTATGCTTTTATTAGCATTTTTATACATTTCAAATGCTTTATTTAAATCACCCGGCTTTGACTGTTGAGAAAAATAGTCAACGTATCTTAAGATTATAAGATATTGTTTGAACATCTTTAAAAAATCTTCTTTTTTTATACCTCTCTCCCGCAACGTTAAATCAAGGTCCTCCGATGAACCAAAAATACGATTCAATTCCTTCTCCAATTCCTTCTTTGTTATATATACTCCTCTTTCCTCGGCATGCTTTAATAATATAAGAATCTTCCAAACACCTTTGTTTTTTAACAACATTCTTGAACCAAACTCCCCTTTTTTACCTTCCTTATCAATTTCATCATCTTGCAGTATGCCACGTATATTTAATATTGCCGTAGGTGGAAAATACATTCTGCTTGCAAGGAGCGTAATTAAATTATTCCAGTGCAACTTCGTAAGATAGAAATCCGATTTTGTAACTTTTTCACCAAAGATATAACCAGCAGGAGCATTTTGTCTTAGTTTTTCCAATACAAATAGCATCTGGGAAGTAACTAAGAAAGCACCGCCTATAAGCACTGTAAGAGAAATGAAAATTGTTTTCTCGTGTTTTTTGACCCAACTATAAATATCCATATTATTCTAAATTATAAATATCAAGTGTTAGATTTTACATTTAATTATATTTTTTTTTATACTAATATTACTACAGAAATTACCACACTTTCAAATTCCCCTTTTGTAGTTTACCTTCCATCCTTCATTCTTCATTTATTCCAAATTAGCGCGTTTAGAGCCCAACGCATTAAAGTAGCACAGGCATTCTTGCCTGTGAAAGACAAATATACACAGACAGGAATGTCTGTGCTACTTAAACTTTCAAACCTCGAACTTTTGACCCTTGACTTTTTAAGGTATTCCTTCTTTGTGGTAATTTCTAAGATTACTATCTGACATCAAACACTGCCAGACGCTTAAATATCTAATTTTGGAAGTTCTGCAATAGTTGTTATACCAACTGTTCTAAAGAATTTATCAGACACCCCATAAAGAAGCGGTTTACCAGGACTATCTTTCTTGCCTGTAATAGTGATAAGTTCCTTTTCTAATAAAGAATCTATTGCGCTTGACGAATTTACACCTCTTATTAGGTCAATTTCCGACTTGGTTATTGGCCCCTTATAAGCAATTATAGCCAACGTTTCTAATACACTTCTATTTAACTTTATATCCTCCTGAATATTAAAAAACTTCTTAATAACTTCATTATATTCTTTCTTAGTAACAAAACAAAATCCCTGATTTTCATATTCCACTAATTCAAAACTATATTCATTACTCGCATATTTTTGTTTCAACTGCTGGAGAGCATTTTTTAATTCTTCTTCCGAATATTCAGCGAAGGCATTAGATAACCTCGAAAATTCTACCGGCTCGGGAGAGGTAAATAAAATTGCTTCTATTTTAAGCACTAACATACCTTAAATAATATCAACCAATTTATTAGCCCAATAAGTTATTATAATATCTGCTCCTGCCCTTTTTATAGAAGTTAAAACCTCCATCACAGCATTTTCTTCATTTATCAGATTATTTTGTCCCATTAACTTAATCATCGTATATTCTCCGCTAACATTATACGCAGCAATGGGTATGTCAAACCTCCTTTTTGCCTCATATATTATATCCAGATAACACATAGCAGGTTTCACCATTAATATATCTGCTCCTTCTTCAAAGTCGGTTTCCAATTCCCTCATTGCTTCTTTAAAATTAGATGGATTTAATTGATATGTGCTTCTATCTCCGAACTTTGGTGCTGAACCAGCCGCCTCTCTAAAAGGACCATAAAAATTGGATAAAAATTTCGCTGAATATGACATAATTAAAGTATCCTTAAAACCGTTTCTATCAAGAGCCTCTCTTATTATTTTTACCCTCCCATCCATCATATCGCTTGGAGCAACAATGTCAGCACCGCTATTGGCATAAGATAGCGCTACCTTTGATAATATCTCTAAAGTTTTGTCATTATCTATCTCAATACCCCTACTCGTTTGAACCACAACACCACAATGCCCATCAGTTCTATATTCACATAAACAAACATCACATACAATTACAATGTCTTGTCCAAATGTCTTGCGCAACTCTTTAACCGTCCTCTCTATAATATTACCCTCCTTGTATGCGCTCTCCCCATCTTTATCCTTTTTTTCCACAACGCCAAACAACAAAAAGTTATATAGCCCCTTTTCAATAAGCATCCATAAATGCTCCTTTAAAGTATCAATAGAATACACATATTGCTCAGGCATTGCAGCAATGGGAGTTTTTATGTTTTGACCTTCCCTAACAAATACAGGATAAATGATATTGCTTAAAGAAAGATGTGTTTGAGCAAATAAATCCTGAATTTTTCTTGACTGCCTATACCTTCGTAAGCGCGTTACAGGATACTTCATAATAATTTTAGCAGGATATTGTAAAACCCAAAATGAAAAATACAAAAACGTAATAACCCATCAGATATTACCACAAAGAGACAATACCTTAAAAACGAACTCATTTTTTACTCAAACGTCGTAGTTCTTTACCTTAGTTCCTCAGCAATAATTACCTGAGCATATTTTTGCTCTATTTCTGGTTGTAAAACATCTCCTACACCCTCTAACATTTTCTGCACTTCATTTTTTATCTCCTGTAAAACTTCCTTCTTTCGCAATCCAAACTTCCGTTTATAACCTCTCACCAAGTTTCTTAAAAGTTTACTTCTTTCATAATTTAACTGTTTACTATTAACTAACTCTGTTAAAGAATCAAATTCCCGTTTCATTTCATTACTTTCCCCCCTTTTTAACCAATCCATAAGTTTTTCAAACTCTTTTTTTACTGGATCCGTTATCTTCTTTTTATCAAACTCTCTTTTATTTGCCTCTCTTTCAAACTCTTCTCTTACACTTTCTATAATTTCAAAGTAATCTTTATTGAATTGATTTCCTTTCTCATTAGGTGAGCACTCCAACATCTTTAAGATAGCCCAATCATCTGAGTTTATAATCTTACCATATATATCCGCCATCCTCAACCTATAATAATCACCAGCTCTACAAAAAACGACTATGCCTTTTTGATTACTTAATCGACTAATATTTACCATCACAGGCAATTCTTTTGCTTTTTTATATTCCTCGGGATACTTCTCACATAATTTTTTAAACTGTAGTTCAAAATATTTAGCAAGCGACCCTCGTTCCATTTCTTCTAAACCTTCTGGCTTCTCCATATAAATGTCAAATAGTTTTTTCCTAACTGTCTCCTCATCTAAACTTATTGTTTTTTCATCATAGCCAAAATTTTCTATGATTTGCCGTATTCTTTTATTTATCTTATCTTCTATGCCCAAGTTCGCTTCTGCCTTTGTTTCAGGGAAGAAATTATAGACAAATATTTCATCATTCTTACTACCAATTCTATCTATTCTTCCTATCCTCTGAATTATTCTGACAGGATTCCAATGTAATTCATAATTAATTATTACCTGCCCATCCTGAAGATTTATTCCTTCTGACAATACCTCAGTAGAAATTAATATTTGTATATGTTCATTTTCCTTTATTTTTGCCCTGTTTGCTTCCGGTGCAAATCTTTTTATTTTAGTCATTATTTCTTTACCACCCTCCAACCAATCAACTTTTTCAAATTTATCTTTCAAATTGTCATAGAGATATTTAACAGTTGAACTATATGAACTAAATATAATAACTTTTTT
>CAZWFP010000052.1:0-11183 GCA_964633175.1 uncultured Planctomycetaceae bacterium | reverse complement strand
TTGAACTTTTGACCTTTGACTTTTTAAGGTATTCCCTCTTTGTGGTAATTTCTGGAAAAAAGATTGCTGATGTTTTTATTACGATTTTTAAGTATAATTATTTTAAAGAGAGGTAAATAGTTCGCTCTTGGCTAGTTATAAGAACGGATATTTAATTATTCTTGATCTGTGAGGAAAGGTAATTTAACATATAAGATTAGTGGGGTTGATAGTGACAAAAAGGATAAACTTTCTGAACAAATATTAGAAAAGATATACAGGAATTTCAAGGGGAAAATCTTAAACATTCCGTGGGGATTTGCGGGTTTTTATAAATATAGTAAAAATCTTCTTATTTGTGGTTCCTGCGATGGAGTAGGAACCAAAATCAGGATAGCCTCTCTTTTAGATATGTATGATACTGTTGGTGAAGATTTGGTTGCTATGAATGTTAATGACTTAGTAGTTCATAATGTAAAGCCCATATTTTTTTTGGATTACATAGCATTTGACAAACTTGACAAAAAGAGGGTGCAGAGAATAATAAGCGGTATCTTACGGGGATGTGAAAAAGCGGGCGTGGTTTTACTTGGTGGTGAAACCGCCATTATGCCTTCTTTTTATACAAAAAATAGTTGTGAGATTGTTGGTTCTGCTGTAGGGATAACACGTAAGGATAAGGTGATATATGGAAAATATATAAAAGAAGGTGATATAGTAATAGGGCTTGAGTCATCTGGTTTACATAGTAATGGTTTTTCACTTGTAAGGAAAGTCATCTTTAATGGTAATGAGAACAGGGATATTTTATTGCATACTAAAATAGATGGAGAAGTATTAGGTGAAATTCTCTTAACGCCGACGAGAATATATGTGCGAACATTCTTAAAACTAACGGAGAGATTTAAGTCCAATAGTGTGATAAGGGGAGCAGCGCATATTACTGGCGGAGGATTAGAAGGTAATCTTTCTAGAATAATACCTGATGGACTATCCGCCGTTATTAATTGCAAAACATGGCCTAAATATAAAATTTTTGAATTTTTGCAAAAAAAAGGTAATATACCATGGCAAGAAATGTATAAGACATTTAATATGGGGATTGGCTTTGTTATAGTTGTGAATAAAAACTATTTTTCAGCAGTGGAAAGATTCTTAAGGGAAAAGTTAACTACCAAATTTCACATAATAGGCACAATAGAAAAAGCAAAAAATAGAAATAAGGTTAAATTAATCTATTGAAATCATTTTTGCTTATCGCTATTCTTATTATACATTTGACTTATGACTTTTCGCTCTTTGCTTATCCTAGCGAGTATTGTAAGGACCTAAAAGTTAGGGTTGAAAACTCTATTGATAAAGCAGCGCGTTATGTAAGTAAGCATCATCATAAAAAACAAATTTTAAGAGACCCCTATATTTTATGTTTAAAACAGGCGCATGGTTGTGACCCATTTTATAGAAGGCACGACATAGCAATGATGATGGTTTATACCATTGAAGAACCAGAAGTCGTAAATCATCCATATTTAAGAAAGATAAAGAAGCATTCGGAGAAAGTTTGTAAAGAGATTTATGAGAAATGGTCAAGGAGTCCTGTTGGTGACATAGCGCCTGAATCTTATGCTTCTTTTTTATTTTACCATTTAGAAAACAAGAAGATGCTTGAAGAGTTAAAAAAGGCATATAGGAAAGAATATTTAGGTTGGATCCATCCAAGGCGATACAGCGGCAACTGGTTCTGGCGCAAGGTTTATGATGAATCATGGCCTGTTATGGCTCTGGCAAGACATAATGTAGAGTTTAGTTTTTTTAAACCTACGCTGGATAATCACATAAAGTTTGCAAAACAGATTTTAAAAGGGAAATCAATGGGAACTAAAAATGATAATTCTATTACTGCTACGGTTTTTGTTGAATTAGTGAGGATTTACCAAACAGGGCACTATAAGAAAGAGTTCAAAAAATATTTTCCTATAATGAAAAAACTTTATTTATATATAGTAAAAAATGATTTGAAAAGTTTTAAAAAGAATCGTTTGGGCGGAATGGCTGCATTGTTGTTTTATCTAAACTATGGTAAATATTTTGGATATCCTACAAATGAAAAGATATTTTATGATATAGTAGAAAGTTTTTTAAAAATGCAGAAGGAAGATGGTAGTTGGTATAATGAAGAGATTGGCAAAAGTTACGAAGCCGCTGGTTACCACAAAAAAACAGCCGTCGTCCTAGGCGCACTTAGCGGAATGCACGTGTTAGTAAAATTCAAAAATAAAATGTTGCCCAGGTGTTGGAATAATAATGTAAAATAATTTATGTTGTTTTATAATTTGTAACTTATGAACATACACGAGTATCAGGCGAAGGAGTTATTGAGATTTTATAATGTAAAAACTCTTGAAGGTTTTTGTTTGAAAAATAAAAATGAAGTTAATGTTGTAATTGAAAAGATAGGACTACCTGTTGTTGGCAAAGTTCAGGTTCATGCAGGTGGCAGAGGTAAAAGTGGTGGAATAAAAATCTTGAAAACAAAAACTGAAGTAGAAGATTTTGTATCTACTTTCTTACACAAACCATTCAAAAGTTATCAAACAGGTGGTAGGTTAATTCCTGTATCTGCGATTTTATTTGAACGCCCTGCCAATATTAAAAAAGAATTATATTTTGCTATAACTTATGACAAAAAAACCGCAAAATTGCTCGTTCTGGTTTCAAAGTTCGGTGGTGTTGAAATAGAAGATGTTTCCAAATCAAACCCTGATAGCATATTAAAGGTATATTTACCAAATGATAAGATTATGAAATATCAGATATTTGAGATAATGAAATTGTTAGAACTTGACTATAAGTTATTTGAAGTCCCATTGACGGAGTTTGTAAACAATTGTTTAAAGTTATATATTGAAAAAGATGCGACTTTATTGGAAATAAATCCGTTAGTTCTGACGCAGGAGGATGAACTTATGGCATTAGACGCGAAGATAAATTTTGATTATAGGGCAATTGACAACCATCCCGGGATAAAGGAATTGTTTGACCCCTCTCAGGAAAATCCTAATGAGTTATTGGCAAATGAAATCGGAATTAATTATATTGAATTAGATGGCAATATAGGTTGCCTGGTGAATGGCGCGGGACTTGCAATGGCTACTATGGATTTAGTAAAATTTTACGGCGGTGCTCCTGCTAATTTTTTAGATGTAGGTGGCGGCGCAAGTAAAGAACAATTATTGGCTGCTTTTAAAATATTGCTCTCAAATAAAGAGATTAAAGCAATACTCGTAAATATTTTTGGAGGTATTTTGAAAACAGACCTTTTAGCAGAATCTTTGATTCAGAGCGTTCGCGAATTGAAACCCCCTATCCCAATAGTAGTAAGATTGGAAGGAACTAATGTAGAAAAAGCTAAACAACTTCTGCAAAATGCGAAAGATGTAAAAATATATTACTATTATTCATTACAAGATGCTGCTAAAAAAGTTATAGAATTAGCCAAAAGCAATTAATTATTACTTTTTTTAATAATGTAGTAAATGAAATTAGCAATCAGCACTAACTTATTCAAAAATTTTCCTTTAAAGCAGGCATTAAAAATTGTTAAATCAATCGGATATGATGGAGTAGAACTTTTGACCGATGTCCCTCATTTTTACCCTCCTCAAACCACCATCACAAAAGTTTTTGAAACATTAGAATTATTAAATAACTTAAATCTGAGCGTTTCAAATATTAATGCTTTTATGTTCTTTGCCGTTGGAAATTCTCATTATCCATCTTATCTTGATAATCACCTAAGGATTGATTTTACTAAGTGGAGTATTTTTACTGCTAGTATTTTAGGTTCTAAAACTGTCTCAATAGAACCTTGCGGGAAACAAAAGGATGATTTTCAAACTGATTTGAATAGGTTCATAAATATTCTCAACACTTTCATACCATATTCTAAACTATATAAGATTAGGGTATTAATTGAACCTGAACCGCAACTTCTCATAGAAAATGTTAGCCAGGCCCTTCAACTAGTCAGTGTAATTGATAAGTATGTTTTTGGAATAAATGCTGATATCGGTCATTTTTATTGCGTAAATGAGAAGTTTGAAAACCTCTTTAAGATACTGGGGCAATATATATATCATATTCATATAGAGGATATAAAACCAAATAGAGAACACTTTCATCTGATTCCCGGTGATGGTGCCATCGACTTTGCTGAAATTTTATATTGGATAAAAAAAATAAGTTATGAAGGTTGGGTGACGGTAGAATTATATCCATTTCAGAATGAACCTGTTGTTGCTGCTCAAAGAGCGTTTAGTTATCTAAAAAAAGTAGGTTTTTAAATACACAATTAATATAATAACTAATTGATTTATGTATTGTCCTAATTGTAATACGGCTTTAGAACAAAAACTCACCCAACGTGGTGTTGTTCTTGACTATTGTAATACTTGCAGGGGAGTGTGGTTTGACGGTGGTGAATTATTCCTGTTTGCTGATTTTTCTGATCAGTTGTATGAAGAATTGTATAAAGCATTTGAAAACAAACAAGGTGTTTTAAAAATCTGCCCAAGGTGCAGAAAAAAATTATATGCGGCAAACTTTATGATGTCTCTTAATATAGACAGATGCGATGATTGTGATGGTTTGTGGTTTGATAAAGATGAATTTGAAAAACTTACAAAATTATTGAACGTTAAGTATGCGGCAGAATTCATAGAGGAGAGTGAAGGACAAATAATAAAAAAACACACTCTTACTGACTTATATTCAAGAAGTGTCTTAATTTTGTTGATTTTATACGGAATCCTGTTTTTTATTTTTGGTTTTGGTATTTATGTTTTTGGGAATGTTGGGTTGTCCTCTGTTTTCCTACCTGCTCTTATAGTGACTATTGTAGTAATACTAATCCAGTTTTTATTAGCCCCTTTCCTTATGGATTTTTCGCTATATATTTTTTATGGCGCAAGACGCATTGATTTAAGTTTATTACCTGAACAAGTTCAGGAATTCATAAAAAAATTTTGCGCTAAGCATAAAATGTCTTTACCAACCTTCAACCTCATTTACGATATGAGCCCTAATGCCTTTACTTATGGTTTAAATAAAAGTTTATATAGGGTGGTTATAACGGAAGGTATTATTAAACTTCTGACTGACGATGAATTAATTGCCGTTTTAGGACATGAGTTAGGACATGTCAAACACTATGATTTAGCGGTTATGACTTTGGCGGTTATAGTTCCATCAACGTTATATAGTATATATAGGGGAACGGTAAAACTTATCAGCAGAATGAAACCTTCATTAGGTGGTGGGAAGAAAAAGGGTGACCCAAGAGCTTTAATGTTCATCTTTGCTATTGCATGCTATGTAGGTTATGTTATAACTTCATTTTTGGTTTTATTGCTATCACGAACGAGGGAGTATATGGCTGATTTTATTGGAGGTAAGGAGAGTGGCAATCCTAATTTCCTGACAATTGCTTTGGCAAAGATTGCTTATGGACTTGCAAGAGGCGGGGTTAAAACCCCTCAAACTCAAGAGGAAGCGCTAACCGTTGGTAAAGCTAAATCATTAACTGCTCTGAGTATTTTCCCCACCGAACATTCACACAGATTTGTGGCGCTCTCTGGACTTTCTACTAATACTTCAAAATATCAGGAAGTTGATTTACAAACAATAAAAGATACTATGAAATGGGATATTGTGAATCCCTGGGCGAGTTGGATTGAGTTAAATTCTTCTCATCCCTTACCTGCAAAAAGAATGCTTGTCCTCTCTTGCCTGGCAAAAGAAATGAATATTAAACCTGCCGTAGAGTTTAAATATTTTCCTAGAAAAATATCATGGTGGCATTTTATATATGAAAACCTGTTGTCGTTTTTACCTTACCTTTTTGGTATATTATCAGTTTTGTCTATATCTGTAATTCCATATATAACAAAAGGGAGGGGGCTAATACCTATTGTTGGAGTTTCTCCATTAGTGTTTCTTTCAATATCAATGTTTTTATGGTTTGTGTTTTTGAGAATATCATTAAATTATTCTTATACCACAAAATCTCCTCAACATTTTAAAATAGCATCTTTGTTGAAGTTTTTAAAAGTATCACCTTTATATTCTATACCGTGTAAGATAAAAGGTAAGTTATTAGGGAAGGGTATTCCGGGTTATATTTTTTCAGAAGATTTTGTTGTTCAAGATGAAACAGGATTTATTTTTGTAGATTATCAGCATATGTTGGGTTTAATGAACTACATCTTTTCTATTTTTTCATTACCGGATTTAATAGGCAAGGAAGTAGAGATAGAGGGTTGGTTCAGGCGGGCGGTAGTTCCTTATATTGAACTCAAAAAAATTAAAATTGGTGGGAAAGAATACGGCGCACAAGCATATAAGTGGAAATATATCTTCTGCTATTTTTTAGGTATTGCCTCCCTTGTATTATTTTTACTTGTAATACTTAGATAATTGTTGCGAAATAATAAAGTGCTGAAAATCTGAAAAAGCAATTTTACATGAGAAAACAAAAGGTACTACCCTTTAGGTAGTTTTTATTGAAAACCATTTTTACCTCAGTATAACGCAATTATGTATATTCAAGTAGCTCTGCCTCTTCCTATTTTTGAGTTGTTTGTTTATAAAGTTCCACAGCATTTAGAATCATCTATTAGAGTAAGGGGAAGGGTAAAATTATCTTTTAGAGGTAAAAAGTTCTATGGATTTGTTACAAATATTCTTCAAGACAAAAGCGTTGACTACCAACCGCGAGAAATAGAAGATATTATTGATAGTTGTGAAATTGTGAAACCGTACCTATGGGAAATAGCTAAATATATTTCTGAATATTATTTAGTGAGTTTTGGCATTGCACTTGAAACAGTGGTTCCAAGATGGGTTAGATTCCAGTCAGTGTCAACTGCTGGGGGGTTTATTAGCAGTATTAAAGAACCAGAATATGAATTGACTGAGGCACAAAAAGGTGCTATTAAGACCATACTTGGTTCGTTAAGTGAGAATAATTCTCCGAAGAAATTTTTGATTTGGGGAATAACTGGTTCTGGCAAAACTGAGATATATCTTCAGATTATAAAAGAATTATTGAAGGTTGGTAAAAGTTCTATTTATGTGGTTCCTGAAATAGCGCTAACACCTCAGATTGTGGAACGGGTAACTGAAAGATTTGGTGAGCAAGTTGTTATTATTCATTCTAAATTAACTGGTAAACAGAGAAGACAGAACTGGAATAAGTTATTTGTAAAAGATGCAAAAGTTGTGGTAGGAGCGCGCTCAGCTATATTTGCCCCTCTGGATAATTTAGGCGCTATAATAATTGATGAAGAACATGAAAATACTTATAAAAGTGAACAGGCGCCTCGCTTTAATATTAAAGATATTGCAGTAAAACTTTCAGAATTGACAGGCGCCGTTTTAATATATGGAACTGCTACACCATCAGTTGAATCATATTATAAAGCCAAAACAGGAGAATTCAATTTAATAAGGTTAAATGAAAGAATTAATAAAAGACCATTACCTTCTATCCAAGTTGTTGATATTTCAAGAGAAAAAACCAATATATTTGGTATTTCAGAACATCTTGTCAGCTCAGTAAAAAATGCTATTGAGAACAATGAACAGGTTATACTTTTTATAAATAGGAGAGGATATGCCACTTTTATAAGATGCGCCAAATGTTTTTATGTTTTAAAATGCCCTAAGTGTAGTATTGCCATACCTTATCATAAAAAAGAAGGTAAATTATTATGTCATCATTGTAATTTTGAGGTGGAGCAGTTTATGAATTGTCCTTCTTGTGGATTGGGTGTTTTAAAGATGTTAGGATTTGGAAGCCAGAGAATAGAGGAATTTGTTAATAGGACATTCAATGTTGGTGTTCTAAGAATGGATAGTGACCAAGGATGGAATTATGATGAATATAAAAATGCGTTTGAACAGTTGAAACAGCGAAAAATAAAGATTTTGGTTGGCACCCAAATAGTTGCGAAGGGTTTTGATTTTCCAGATATTACAATTGTTGGAATTTTGGGTATAGATACTTTGTTGGCATTTCAGGATTTCAGGGCGCCTGAGAGAATTTTTCAACTTGTTGTGCAAGTTGCAGGACGCGCAGGTAGAGCAGAAAAAACAGGTTTGGTCTTCGTGGAAACCTTTAACCCTGATAATTACGCCCTAAAATATGCCCAAGAGTATGATTTTGAAGGTTTTTATAAAACAGAGCTGGAAATTAGAAAAAATATAAATTTACCCCCATTCGTTTTCCTTACCTCAATCGTCGTTGAAGGTAAAATTTATGAAAACGCACTAAAAAAAATAAATATGTTAAATAGTTTGATAAAAGAACAGGCAGAAAAAAATTCTATAGAATGTGAAATATCAGGACCAGGTCAACCCCAATATAAAAAATTAAGAAATTTCCACAGATTTCAACTATTATTGAAAACAAAAACTCATAAAGATGCAATTAATATTTTGAGTCATTTGAAATCAAAATTTTCCTATTCCTCTACCCTACGCGTTATAGTAGACATTGACCCTATAGATATTTTGTAATGGTTGTATCGACTGTCTCTTGTTCCTTTTGGCTTTTTCTTTCATTAACATACGATTATAGGTAATTTTGTCAGGTTGTTCTTATGTTATATATATATTATCAAATAATTCCATATAATACTATATTGTTATTATACTATTTCATATGATTTGGAATGGGTTTTGCTATACTTTATGAAAGGTAATACTAATTTGATAGGTTATAATAATAGTTAGGAGGGAAAACGATGGGTGCAAAGGAAGTATTGTTTTCATTAGAGGCAAAAGAGGCAATAAAAAGAGGTGTTACGAAATTAGCAAAGGCGGTAAAAGTAACCTTAGGTCCTCGTGGTAGAAATGTCATTTTAGAAAAGAAGTTTGGAAGTCCTACCGTTACATTAGATGGTGTCACGGTTGTAAAAGAGGTTGAACTTGAAAATTCTAAAGAAAATATAGGGGTTCAACTTGTAAAGGAGGTTTCAACCAAGACCAATCAAACAGCGGGTGACGGAACCACGACAGCGGTAGTTTTAGCAGAGTCCATATTTTTACAGGGATTAAGAAGTATTGCAAGCGGTGTAAGTCCATTGGGAATAAGAAATGGCATAGAGAAAGCGGTTAATGCTGTTGTTAATGAGTTAAAGAAACTCAGTATTCCTGTGAAGGACGACATAGAAAAGATAGAATATGTTGCTACTATCTCTGCTCATGGTGATACTGAGATAGGGAAGAAGATAGCGGAATCAATAAAAACAGTTGGTAAAGATGGCGTTATTACTGTAGAAGAGGGGAAAACATTGGGTTTGGAAACGGAGTTGGTAAAGGGTCTTCGTTTTGATAAAGGGTATATATCTCCACATTTTGTTACTGACCCTGAAAGGATGGAGGCGGTATTAGACAAGCCATACATATTTATTTATGAAGAGAAATTGAGTAGTGTGAAAGATATAGTAAAGTTATTGGAAAAGATAGCGCAGCAGAGGCGTTCACTTTTGATTATAGCTGAGGAGGTGGAAGGGGAGGCGTTGGCTACTTTGGTTATTAATAAGTTAAGGGGTGTATTAGAGGTTTGCGCGGTAAAGGCGCCCGCATTTGGTGACAGAAAAAAGGCACAACTTGAAGATATCGCTATATTGACAGGCGGTAAGGCAATAACAAAAGAGCTGGGCGTGAAACTGGAAAACATTGACCTTTCATATTTAGGTAAAGCGAAAAAGGTTATTGTAACAAAAGAACATACTACAATTATTGAAGGTGAAGGTAAAAAGGAAGCTATTTTAGGCAGGATTAATCAGTTAAAAAAAGAGGCAGAAGCAGCAACAAGTGATTATGATAGAGAACAGTTTGAACAAAGGAGCGCAAAGCTTTCCAGTTCTGTTTGCATAATTAAAGTTGGCGGCGCAACTGAATCAGAAGTAAAAGAGAAAAAGTTTAGAGTAGAAGACGCTGTTAATGCTGTAAAAGCTGCTATTGAAGAAGGCATTGTGCCCGGCGGCGGGGTCGCATTATTGAGAGCCAGAGAGGCAATAAAAAAATTAAACTTAGATGCAGATGAAAAAATAGGCGCTGATATAGTTTATAAAGCAGTGGAAGCCCCTGCTTATCAAATTGCAACTAATGCGGGATGGGATGGCAAAGTCGTAATACACAAAATATTGGAAAATACCAATAAAAACTTCGGTTTCGATGCCGCAAAAGAAGAGTTTTGTGACCTTATAGAAAGGGGTGTAGTTGACCCCACAAAGGTCGTAAGATTAACTTTACAAAATGCAAGTGGCGTTTCTTCATTATTGCTCAATACAGAAGCATTAGTAGCCGAAATCCCAGAGAAAAAGGAGAAAACAACACCGCCGTTACCACCAGAATATTAATTACTAAACTAAGGAAAAAAAACGGTTTTCACAAAAAAAAAGAAGCTTGTCGGGACTTCGTCTTAACCGACGGGAAATTATCTTTTTATATCTGATACATCAAGAGTATCGGAAAACCGCTGCTGTTGAAAAAAGTTAGTCCTTATCGCCGGGAAGGGATACACTTTTGTAACGCCTTTAAATGGACTTCTAATAGCCAATAAAATAAAAAATATTACTATAGACCACATAAGTAAAAACTGAGTTAATTCAATTCCTTTGCGGATTTTTTCTTCCCTTATTTTCCTTTCATATTCTTCTTTTACTTTTTGTTTTGTATAGATAATTTTTGCTCCGCAGGAGACACAATATATTACCTTTGCTTCATTGTCGTGCCCACACTTTTCGCATTTCATTTTAATATATCTCCTCCAAGTTTATCCAAAATAGGCGAATGAATACCCTGTTTTCGAGATTCTTCCATTATCTCTTTTGCAGATTCTTTGTTTCCCACACTTAAATATAATATGGCTAAATTCCCCAATACTTTTGTATTGTTAGAACTTTTTGCTTTTGCCTTTTCCAGCAATTCAATGGCTTTATTTATGTCATTTTTAATTCTATAGTATTTTATGGCAAGACAATTAAGAAACTCGCTTGCTTCAAAAGGTGTCGCAGCTGCTTTGGAAGATAAATTTTCTTCTAAATTCTGTAATTCCTCGGTTTTTATTTTTTTCTCCAAGGGTTTGATATCCTCCTTCGCAAGTTCATGCTCTAATAATTCTTTATAGGCAGTTA
>CAZWFP010000051.1:0-11742 GCA_964633175.1 uncultured Planctomycetaceae bacterium | reverse complement strand
CGAACTTGATGAGGAAAAGAAAAAACTTTTAAACTGGTCTTCAAACGGTGTCTTCATTAGAGACGTCGTAAAAAACTCTCCCGCATATACATCAGGTATAAGAAGTGGTGATATTCTTATACAAATAAATAATATGCCTGTAAATGCTGAGTTTAAAGAGGAAGTCCCACTTATAAATTTAGAATTAGCAAAAATACCCATCGGAACGAAGGTTAAGTTAACAATAATTTCTAAAGGGCACAAAATCGTTAAAGAGGTAGAAACCATAGACATAGAAGAAGGAGAAGTAACGCCATTTGCAGAAGCATGGTTTTTTAAATCGCCACGATTTTTCTTTGAGGCAGAAAATTGGGGATTAGTTGTAAAAAAGATATCTTTGAAGTATGCCGTGGACAATAACATTGATAAACCTTTCGGCGTATTAGTTGATAGTGTAAGAGCAGGGACACCAGCAGAATTATCTAAGATACAAAGGGGCGATGTTATAAAGGCAATTAATGAACAAATTATAAATGATTTATCATCATTCCAAAAGTTTTATGAAAGTGTTAAATACAATAAAAATGCCAAGTATCTGTTTCAGATACAACGTGACAATAAAACAACAAATATCGTTTTAAAAGTTGAATGAAAAATTGTTTTTATAATATGAAAATAGTTATTGTCAATAAAAGATTTTAGGAGGAATAAAATGGACAAGAAAATAGTCATGATATTTGTAATAGCATTAGTAAGTTTTCTACTCAGCCAGGACATAGAAAAGAAAATAATTGAAAAATACTCTAACTCAATTTACACGATAAGATATGTTAAAAAAACTCCATCTTTTATGGGTAGAGGAGAGGAAAAAGAATCAACAAAATACGCATTAGGAATTGCCGTAAAAGAAGATTTAATACTAATGTCATCCGTAAATTTCAAAGGTGGACTCAATAGTGCATTCTCAATAGGATGGAATGCCCAAGCGACGGCAGGAGGTTCTACACAGAAAAAACCTGATTTTGTATACATAGTAGTTGACGAAAAAACAGAGATAAAGGCAAAGTTCATAGGCGAAAATACAGATTTGAACGTTTTATATTATAAACCAGTTGAGCAGGATAAAAAACTTAATTTCATTGATGTAAATAAATATAAAGAAACAAAACTATCAGTAGGTGAAACCGTATATATAATAGATAGATTTCTACTCATAAAGGAATTAAATTTTCCAATACAGGTAAAAAGCAAAAAAATAGAAATAGCGATTGAAAAACCTTATCCTGAATATACCGCAGAAGGAGTTATGGGAGGATTTAACATACAACCATTAGCATTAACATTCAACTCAAAAGGAGAACTTTTCGGCGTAATTTCTCTAACACAAAACATTAAGAAAGGAGAAGCACCACAGGATGTTACGTCCTTTGACATCGGTAATATGGTAGGTACTATGTTAGCTGAAAATTTCCTGGTCATAAAACCTCTAACGTTCCTGCAAAAAGCGCTGACACAGATTCCAACAGAAATTAAAAAAGGATGGATCGGATTTTTTGGTGATAGTTTGGAATTTATAACGAAGGAAGAAGCAGAAGAATTCTTAAAACTGAAAGAAGAACAAAAAGGATTAAGAATTGCATCATTATCTGAACAAACACCCGTATCTAAAAGTGGATTAAAAGTAGGTGATATAGTGTTGAAAATAGGTGATGTGGATTGTGTTGTTAAAGAACCGAAGGAGGTGCCCTCTCTGTTTGAGAAATTGTCAAAATCATTGGAGGTTGGTAAAATCATAAAAATAAAATATCTGAGAAAAAATGAACAGGGAACTTATGAAGAACGTGAGGCGGATGTTAAAATAGAAGAAAGACCTTTGGAATTCGAAAATGCCGAAGAATATGAAGAGAAAAAACTAGGATTTAGAGTAAAGCCACTAACTTTTGATTACAAATACAAAAATAAATTATCTGCAACACAAACTGGATTAGTAATAACATTTGTCAAAGGTGGAGAACCCGCAGCAGTTGGTGGTATAATAGGGGGCGATATTTTGATTTCACTAAGCGTGCCTAGCGCAAATAAGGAAATTGAAATAGATTCAATTGAAAAACTAAAAAAATTTATCGACGAATTGTCCCAAACTAAACCAAAAGAAATCATAGCAAAAATATTGTCAAGGAAAGAAACGAAATTCATTACGTTAAGAAACATCAACTGGTAAAATAATATTATTATTAAAAAGGAGGTTTTTCTAGCAGAGACGTACAATAAGAGAAATAAAGAAGTGCTAATATAAGCTATACAATATATGGTTCCAATAGAACAGTGTGTTTTCTTCTCTGACGTTGAATTAGATCTGTATAAAAAGGACGTATTATCCCCATTGCAGGATTTTCTTATAAAGATAAAGAATATTAACAAAACCCCAATAATACTTGGAGATTTCTTTGAATATTACACAGGCAAAGAAATTCTAAAAAATCATCAATTTCAGCAACTGCTATCATTCTTAAAAAATGAAAATATAAAAATATATCTAATTCCTGGCAATAGAGAATGCCTTATAAAAAGTGAAAGAGAGTTTGAAAAAAATAATTTTCTCGTTCTAAACAAGAACATTCACATAAATCATAAGGGTTATAACATCTTATTAACGCATGGGGATGAAATTTTAGAACAAGAAGTTTCTCACATCCTTTTTAAAAGGTCTATGAATTTTTTAAAAGAAAAAAATATAGATGAAAAAGTGCCAAGTAATTTCAAAAGTATTATAGCCACAATTTTAAGAAGAGTTAGCAGGGGAAATTTTAAAAAGAATAACAATACTATAAATCCTTATAATTTTCACCTTTTAACGCAATATGACGTAGTTATAATGGGACATTTTATTCCACAGAAAGAAATAACCATAAAACTTAATCATAAAACAACAAAAGCATATATTCTGGGTAAGTGGGAACCCCAAAAACCTGTGCTTATATCTGATAATGGTTTTAGTTTTAAATGGATAACCCTGTAGCAATAAAAAGGAAAACAAAATATCTACCGGTATGTCTGGACTTACGACAAAAAGCAGTTGTAATTTTTGGTGGCGGTAAAATAGCTTATGAAAAGGCGAAAATCCTCACAAGATACGCCACAAACATAGAAGTTATTTCAAAAGAATTTGACAAAAGATTTTACAACTTACAGAATGCGACGTTAATACAAAAAGAAATAGATAAAAGCGATTTTCACGATTACTACTCGTTTGTGGTCTGCGCAACCAATGATGAATCGCTAAATAAAATGATTTATGAATATTATTCTAATAAAAACATACCTGTAAACGTTGTGGACCAACCATGTTTATGTAACGTTATATTCCCTGCCATATTAGAAAAAAAAGATATTACCATCGCTATATTTACAAATGGTAAAGTTCCAGGATTCTCACGATATCTAAAACAATGCTTAAAAAAATGGCTCCCTGCAAATGCTCCTAAAATACTGGTTGAACTGTCAAAGATGCGTAAGAAGTTACAGGGAAAAATAAAAGACCATAGAAAAAGAATGAAAATAATACGTAAGATTTTGAAAGAATACGACTTTCTGTCTACAAAGTATCAAAAAAAATCTTTTAATAAGATAAAAAAAGATATATCAAACGCATTTAAACCATACATCTCATAAATTCTCCCAGACCACTGTCACCTATGGGGGCAGTTATATTACAAAGAAAATACCAGAGAAACATTTGTTTTTCAGCAAACCATATTTATTCAACAAATCACTTCTAACTTTCGAGTTTTTGAAATTCATAGTTTTTATAATACTGTTCCATAAAGGCGCAGAATATAAGTTTGAATAGGGATGGGATAGTGATATATAAAATAATAGCATATGCTTGTATAATATCTATATATCCCATCCACTGTATTCTGTATTTAAATAATAAGGAGCAAATAAATGTTAGAAAAGATTATATACCTTATCGTAGGAGTTGTGATAGGGATAGTTGTGATAATCATATACCTTCTTGCCAGAAAAGCGAAGTTATTAGAAGCAGAAAAGGTTTTAGAAGAGGCGCGCAAAGAAGCGGAAAGAATAAGACAAGAAGCGCAACTCCATGGCAAGGAGATAGTCCTTTCTCTAAAAGAGTCGTTTGAGAGAGAACAGCGAGAGAAAAAAGACGAATTAAGAAATTTAGAGCAAAGGTTAATAAAGAAAGAGGAAATAATTGAAGAAAGAATCAAAAGTGCGTCAAGACAACAGGAAGAAATTTCTAGAAAGGAATCTTCGTTAAAAGAATTAGAGGCTGTTATAAGAAATAAAGAAGCACAACTTACCCAGAAATTAAAAGAACAGAGTCAACTTCTGGAAAAAATATCAGGGCTATCCAGAGAAGAGGCAAGGAATTTGTTAATGGAGAGATTAAAGAATGAACTATCTCAAGAAGTTAATGAAATAATATTGAAAGCTAAGGAAAAAGCTATAAATGATGCTGAATCTGAGGCAAGAAGAATAATTGCAAATGCTATACAGCGATTTGCGTCTGCACATACGCAAGAAACAACCGTTGTAAACGTTGACGTTCCAAGCGAGGATTTAAAAGGAAGAATCGTAGGGAAGCAAGGAAGAAACATTGAGGCATTTCAAAAAATAACCGGTGCAGAATTAATCGTTGACGATACACCGGGAATAGTTGTCATATCATGTTTTGACCCTATAAGAAGAGAAGTAGCAAAACGAACCTTGTCCAAACTTTTAGAAGACGGAAGAATTCAACCTGCAAGAATTGAGGAATTTTTTGAAATAGTAAAGAAAGAACTTGAAAAAGAAATATTTGAAATAGGGAAAAATACCTGTATGGAAATGGGATTTCCTGACATCCATCCAAAACTTTGCACTCTTATAGGAAGATTAAAATATAGAACGAGTTATGGGCAGAACGTTCTCCAGCATATTATAGAAGTAGGATACTTATGTGGCGCTATGGCAGGAGAATTAGCATTAGATACTAATTTAGCCAGAAGATGTGGATTTTTGCACGATATGGGTAAATCAGTTGACCACCAGATAGAAGGGGGACACCCGGAGATCGGCGCCCAGATATTGAAAAGATATGGAGAAAAGGATGAAGTAGTAGAATCCGCTCTTTTACACCACGAAACACATAAAGCAAGATTTATATATACAATATTAGCCAGTGCTGCCGATGCTATATCAGCCTCAAGACCAGGTGCAAGAAGAGATACTTTTGATAGATATATTAAAAGATTGGAAAGAATAGAATCAATTGCCTTAGGATTTGATGGTGTTGAGCAATCTTATGCAATCCAAGCAGGTAGGGAGTTAAGAGTATTCATCAACCCTGATAAAATAGTAGATGATAATCAATTATTACCTTTGGCAAGAAATATTGCTAACCAGATAGAAAAGGAGTTGCGTTATCCAGGCGAAATAAAAGTTACCGTTATTAAAGAAAAAAGGGTGGTCGAATATGCAAGATAACAATACTATAAACATCTTAGCGATAGGGGACATTGTAGGAGAGCCAGGCAGGAATATTATAGGAAAGCACTTAAAAATGTTAAGGGAAGAATTAAAAATAGATTGTTGTATTGCCAATGGAGAAAATGCTGCTGGCGGTGCCGGCTTAACGCCAAAAATTTGCGAAGAATTATTTTCCTACGGGATTAACGTAATAACAGGAGGCGATCATATATTTGATAAAAAAGAACTTTACCCATACTTGGAAGAAAGTGAATTCGTAATAAAACCAGCAAATTTTTCTGAATATTCCATAGGGAGAGGTTACACTTTTGTTGAAACCTTGAAAGGGATTGTATCTGTCTTACATTTATCAGGTAGAGTTTTTATGAAACCAAATATCAATTGCCCATTCGCCGCATTTGACAAAATCTATCCTATCTTAAATCAACTTTCACGATGCATTGTATTAGATTTTCACGCCGAGGCAACCGCAGAAAAAGTGGCTTTTGGTTATTACGTAGATGGTAAAATCTCATTATTGTTTGGAACACACACACATATACCCACCGCTGACGAAAAAATTTTACCTTTAGGCACAGGATACATAACAGATCTAGGAATGACAGGACCCTACCATTCTGTTATAGGCAGAAATATAGATGACGTTATAACCTCATTTAAAACAGGTATGCCTAAAAAGTTAGAAGTATCCAAACAAGGGATAGCCCTTTCATACTTATACGCTAAAATAGATAGAAATACGGGCAAATGCACATATATAAAAAGACTTTTTATTGAAGATAATACCGTATAAAAGTCATCAAGAAATCGATTGTTAATTTAAGAGGATGCTGTTGAATGGTTCGCTAATTAGTGAACTGTTAATAATTCCCTGGAATAGAGAATATCTCGATATAAAATAGGAGCAGAAATTTCTTTAATGTGAAAATATTATTAGCAATCACGAAATTAAGTTTAGGAGGTGCAGGCAAGTTTGTCGTTCAATTGGCAAAGGGACTCAAAAATAAAGGCTTTGATATCACTGTTCTATATGGTAACGAGGAAAAATCTGGGCAGTTAGAAAAACGACTACAAAATGATAATATTCCTCTAGTTAATCACATAGAATTACAAAGGGATATTAAATTGCTAAATGATTTGCGCTGTTTGATTGACGCCATATCATTTCTGAAGAAGAACCGATATGATATAATCCATGCTCATACAACTAAAGCGGGTGTAATAATAAGATTGGCTGCGCTAATCACAGGCCATAAGAAAATCATCTATAATCCTCACGGCCATATTTATGATAAAAAAGCAAATCTACCAAGTATAAATTCATACCTTAAACGGACAATATTCTTCTTGATAGAAAAAATAGTAAATATAGCAACAAAATCGCAAATTGTATGTGTATCAGAAAAAGAGTATAAAGAAATTCTGAATATGGGCTATTCTTCAAAAAATCGAACTCACCTTATAACGCATGGAATAAATGTAGAGGACAACCAATTAAAAGAATACTCTAATAATAACATAAAAAACATTTTAGTGCTCGGACGCTTATCTCCTGAAAAAGGACAGGACATTGCAATAAAATCTCTAAAGATTATAAAACAATATCGCACCGATTTTAAACTAACAATAGTAGGAGATGGTAATTTTAAAAATCAATTGGAAAAGTTGATAAAAGAGTATAATTTACAAAACGATGTTGAATTCGTTCCATCGCAGATTGAAACAAAAAAGTTCTATGAAAATGCTTTTTGTGTAGTAATACCATCTAGATATGAAGGATTTAGCATAACAGCACTTGAAGCATTCAAATTCACAAGACCAGTAGTATTAACGGCAAACTGCGGAATTGCAAAACATCTACAAAATGGTGTAGAGGCATTAATATCACAGCCCTATCCTGAAGAATTAGCCAAAAATGTTATTAAACTTGCAAACGATGCTACATTATATAACGCTCTAGTTCAAAATGCCTATAAAAAATTACTGACCGAGTTTAGTTTTGATACAACCTTAAAAAAATATATTAAACTATATACAACAATGGGTAATTTACGCTAAAAACTAATCAGAGATAAGCCGCCATCTACAACCAGAACCTGCCCTGTAATAAATGAACTTTTATCGGAAGATAAAAATAAAACGGTTGCAGCGATTTCTTCTGGCATTGCAAATCTTTTTAAAGGTATGGACTCTTTTATATTTTGCACATAATCTTTTGGCAGTGCCTTTACCATTTCCGTTTCAACAAATCCCGGAGCAATCGTATTAACCGTAATCCCACGAGAACCTAATTCCTTGGCAAGCGTTTTAGTTAAGCCAAACAATCCGCTTTTAGTTGATGAATATGCTGACTGGCCAACATTACCTGTTAAACCTGAAACAGAACTAATAAAAATAATCCTACCATACCTTTTCTTTATCATTAATTCCGATGCATACTTGGCGCATAGAAAAGCACTCTCCAAATTCACTCTCAAAACTTTTTCAAATTCATCTTTAGTAAGCCGTAAAATAAGTTTGTCTATTGTAATACCAGCATTACAAACCATAACGTCCAATCTGCCCTCTTTACTACTTACAAAGTCAAATAATGATTTTATTTCATTAGGATTGTCAAAATCCACTTTATATGGATAAATTTTTGCCATCTCGTAATTTTTCCTTAAGTTATCCAATTTTTCTACATTTGTTTTAGCAGTAATGAAAACAGTAGCACCGCTTCTACAAAATGATTCTGCTATGGCTTTACCTATTCCCCGTGATGCCCCTGTTATCAAAACAACCTTGTTATTAAAATCTGTATTCATACAATTTCTTAGATAAGAAGATTTTAATTTGAAATTTAAAATTAACAAACGTGTGCTTAAAACTTCTTTCAATCTATGTATTGACAACAATATATCATCCTCCTCACCGAAAGATAAAAAAGAATAGAGAGAAAAGAAAACCTCAAACGAGATAAAAAACGTGATTAAAAGGTATAAAAAATTTAAAATTTACTGTTTTACAAGGCATTTTGGGCAATAGTTCGCCGAACGGCGAATTTCAATCTTTCTTAACAAATTCAACACTATTATTAACAAATTACAGAAATTACCACAAAGAGAAAATACCTTAAAAGGTTAAAGGTCAAAACTCAAAAGTCAAAGGTTAAAACTTCAAGGTTTAACGAGAAAACCAACTCGCTAACTCGGAATAAAATAATAGAAATACTGAATAAGGGGGAATTTTGTAGTGTGGTAGTTTCTCAAAAGATATAAAAAAACTCAAAATTTATCGTTTTACAATTCCCTTTTGGCGAACTGTTGCATTTTGGGAATGAGTGAGTAATTTCCATATAAATTATTTTATAATAGGGGGAGGCTTATAATAAAAGAATATTTTAAGGAGGGGGAAAAGATGGTAAGAAATATAAAAAATGTAAAACCGAATGCCCAACATTTAAAAGGTTTTACACAAAAACAGATAGATGAACATTTTGACGTTCTTTATAAAGGATACGTCAATAAGATAAACGAAATAGAGGAAAAACTAAAAAGTGCCTCACCTTCTGAAGCTAATGCAACCTACAGTAGTTTTAGAGCTTTAAAAACAGAAGAAGTGTTTACGGAAAACGCTATACGCCTACATGAAGGATATTTTGAAAGTTTAGCACCAGGCAATAAACCGACAGGCACAATTGATAAGTTAATAAAAGAAGATTTTGGAAGTTATGAAAAGTGGGAGGAAGAGTTTAAAGGATTGGGACTTGCCGCAAGAGGATGGGTTGTATTAGCCTTTGATTTAGAAACAAGAAAGTTGAAAAACTATTTAACAGATTACCATTCTATTGGTGTTTGGAATGCAATACCTTTATTAATATTAGATGTATATGAACATGCTTATTTTATTGATTATGGGACAGCAAGGAAAAAATACATAGAATCGTATTTTTCTAATATAGATTGGAATACTGTAAACAATAGAATAAAAAAATTCAAAATAGAAGAATTCAGAAAAGATTAGAACAAACCAAGATATAACGGAAAAGGTAAAGTTAGGAAGTTATACTTTCAAAGAAATGGACGGTAGAGGTCGCTACATCTATAATAGCAAGATCTATGGCAGCAGTGTAATCTATATATTTTTTTTCACTCGAATAAAAAATATCAGCACCAATCTTATATTTGTCTAGTTTTGTAAACCTAACTTTGTTTGCTATAAGATCTATATCCTCAACATTACTTGACTTTACTTCTACAAAATGAATTACCTTCTTTTTCCTGTCCAGAGCTATTAAATCAATTTCTCCAACTTTAGTCCTGTAATTTCTGTATAATATCTGTAACCGTTTTTTCTTAGTTAAATACTCAGCAACTTTCTCCTCACAAAACTTCCCTTTATTCAAACAACAGTGGCTGGGAAAAAAATCACCAGCCACTAATTATATTACACTAACTTACTTGGATGCCTTAGAAAAATATTTTTTGGATTCAACAGGATTTGGCTTTATCGTCTCTTTACCTTTTTGCCAGTTAGCCGGGCAAACCTCCCCAGTTTTTTTCACATACTGAAACGCATCTAACAATCTTAACGTTTCTTCTACGGAACGTCCCACACTTAAATTATTGACCGTTTGATGCTGAACTACTCCATCAGTATCTATTATAAATAATCCTCTTAAAGCAACCCCGTTTTCTTCACTGTAAACCCCGTACAATCGGCTTATTTCCTTCTTCAAGTCAGATATAACAGGATATTCAACACCCTGTATCCCTCCTTCTTTTTTTGGCGTATTTAACCACGCCAAATGAGTGTACTTGCTGTCAACAGAAACGGCTAACACCTCTGTATTCTTCCTTTTAAATTCTTCTAAATGATCCTGAAATGCAAGGATTTCAGTTGGACATACGAAAGTAAAATCTAATGGATAGAAAAAGAGAACTACCCACTTACCTTTGTAGTCACTCAATTTGACTCTTTTAAACTCGCCCTTTACAACCGCCTCTGCTTCGAAATCAGGCGCTTTTTGCCCTACTACCGTTAAATAACGGCCATAGCAGATTCCTTCTTCTTTTACTAATTCTTTCGTCATAGCACCCCTCCTTAAATAAAACAATTTATATTGCTAAATTTTAAATTACAATTTTTTACTTTCTTTTTTATATTCCTTAATAATTTTAAGCAACTCCTCATTTTCTGGTGATCCTGTCTTTGCATATATCACATATCCATCAGGATCAATTATATACACTGTTCTGACAATTTTCCCGTTTTCCAAAACATCATAAGATGCGCAAATTTTTTTATCTGTATCAGAAACTAACGGAAAGTTAAAGTTAAACTGTTTGGCATACCTCTCGTGAGAATCAACAGATTCAGAGTTTATCGCTATAATATCAGTTGAAATTTCTTTAAATTTTGATAAATCGTCCCTACAGGCCGAAAGTTGCCTATTTCAACCAGCTGTATTATTTTTACAGTAAAATATTATAACAACAAACCTACCTTTGTAATCCCCATACAAAGAAATTTTTCTATTACCTGTCGCCTGTGCTGTAAAATCAGGTGCTTTCCTTCCAACTTCCAACATACAATTACCCCTTTATTCTATGTTTTCTCTTCTATCACTATAATTATCGCTCACTCCTTTATCACCATCGTCCTCAAATGCACTTGTATCAAATCCCAATAATCTCTTTGCTTCCTCACTCATCATATTAGGATTCCAAGGTGGGTCCCACACTACCTCTACATTAGCATTTTTTACACCTTCAAGCGTTAAAAGTTTACTTTTCACATCATAAGATATACCAGCTGACATAGGACATCCCACCGCTGTAAGTGTCATTTTTACATTTACAGTATCATTATCTATTTTAACGTCATATATTAATCCTAAATCAACTATATTTACCGGTATTTCTGGATCATAACATTCTTTTAACTTTTCCATAACCTCTTCATAAGTTACACCCATCTTTTTCTCCTTTTCCTACCTTTCATATACTTCCTATGTTTAATATTATACAGAAATAAAATTAGTTTTCAATATACAAATATACCAGCCATCAGTTCGTTGGTTTGTTGAATAAACTATCGTAAGTGGTTATCTATCTGATGGGAATTATTCAACAAAGCGAGGAGTAAAAATGAGTGCTATATTATATTAGGCAAAATCTGCATAAATACTGATTCTTAGCCTTTGTGGTAATTTCTAGATTTCTGGACAGAATTACCACACTTTCAAATTCCCCTTTTGTAGTTTACCTTCCATCCTTCATTCTT
>CAZWFP010000050.1:0-11806 GCA_964633175.1 uncultured Planctomycetaceae bacterium | reverse complement strand
TGAAGGATGGAAGGTAAACTACAAAAGGGGAATTTGAAAGTGTGGTAATTTCTGGCGCATTTCACATTATTCTTTACACAATCAGAGGGATAAGTATTGCTTTATATTGGCTAAAAATCATATAAAGTAACAAAAAAATCCCATTTACTATTAATTATCGAATACACCAAAAGTATACCACCAATGAAAAGTCATTTCAATTTACACTTGTGGTAATTTCTGGTGTAACATAAGAGCGAATTTTTAAATATATTTGTTACGTATAATTTCAACGATGAAAAGTAGTTTTACTCATTTACATCTGCATAGTCAATATAGCATAATAGATGGTTTCAGTACCGTAGAAGAAATCATTAAAACCGTAAAAAAACATAAGATGGATTCAGTAGCATTAACAGATCATGGCACATTAGCAGGATGCTTAGAATTTTATAAAACTGCCATAGAAAATGACATAAGACCAATTTTGGGTTGTGAAATCTATATGGCAAGTGGCTCACGACACGAAAAAAAACTAACGGAATTTGAAGATAAAAGTTCACATCTTACTGTTATAGCTAAGAATAATAATGGATTTAATAATTTAATTAACATCGTAAGTATTGGTTACCTTGAAGGATTTTACTATAAACCAAGAGTTGATATGGATGTCTTACACAAATTCAATGAGGATTTAATAGTTCTTTCAGGGTGCATAAATTCTGAATTCTCAAAACACATAATAGATGGAAACATTGATAAAGCAAAACGAACTATAGATAATCTTTTGAATATATTTACCAAGGATAACTTTTTTATAGAAGTACAATACCACGATTTGAAGGAAGATAAAAAACTATTATCAGAATCTCTAAAAATCGCAAAAGATATGAACGTAAAAATTGTAGCAACCAATGACTGTCATTACACTAATGCAGAAAATTATTATGCATACGACTGTTTATTGTGTATTAAGAACTCAAGGAAACTGCAGGATACAGATAGATTGAAGTTAGAACCCAATGAGTTTTACATAAAAACGGCTGACCAGATGTATCAGCTTTTCAAAGATAATCCCGATGCTCTACAAAATTCATACGAAATTAGTAGGATGTGCGACATAAAATTTGATTTTTCAGTTAAAAGAATACCACAGTATAAAATAGAAAATGGAAAAGATTCTCATACCTATCTTGTAGAGCTCTGCTATGAAGGATTACAAAAAAGGGTTAAAAATGTTACGGACAAGTATAGAAAGAGGATAGAACATGAGTTAAATATAGTAAGACAGTTAGGATTTTCAGATTATTTTTTAATAGTTGCAGATATAGTAAAGTTTGCAAAAAGCAAAGGAATATCTGTAGGCCCCGGCAGAGGTAGCGCCGCGTCATCTTTGATATCTTATTCATTAGAAATAACTGATTTAGATCCGCTACAATATGATTTGTTATTCGAAAGGTTTTTAAATATCGGTAGAAGAGAACCACCAGACATAGATATTGATATTGAACACCAAAGAAGACAGGAAGTTATTGAATATTTAAAGCAAAGATATGGTGAAAACAACATAGCGCATATTATGACATTTGGAACTTTAGCCGCAAAAGCGGTTATTCGTGACGTGGGAAGAGTTACTAATATGCCTTATACCGAGGTTGATAGAATTGCTAAAATGATTCCTGATGCTATTAATATTACAATTGAAAAAGCAATAGAGACAGTTGAAGAGCTAAAAAATGCTTACACTACAAACAAAACTGTTAAAAACCTTATAGATACAGCAAAAGTCCTTGAGGGCAGGATAAGAAACATCTCTACGCATGCTGCTGGAGTAGTCATATCCGATAAACCGTTAACTGCTTATATACCTTTAATGAAAGCGGATGAAACAATAATTACTGGCGTGGATGCCAACGCTCTCGTTGATTTAGGAATGTTAAAAATAGACATTCTGGGACTAAAAACATTAACAATAATAAACAAGACAGTGGAATTAATAAAAATACATAGGAATATAAATATAAAAATTCCTGAAATTCCTTTAGACGACAAAAAAACCTACCAGATGTTGAGTGAAGGTAAAACTATGGCAGTATTCCAGTTAGAATCCACAGGAATGAGGGACTTGTTAATGAAAGTGAAGCCACAGAAAATAGAGGATATTATAGATGTTCTTGCGCTTTATCGTCCGGGACCATTGCAAAGCGGTATGGTTGATACTTACATTGCTTCCAGAAAAAACCCTGAAAATATACAATACTTTCACAATGCCGTAAAGGATTTCATTAAAGACACTTATGGTATACTGCTGTATCAGGAGCAGGT
Organism: uncultured Planctomycetaceae bacterium; assembly: GCA_964633175.1. Taxonomy (GTDB): domain Bacteria; phylum Planctomycetota; class MHYJ01; order CAZWFP01; family CAZWFP01; genus CAZWFP01. The sequence continues at coordinate 9,502 of CAZWFP010000050.1, read as the reverse complement.
TATGGCAATTGCAAATAAGATAGGAAAACTTGACTTAACGGAAGCAGATATCTTGAGAAAAGCGATGGGTAAAAAAGATCCTCAATTACTAAAACCGTTCAGGGAAAAGTTCGTCAAAGGCGCTATAGAAAATGGGTTAACGCCACAAGATGCAAATAGGATATTTGATGCAATGGAATTTTTCAGTGGATACGGGTTTAATAAATCACACTCGGCTGCTTATGGATATATTTCGTACATTACTGCCTATCTAAAAGCAAATTACACCTTAGAATATTATTGTGCAACGTTAATTTTTGATTCTGAAAATCTTGAAAAAGTCAGTGAATATATTCAGGACTGCAAAAATTTTGGTATAGAAGTTGTTCGGCCATCAATCAATAAAAGCGATGTTGTGTTTAGTATAAACGATGGCAAGATTGTTTTTGGGCTTTCTGCAATCAAAAACATAGGCACAAAAGCGGCGGAAACAATAGTAGAAACACGGCAAAGATTAGGCGGATTTAAAAACTTTTATCATTTTTTATCCAATATAGACTTAAAGGCAGTGAATAAAGAGGTACTTGAAGCATTAATAAAATCAGGATGCTGCGATGAATTTAATACACGACGTAGGACACTTTTGAATAATCTGGAGAAATATCTGAACTCCATTTCACAAAGGAGTGCAATATCAGCGGGACAAAACACCCTCTTTGCAACTACCCTTCAAAAACCAGAGGAGATATTTGATACGGATACCACTGAGGAATTTTCACAATCCATACTTCTGGATTTTGAAAAGGACTACCTGGGATTATATTTAACTTATGACCCTCTAAATGATTATAAGTATGAATTGGATAACTTTGTTGAAAACTCTCAGAGTTTTAAGAAAATAGATAATAAAGAAATATTGATAGGTGGGATGATAGAAAATTTTAAAAACCGTCTTATAAAAAGCGGTGTTCAAAAGGGACAGAGAATGATAGTTCTAAAAATGAGAGATTTTTGGGGTTATTACGACGCTTATGTATTTCCTGCAAACGTTCAAAGCGCCCTCCCCAACATAGTAAAAAATAAAATTGTCGTTCTGCGCGGAACAAAAAGCGCAAATAGAGAAGAGCCATACGTAAAAGTTTTTGAAATCTTTCCAATAGAAAATATCTGGGATATTTTAGTTCAGGAAATTAAAATAACCATCCCTGATATTCAACAACTCGATGACATAAAATTAGATAAATTACAACAACTATTGTATAGTAACAAGGGGAACGTATCCATAGTATTCTATATAAATATAGATGGTAAAAAAGTCAAATTATATCCAGACCAGTTAAAGATAAAACCGAGTAATAAACTATTTGAAGAACTTAACCAGTTACTTGGCAATAACTGCTATGAAATTATAAAGAAAACTGCTTCTATACAATCTTGAACCAATTACAATTAACAGCGCTTACTAAACGGCAGTTTCAAGACCTGGATGTTATGTGTGAAAACATTGGATTAAGCACAACCTTGTTGATGGAAAATGCCGGTAAGATATCTGCAGAATATATAAAACTAATAATTAATAATGAAAGATTAAAAATGCAAAATAAAGAGATAAATATATGTATAATTGTGGGCCCCGGGAATAATGGTGGCGATGGACTGGTAATAGCCAGACACCTTGTAAATTACGATTTTAAGGTAAGGATTCTTCTTACGGAACCAGAAGATAAATATATATATAAAGAAAACGCTGTTTCACTAAACTATAAAATAGCAAAGAACCTAAATATACCCATGCTTTTCTGGGACGAATTAGGTAAGCAAGAAATTAATAGTGTTCTGAAAGAAAGTAACATAGTTGTTGATGCAATTTTTGGTATTGGGCTTAGCAGACCTTTGTCTCTAAAATATATAGATATAATAAAAACCATAAACGAAGATAAAACAAACAGGCAAGTCAATATAAATGTAAGTGGGGAAAATGAACTGTCAACTCATAGACCAACTAACACGTTAACAATCTTTTCTGTTGATATACCATCCGGGCTGGATGCAGATACCGGTCAAAATTACGGAGAAACTGTTAAAGCCGATTACACCTTATCTTTTACCGCTTATAAAAAATGTTTCTTTCTGGAATCCTGTAAACACTATTTAGGACATATAGAAATTTTGGACATAGGAATTCCAAAAAGATTCATCCTCATTACTCCTTAGATTTTTCCCTCCTATCTAATCGCTAATGACTGAACCCCAACTTAAAAGAATGTAGCAGATTCTGCGCCTACTTATACAACGATTCCAATAGATTTTTTTTCTTAACTCGCATACCTTCTCCACAATAACATAGGATTATACTATACTTTTAGTAAATTTGCTCCTTATTATACAGGCTTAATTTGAATTTTTGATTACAGATTTAGGTTTTATAATAAAATCAGATATGCAGGAGAAAAGAAGACAAACAATGGGCATACCTTTATTTACTGCCTTTAACACAGTTTTCATAGTCGTAATCTCCGCACTTGTATTGTTACTCATTATACTATACTACTCGTTTGTAAAAAAAGTCAACAAGTCAGGTTACATAGAGAAAAAAGTCAACCCTGCGAGAGTGAGCAAATTTATAGAATTACCTCATGGACAATCTGAGGAAATAAAAGACAATACGCCCTTTGAACAGGATAGGATATATTATTCCATAGTGTCCAAGATTTTTACTCTCGGTTCCGAATTCCACCAAAATTGTAATAAAGTCGCCATAAATGGCAATGGAATATCTTTTACCAATATGGCCAATAAATTACGCTTAGGAATATTCACACTACACAATTTATCTGTAATATCAAATACCTTTCTTTTCTTTAACATACCAATAAAAAATTCAGATAAAAAAACATTTACCCAATTGATAACCGTTGATTATAACCGGCAACCTTTAGTAATCCATTTTTTCGAGGAACCAAAGTTTGTAATCAAGGAGTGGAAAAGCAACATAAAATTTTGTGGAGTATTTTATAAGATGATAAAATATGAGAATAAACAAGGCAAGGAAATCTCCGCTCCACTGTTTTTAACATATACAGTAGATAAATTTTCAATACCGCAATCCAGTCAATCACCTGTTACAATGGGCATTATATCGTTATTAATTATTTCGATTATAGGTATATTCTTCATACTGCATAAAGCAAAAATGAACAAACTATATATGGAAAAGTTAGAGAATTTCAACATTAAAAAATCTAAAAACTCCCCCTGATACCTCACTTTTTATTCTTAAATACTACTATTCCTCCATCGCGAGTAAACGGAATAACTGCAACCACAGGCAATACTAATTTATCCTCCTCATATATTTTCTGTGAAGTGATAATACAGTAACCCTCATCTTCTGGTAAATCCCTAGAAAACCTGATATTGTTATTTTTCATCCTCCATTTAAAATAATACAGCGTCTTCCATTTATAGATATATATATTCTTATCTTTGCATTTTGTATTGATATAACTAACCGCCTTTTCTACATCATAATGTTTGTTCAGCATATTATATAAGAACAAGGATATTATGCAAATACTCACAATCCACCATATCAAGAAGTTCCTGTGGTTAACCAGATTTTTAGTGAAATATAATGAGAGCATTATAAGTATAATTAGAATGATTCTGGTGTTAGGGTTTTGAATTGCTTTTGCAAGATATAAATTTTGGTATAATATTCGTGTGCCAAACCAAGAATATGATAATACCAGTGCGAATATTGCCACAAAAAATAATATAGTAATTCTCATATAGTTTTTTAATGCGTTAAGGGAATGATTTTCTTCAAACGCCATATCTATAATCATGCTCACCGGTAGCAGAATGGAAGACAAATAGATAATCAGTTTGCTTCTGGAAATACTTAGTATTGTTATTGATATAATAATCCAATACAAGAAAAATCTGAATTTGGACTTTAAGATATTCTTGAAACTACTAAAAAAGATTAAAGAATAAGGTAATATACAGGGCAGGAAAAACAACAAATAGTAAAAAACGCTTTCATTATGATGTTTACCTTCAATGATTCTCCCAGCAGTTTCTTCAAGAATATACGATTCAATATAAGACGGACCATAATAAATATATCCGAATAGAAACCATAGGAATACCAATGGGATAAAACCTGACAGGAAATATAAAACATAAGATACCTTAAATCGTTTTTCTATCAAGAGAGTTGTGAAAATAACGAAGAATGGTATAAAGAATCCAGCAGGACCTTTGATAAGAACCGCTATTGAACTAAATAAACCGCTTAATAAAAATGACGAACTAAAAATTACAACAGGTAAATCAGAAGAAACTCCTAACCGCTGATTATCAACTGCTAAATACCTGAATATAATTAGTATTGATAAATTAATAAACATATTCATAAGAAAATCCATCCTTACAAGTTGGATACTCGCAATATTCATTGGCATGGAGAAAAATATAATAAGAAATAGTAAATAATCTCTGATAAACGGCATCAGATATTTTCTAATAACTATCACAAATATTATCAATGCCATTATATTGGGTAATTTAAACGAAAAGAAATTAAATATACCAAAAACATGGGCAAAAGTATATAATATCCAGAAATAAAAAGGGGGTTTTTCAAAATAATCTTCACCAGCATACTTTAGCTTTAAAAAACTTTTATCCAAATCTTGCGTTATTACTACATATCTCCATTCATCAATTGGATATAAGTCCTTATAAAAAGCCCCGAAAATTATAACACCAAACAAGCTAATAAGCAATATTTTTTTTAAAATATTTTCACTCATGAACTATAAAAAAATATTGTATGCTACAATAATCCTTGTATCTGCTTCAATCATTGATATTTTTTGGTTTAAAATTAGACATAATATAGAAATTGGATACTTCGCTAACAATTCACTACGATATATATTAGAAATAATAAACAACATTCTGAAATTCTTCTGGCAAACATTACCATTTGTATTATTTTTTACAAGCATATTTTCTAAAAACACCTTTTATATGAAGATTAGTATAAATAATTTAATACACTTTTTACTAGTAGTAATCATAGTTTTATTTCTAAAGTACACCACGGGTAAAGCAAGACCATATAATGCTAATAGTCCTTTTGATTATAAACTCATTAGTATATATAGTATCAAACAAAAAAACGCGGTAACACTACCTACTGAGAAGTGCCATAAAGTTAGTAATGTGCAGTTTTGTATGCTCAAAAATCACGATTCCTTTCCTTCTGGGGAAACTGCTTCTGCCTTTATACAATCTTTATATCTTTATAAATTTATCAGGTTCGGCTACGTATTAATAATGGTATCAGTATTAGTCCCAATTATAAGGTTATCCTTATATAGACACTGGTGGTTTGATTGTGCTTTCAGTGTTCTATTGACCATACTGATAATAAATCTTTTAGGAAAAATAAGAAAAAAATACGATTATAATCTCAGGGATACAATTTAGAATGTTAATGATAAAGTTTATACGGTGCTGCTGTATGACGTTACTACCCAATTTTTTACTTTGCTTATTACTGGTTATTCCTACAGGTTGTGGAGGAGTAGTCCACCCTGAATACCCTGAAGAGTTAGTAAGAAACGAACCTTTAGATGCTGAAGGAATAAGAAACAAGTATCCCCAATTAAGAGGTATAGTAATTAGTGCACAGGAATGGTGGGAAGAATATGAGAAAGGAGCAGAAGACATAGAATACAGAATAGGTGCTAATATGAACATACAAATAGAAGTAGCGGAAGAACCATCATTGAATCGCACCATTTTTATTCGCCCAGATGGTAAAGTTGACCTTCCTTTAATAGGCGAAGTTATGGCATCCGGCAAAACAATGTATGAGTTTAAATCGGAGATTATAAGAAAACTTAAAACATATATAAAAGACCCTCATGTTATAGTTAATGCTGTTGGGAATCAGGGTATTACTTTAGGACCGCCGCAAATAAGCGGTGGTAAAATCGCTGTTTTAGGTGGAGGTATAGGTGTAGGTAGAGGAGTAATTGATTACACAGGACAAGAAAAATTATCGACTATTCTATCTCAAACTTTAAGTGATATATCAGAATGGCGAAGTATAAGAGTTGTAAGACCTCACCCCAAAAATCCTAAGAAGTCCAGAATAATAATTTGTGATGCATTTCGTTTAGCCAAATTTGGTGATGTAGTTCAAGATATACCCCTTCGACCTGGAGATATCATTATTATTCCACGAAGATGGCTACCAGGCAGACAATTTGAAAGGGACTGGGATGTTCTGCTGAAATTTATAGGCGGAACAGTTACCTGGGATGGAATAATAAGGTACTGGGATAGTAAGATAGGTAAATAAGTAACTGCTCTAAACCAACTAAGTTTACCTTTCCAAAACAAAGAAATCAGAAATTACCACACTTTCAAATTCCCCTTTTGTAGTTTACCTTCCATCCTTCATTCTTCATTTATTTCGAATTAGCGCGGTTAGAGCCCAACGCATTAAAGTAGCACAGGCATTCTTGCCTGTGAAAGACAAAGATACACAGACAGGAATGTCTGTGCTACTTAAACTTTCAAACCTTGAACTTTTGACCTTTGACTTTTTAAGGTATTCCCTCTTTGTAGTAATTTCTGAGTTTTGGTAATTTCTGAATAGAAATATTTAAAGTATAATAAAGAAGAGGATTATAAATTCTGAATGATGAATTATGAATGGGGGTTTATAAAAAATTAGGATTGTGTAGATGCGAATATATTGTTAGGAGGATAATATGGAACCTCAGAAAGAATTGGATAAGAAAAAAGAAGTCCTGAATATAGCTATATCCCAGATTGAGAAACAATTTGGGAAAGGAACTATCTTGAAATTAGGTAGTGTATCAAAAACGGATACACCGGGCATTTCAACAGGATCTTTGGCTCTTGATTTGGCATTAGGTGGACAGGGTGTTCCGTATGGTAGAGTAACGGAAATTTTTGGCCAGGAATCGTCAGGTAAAACAACCGTATGCTTACACTTAGCCGCTAACGTTCAAAAGTCAGGTGGCGTTGCTGCTTACATTGATGTAGAGCATGCGCTTGATCCTAAATATGCTCAAAGAATAGGTGTGAAAGTTGAAGATTTATACATATCTCAACCTGATTATGGTGAACAAGCACTTGAAATTGCAGATCAGTTGGTGCGAAGCGGGGCAGTGGACTTAGTTATTATTGATTCAGTTGCAGCACTTGTACCGAAAGCAGAATTGGAAGGAGAGATGGGTGAACAGCAGATGGCTTTACAGGCACGCCTGATGTCTCAGGCATTAAGAAAGTTGACTTCCTCATTGGGCAAATCCAAATCCTGCGTCGTGTTTACCAATCAGTTAAGGGAAAAAGTTGGATTGTTCTTTGGCAATCCTGAAATTACACCCGGCGGACGGGCTCTAAAATTCTTCTCTTCCTGCAGAATAGAATTAAAACGAACTGCTATACTCAAGGAAAATGAAAGAGCAATAGGTATAAGCGTAAAAGCAAAAGTCGTGAAAAATAAGGTTGCTCCTCCTCACCAGGAAGCGGATATTGAAATATATTATGATAAAGGTATTTCAAGAGAGTCAGACATAATAAATTTAGGTATTAACATGTCCATCATCAATAAAAGCGGCGCATGGGTATCCTACCAAGACATAAAATTAGGACAGGGATTGGATAAAGCACGTCTGTTCCTACAGGAAAATCCAAAAGTTGCAAAAGACATTGAGAAGGACATACTTGATAAATATTATAATAAAAAAGTTGATAGGTAAGTGTAACTTTTATTATAATTTTAAGACAACTAACAGCGAGAAAAAGAATTTTAAATGACTAAAAAAATACTAATTTCAACAGGCGATTATTCAGGTAAAATATATGCAAACAAATTAATAAAAGAAATATTAAATAACAAAAGCAACTTAGAAGTATATACTACTTTTAAACCTCAAGACGAGGATAAAAGAATTCATACGATAACCGAATTGATTGACTTAGGTATTGTCGGTATTATAGAGGTTATTCCGTCTTTGCTGTATTATTACTTAGAACTACAGAAACTAAAACAGGTTATAAAAGAAAAGAAAATAGATACTTTAATCTTGATTGACTTTCCTGATTTTAATTTTCGTCTTATAAAGTATGCAAAAAGTTTGGGAGTAAAAATAATCTATTATATTCCTCCACAACTGTGGGCATGGCGATTTGAAAGGATACATTTTTTAAGGCAGTATGTTGACAAAACGTTGGTCGTTTTTAAGTTTGAAAAAAAGTTATATAACAAGTATGGACTTTCTTGTGAATTTGTCGGGCATCCCATAATTGAGATTCTGGTCAATAGAGACAATTTTAAACCGACAAAAGATGCACGTGCCATTTGCTTCTTTCCCGGTTCAAGAACACCAACCGTAAGGCAGCTGCTACCTCTGTATCTGCAACTTTGCGAACTCATATATTGTCAATTCCCAAACAGACCTTTTATCTTTGGTATTACAAACCACATTCCTGATAGTTTACTAAAAAAACATAAATTCACATATCCATTTGAAATCAGGAGAATAAATAATGCAACTGACCTATTTTCTATTTGTTCACTTGCTATAATTCCTACCGGCACAATATCACTGGAGGCCGCCATATGCAAGGTCCCTTCCATCGTGGTCAATAGGACAAACTACTTAAATTATCTTTTAGTGAAAGACAAAATAGAACTTCCATATTTAAGTTTACCAAATATCCTTGCTAACGAACAAATATTTCCAGAGTTTCTACAGACAAAGATTGATACAGAAAAAATTTTGAAGACAGCAGAAGATTTGCTGGACTACCCTGACAAATCTGAAGAGCGCTTTAAAAAATGGGATGATGTCTTCCAAAAAGAATTTGACTACACCAACCCACTCCAAAAAGCAGAAAGAATAATCCGCGAGTATTTATAAACCAATATGAGGAATAATAATTCTATCATTGTTAATAGAATCGTTCCAAGATGTAAAAGTTCCTGCTAAGTATAAAAGATATTTATGGGACTACCCACATGGGCACACTTATCTTGAAAAATTTATCCTAAGGATAATGCTATATGGGAAATTTGAAGACATAAAATGGCTATATAAATAATACTCACGAGAATGTTTCTATGTTGTAAATACCTATACACAGGTTCATAGGGGGAGTAAAATTCTGGATCAGATTGTGGAGAAATAGTGGAAGGATTATTTAAATTATCTAAACAGGTTCAATCTGTTTTTAAAAAATTCTATCTTGTAGAAGGAACAGCAATAATGTTTTAATATAACCACAGGGAAAGTTCCCAGAGGATTTTCTGTTTCAGTTTGACTGGAATGAAGCAAAATCTTTAAGGTTACAAAACGTGATCTTGAAAAAATGACAGAGCAACAAAATTGGTAGTGAATATATAAGTAATAGACAGAAATTACCACAAAGAGGGAATACCTTAAAAAGTCAAAGGTCAAAAGTTCAA
>CAZWFP010000049.1:0-12692 GCA_964633175.1 uncultured Planctomycetaceae bacterium | reverse complement strand
ATATATTTTATAAAAAATTATAAATAACGATTATTATCATAATATGAAAACAGTTATACTTTTAACAATATCAAATATATTTATGACGTTTGCATGGTATGGACACCTGAAATATAAGAGCGCTCCACTCTGGAAAGCTGTCATACTAAGCTGGCTGATTGCATTTATTGAATACTGCTTTCAAGTGCCTCCTAATAGGATAGGACATTATCAATTTAGTGCCGCACAGTTAAAAACTATACAGGAAGTTATTACCATTGTGGTATTTTGCTTTTTTTCGGTCTTATATCTAAAAGAAGGTTTAAAATGGAATTATTTAATCGGATTTGCATTGATAATATTAGCGGTGTTTTTTGTATTCAAAAAGTGGTAGTTAGAAAATATCAGAAATTACCACAAAGAGGAAATACCTTAAAAGGTCAAAGGTCAAAACTCAAAAGTCAAAGGTTAAAAGTTCAAGGTTTAAGGTTTAATGAAAAATCCAACTCGCCAAACTCGGAATAAATTAATAAACGGTAAATATTAAATTTTCAATAAATTTTCCTAAAATTATAGTCAATAAATGAAGAAGGACATCTTTAATAAAAAAGGTGTTATTCTTATTTGTGCATTTATTTTTTTAATACTTTTAAGTGTTATAAGTATTTTCTTTATTTATATGGCCCATACTTATTCTAAATTCGCTGCTGATTACCAGATAGATATGCAGACAGAATTTTTCGCCCAAAGTGGCATAGAAGAATCCATTACTAAACTTTATAACCACTATAAAGAGGGTAATATTGAACTACTCTTTAAACCTATTTTTAACCCGCAATATATACAACTACCCAAAAGGAAGTAGAGTTTGTTGCTAATACCGCTATTGAAGATTTAACGGGCAAGATAAACATTAACTCAAGAAGTGAAGGAATAAGAAACGCATTAAATAACCTCAGCGACATACTCAAAACCAAAAACAAATTAGGTGATGCGATTTTTAGTAAAAATAAATATTATCAAGTATTATAAATGTAGATAGAGAAAAACAATATAATAAACTTGAAATGAAATTATTTTTCAAAGATGGTATTAAATTTTATACGAATTGGATTTTAGATGAAGTGGTTTTTATTGCATTAAAAAATCGGCATAATATAAGGGCAGAATTGCTATGGCAGTAGCATACATATAGAGATGAAAGAGGAGGTAAAAATGAAAAACTTAATTTGTGTAATAATGATGGTTGGAGTAATATTTTGTCACGAACAGAAAGAATGCACGAAAAATGAGACATTCCATTTATGTGATGAGTGGATAATATCGTTTCAAGACGACGTTACAAATGTAGAGCAGAGAGCAAAAGAAATAACTGACAAATATGATATTCCTCTGTATGGGGTTTTAGATGTGGGGGAAGGGATTTCTTACTGTTGCTAGGGATGATTTAGCACAAGAACTACCTAAGTTAGAAAGGGACATAAATTATGTGGAAAGAAATATGTGGTTTTATGTAGAAGAACCTTCGTTGTCTTTTTCAATAAGTAGTAGCAGTATTGGCGGCAATTCCATAAACACTTTTCAACAATCATCACAATTTGTGAGTAATGCCATTAAAAGAGTATTTAATGTTATTGATGCTACGAAGGAACTAGCTAACAACAAGTTAAGTGATATTTTAGATCCCAACTTAACTGGGAAAGAAGTAAGAATAGGATTTATTGGTCCTGAAGGAATAGATAATGCTGACTGAAACCAAATATACTTGGTCCTGGAACAATAGATTGCGTCTTTTTATTTGGGAAAAAATTAAGATGTAAAGCCGGCAAAAGCGAGGATGAGATCTTAAAAACTATTGAATGCCAGACACCTACATCTGTATGTTTATCAGGACACGGCGCAAATGTAGCTATATATGCTTTGGGTTCTGATAATAATTCTTATGGCGTTGGTATTTGCCCTTAGGAGAGGATATTTAGATTTAGATAGAAGCAAGACACCACCTGAAAAAATTAATCCAACTGGCCCAACACCTTACCTTATTAACGCTGAATGGGCAAGAAAAGAATTTGCAGGTGAAACTAACCCAGCCGATAAGTATAAGATTGCTGATCAGCTTGCAAAAGATAAATGTAAGAAGTTGGGTGAATAATTATACTATCATTGTTGAGGGGTAAGTTTCGGCTGATACGATAAAAACCAAATGTCAAGGCGGCAGCAGCATCTTGCGCTATCAAAAGTATATGTCAAAATTCAAAGGTTAATGAAAAATCTAACTTTCTAAACTCGTTTGTATATAATAAAAGTTTCCATGGTTCACAAAATGAAAAGTTTACAGACAGAATGCTAAGTTTCTGGGAGCTGGTTTGCGACGTGTATTTTTTTCGATAAGCGGTTATAATATATGTAAATTGAAGAAGATATAAATATTGTTTCTATTATTACAAACATAATCAACCATAGAGGTAGGAAATTAGTTATATTATCTCCGGCATAACTGTGCAGTCCTACGAATACAAAACTTGCTCCATAGTAGGTTATACCTACTAAAAAAAATGATAATATTGAACCTATAGCTATACCAAACTGTTGAATAGCACCTGCTTTTTTTAAGTGAACTATTGCAAGATAGCCAAGAAGAGTAATCAATGCCCAAGTTTCTTTGGGGTCCCAACCCCAGTATCTTCCCCATGCCTCGGCACCCCACACACTTCCTAATATTATGCCTATTGTGAGAAATACAATACCTGCTTTTATAATGTTGTAAATAATATATATCATATCATTGTCTATAAGATTTTTTATAAGGTATCGTATTACTATCCAATGTGCTAATATAAAAGCAATAGAAAACAGTGCGTAACTTAATATTATAGTATGAACGTGGTAGATGAGCCAAGGTGAGCGAAGAGCAGGCATTAAAACCTTTATGTGGGGATTTAATCTACTATAGGGACCAATCATTAATAGTAGTGTATTTAAAAATATACCGCAGAGAAAAACGTTATAGTTTTTAAGAATAAGGTAGAAGATAAAGGAACCCAGAAACGTTCCCGCAGCAAGGTAATAGATGGATTCATAAAAACTACTAACGGGTGCTCTTGAACTTATAATAACTCTCATTATTATGTCTGACACTTCTATAGTAAATCCTATTGCGCTGAAAAATATCGTTATAACTACAAGAGGCGGATATCTTTTTGAAAGAAGAGATAAGATACCGAATATAAACGCAACAAAAAACAGGTATAGCGATTTATTGCTAAGATTATATTTTGTATATAAAAATTCTAATTCAACGTTTTTGGCGTGCGCCGCTAATTTATTCTTGCTTGATAGTTCTCTACTTACTCCTTTTTCTATTATGTAATTTGCTTTTTCATAACTTTCCCTTGATATGGCAACTGAAAGAGCAAGAATACCTTTATATAAATTTTCGTAGTCCTTGTTATTTTTTAATGCTTCGAGTTCATATAATTTATACCATTTCTGGTGAGTATGGTCGTAGACAAAATCAAAATTGCCTGTTATAACTTCCTGTAATTTGGTCAATTGATAGAAAACTCTATACATTTGGTTTTCAATGTTTGTCAATTCTGCTTTCTGTTGTTTTTTCTGCTCTAAATTTGCCCCTAACTGTAGTATTGTTTCAATCTTATCCTTCATTTGTTCCAAAGAAAAATAATTTTTCTCTATTTGTAACCCTAGTTCTTTTTTTACTTTATAACCTGGGATGTTTATTATTTCCAAATTTTTAGCATATTCTGGTCCTAAAAGAGATATCTTGAAAATAATGCTTGTAGCTGATTCATTTTTATATTTTGTCTTACCATATATGGAAAATAAAGTATCCTGAGCAAATGTAATAATAGGAACAATCCTACCTTCATAAGGAACAGGCACTTTTTCCAAAGGTGTCCAATCCAGTTTCACATTAGGTGTTGGTGGTAACACCTCTTCTAACTTTTGCAGGTTATTATCTCTATTCTGACCTAAAATTGATAAATGGTAAAGAATAGTAAATAATGAAAGTATGTAAATAATTGTTAGTTTTGTTTTTGTCAATATTACTCCTTCCATTCTATGACTTACCATTTTAATAGCATTTGGGTTTTACATTCTAAAATCTAAAATATTAAAGTAAAAGGGGCAAATTTGGTACAGAAAATACCACAAAGATGGAATACCTCAAAAGGTCAAAGGTTAAAACTCAAAAGTCAAAGGTTAAAAGTTCAAGGTTTGAGGTTTAACGAGAAATCTAACTCGCTAAACGCGTAATAAAATAATAAATAAAAGATGAGTGGTAAATTACAAAAGAGGAATTTGGGGTGTGGTGATTTCTGACTTTTATAAATGAAAAATAAAAGTAGATATATAATTATTACTGATGGACTTGGAATACATAATAGAGGTGGTAGAAACTCCGCCAGGTCCGAAAGGAAGCAACGGTAACTGTTGTCTCTATTGATGTATAATCCGAGTCCATCGTTATTAGTAAGATTAAAATGCAGTTTTCGTTAAAATACAGGCCGAGAAAGTTTGCTGAAGTCATAGGTCATGATTATTTGATATCTGCTTTAAAAAATGCAATTATATTGAAGAGGGTTCCTAATGCCTTAATTTTTTCCGGTCCAAAAGGTGTTGGCAAAACATCCATTTCAAGGATATTTGCAAAAGCATTGAACTGTCCTAATTTTCCTGTTTTAAAAGACGTTTGTAATGAATGTTCCAGTTGTGTGGCAATACAGAATTCTAAGGCATTGGATTATATAGAGATAGATGCAGCATCCCATAGGGGGATAGAAGAAGTCAGAAATTTGGAAAAGGTTATTTCTTTAAAGAATTTTTCTTTAAGTTACAAGGTCATTGTTTTAGACGAATCTCATATGATTACATCTGCTGCGTGGAATGCATTATTAAAAACTTTAGAAGAACCGCCGCAAAACATAAAAATCGTCTTAGCCACAACCGACTCGGATAAATTGCCTCCAACTATAATATCCAGATGTCAGAAGTTTGATTTTAGTCCACTATCTAAAAAACATATTGTGGACAGTTTAAAAAAGATTTGTAGTGAAGAGAAGATATCTTTTTCGGAAAATGTTTTAGAGAGAATAGCACACTACTCTAAAGGCTCATTAAGAGATGCACAGATTTTGTTGGAACAGGTGTTTGTTGTAAATAATACTGTTAATGACGTTAATACCTTGTTCAACATTTTAGGAACATGTAAAGATGATGATATAGCTGAACTTTTTGATTATATAGTCAGTTCTGATTCAAAAAAGGTGTTTGACTGGTTAGATAAGAACTTATCTAATATTTATAATATAAGTGCTTTTTGTGATGAATTACTTGATTATGTGGATAAACTTATATGTCAAAAATATATGGACAGACCTATTGAGGGTTCAAATATATATCAGTTTAAGATTAAATCACAAATTGATAAATTAGACATTGAAAAACTTATTCTCATTTCTAAAATTTTACTTGAACTAAAATCAAAATTATATTACTTTGATAACTCTGAATTGCTTGTTAAGACATTTTTACTTAAACTAGCTATGGTAGATAATTTTATGGATATAGAAACCTTCCACAAGGCGGGGAGTGAGGAAATCCTAAGCGGTTCTGAGGGAAAAACAGATATGAAAGTGATAAGAGGAAAGGATGATTTTTACCAGAAAACTGATATAATGGAGGTTGCAAAAGAGAGCGAACCTCCATCCACTGTTCCAAGGGGAGAAAACAATGATGCATGGTTGAAGATATTGTTAGAAATAAAAAATAAACATATGTTAACCTATAATATGTTAAAGAATACTAAATTATTAGAAATGAATGACAAGTTTGTAAAATTAGGATATACGAATAAACACAACGAGCAGTTTTATTTCAGAAAGGACAAAGCCACAGAAATATTAAAAAATTCAATATATAAGGTTACCGGCAAAAGATTGGAGGTAGTTTTCGAAATGATGGATAACAAAATAATTGAAGAACTTATGGAGAATAAGTCATTTGAAAAGTTCTTCAATACGTTTAAAGGGAAGGTTGAAATAGAATGAAAGATTTTAATGAGCATATTAAGAAGTTGAGCGAATTAATGGATCCTACATTAGCTAAGAAAATGGCGTCGGAGATTGTTGAAGTCAATAGTGGAGGAGGATTTATCAACGTTAAAATTAATCATTTATTTGAGATTATAGATATAAAAATAGATGATAGTATATTTGTTAAAAACGACAAAACGTTATTAGAGAGATTATTAGTTGAAACTTTGAATTCTGCTATAGAAAAGGTTAAGAGGCAGAGCGTTGACTATCTATTCCAGAAATTGTTAGTTAAGGATAAAGAGTAATGTCTGTAATAAAAAAAAATAGTTCTATTGGGTATCCTTTTAAAACCATAAAAAGAGTCATAGACGAACTAAAAAAATTTCCTGGTGTTGGTCCTCGCCTCGCAGAAAGAATAGTGGATTATGCAGTTGACCAGGGAAGTAACTACATAGAGATTTTTGCTAATGCTTTTAAAGAATTATCAACCCATATAAAACAATGTAAAAAGTGTTTTGGATATGCAGAAAGTAACTTATGCACAATATGTAGTTCCAATAGCAGGTCCAATAATATACTATGTATAGTGGAATATCCGAGAAACATTTTAAAAATAGAAAACTTGAATGAATATAAGGGGTTGTATTTCGTTTTAGGAAGCGTAGATATAGAGAATATAGACAATAATCATAGGATAAAAGTTTTACAAGAGAGGTTAAATGAAGAAAATATCAAAGAAGTAATTTTTGCCTTAGGTTCTGATTATAACAGCGCTTTTATTACGAAGTATATAGTAGAAAAGATAATTCTGCCCAAGAAAGTTATGGTTTCACAGTTATCTATAGGTGTGCCCTATGGGTATCCAATAGAGTATGTTGATACCAATACATTATTATGGGCATTTAAATTAAGAAAATATATAAACTAATATGGCACAGCAAATAAAACAGAATTTAGAAGCCAAGCAGGAACTGCAACTTAAACTTACTCCTTCTTTGATTCAGACAGTGGAGATGTTGCAAATGCCATTGCAAGAATTGGTGGAGCGTATAGAACAGGAGGTTACTGCTAACCCCTTTTTGGAAGCAGATAGTAGTGAATATATGAGCATAGATACTGTAAATAATAAGTTAGAAGCAGACTCAAGTATATTGAGAGAACTGGATGAAGAAAGAACTGGTTTTAGGAAAACCACTTCTGGTGATGATGAAGACGTACCTTTATGGGAAACAATAAAGGATGAAGAAAATTTGAATAATAAAATTATGATGCAGATTTCGGTTTTGAATGTAGGGGAAAAAGTCAAATCTATTTTGTATAAGATTCTGGACAAAATAGATGCTGATGGATTTTTGAAAATATCTTTAGACGAACTATTAGAATACATAAAAAAAGAGTTGAATCAAGATGTTTCTATGGATGAACTTAAGAATGCTTTGGAGATTTTAAGAACAAAGCTAGAACCTAAAGGTATAGGTTCAACTAATTTTGTGGAATGCTTAATTGCGCAAATTGATCCCAAGCACCCCAAATATGAGCTTATTTATAATATAGTCTATAATGATATTATGAATTCCAGTGTAATAGACGTAAATAATTTATCAGCGAAGTATTCTAAATCTATAGAAGAAATAAATGAAGCACTACATATTATTTCTAAGTTGAATATTTATCCTTTGGCGAATTATTCAAATGAAATACATAGGAGAATAAAACCTGATGCTGAGGTGTACTATGTTGGTAATGATTTAGTTGTAGATGTATCTAACCCCTATTTGCCTAAACTGAGTTTGAACAAGGAATATACAAAATTATTGAATGAAAAAGAAGTAGGGCAATTCTTGAAAGAGAAATATTTGTCTGCGAAGAAAATTATAAAAGACATAAATTTGAGGAAGATGTTTCTGTTAAAAATTCTACAGGCAATTGTCCAGGAACAACGCGATTTTTTTGAGAATGGTATAGTTTCTATGAAGTCGCTAAATCTGGAAACTATATCACAAAAGACAGGATTATCAAAATCTACTATAAGTAGAGTTATAGCGAATAAATACGTACAAACGCCCAGAGGATTATTTAATATAAAGTTTTTTCTTGCCTCTTCACCGAGCAGAAATACCAAGGTTATCTATTCTAAGTTGTCTATATGCGATAAAATAAAAGAGGTCATAGCAGAAGAAAACAAACAATCACCATATACAGATTCGCAGATAAAGCAGATTATAGAAAGGAAGCTGAACATCACCTTAGCCCGCAGAACTATAACTAAATTTAGGTTAGAAATGAATGTGCCTTCTGCAAGTGTGAGAAAAGAAAAATATGCTTCAATGAATTCTGCAAATTCTCCCCAAACTGCTCAAAATACAAATTAATATATGAAAATAGATTTTTTTAAAATGGTGTCTATTATATTCTTGCTCGTATTTTTTGGAATAATGATATATTACGGTTTTAAAGAACCTCCTAAAGAAGTTATAGAAGAAGTTAAAAGAAAAAACCCCGCGGTTGAGAAAGAAATTCATAATATGTTATATGAGAAAAATAATCCAACAATATCTACCAATAGTGTGCAAATTAAGGATGCTCAGGTTGCCAAGAATACTCAAGATACTGCTACCTCTACAATACCAACTAGCGCTAGTATGAGCGCTGTTTCTGAAATAGTTGAGAAAAACGAGAGAATGAGAGATTTGATATATGCATATAAAGATTTTCAATTAAATTATTTGAGGTATCAGCAGGCAACCAGTGGTGAGAAGTTTCCTGATAAGGGTAAATTTTTGAAAGAAGCCTATGAAAAATCTTTAGAAAAATTATTTTCATTTAATACAGAAGATGATTATAAAGTTCTGATAGATTTTGCAATCTCGAAGGAATGGAAACCTATAGTGAAGCAGTATTTTTTCAACAGGTTATCCGAGGTGCAAAACGACCTTAAAGATTCAGTAATTATTGAGAAGTTAAATAATATTAAGCAGGAAGAGAATATTTTATTGTTGTTAAAGGGATTGAGTAAAAAACTTTCACCTAAAAATAAGGAAAGAGTAATAAATATTTTTACAAAGATGCCAACCCAATATGATAAAGCGAAGAAAGAATTGCAGGATATTATAAATAAACAGTAGGCAATAGTAGAGGTTAATAATATTAATGTATTTGTCACATATTAGCGATATTTTGAGCATCAGTATAGCAGTTTGGTATACGAATAAAAAAGCGAGTAATTGTAGTGGAATATAAAGGTAATGGTTGGATTAAAATAGGTTATGTTGCAGGAATAGTTTTTCTAGTGGTTTGTATGGTGGTTGTGTGGCACTATGTAAGAAAAAACAGATTGCAAAAATCGTTGTGGTATGAATACCTTGGTAAAATTAAAGGACAGGTTATAAGCAGTAGTTTAATTAATTGGCCTAATTACGATAAATTGTTAGAAATAAAGGGTAGAAAAATAAAAATAGCAGTAGCAGATACTTATGAAAAAAGGGCCAAAGGATTTATGAATGTGAAAGAGATACCTCTTGATAGTGGTATATTGTTTATTTTTGACGCTGAGGATAAACATTGTTTCTGGATGAAGAACACATACGTAAAACTTTCTATTGCTTTTATTAACAAGAATTTGGAAATAGTTGATATAAAAGATATGGAACCTTTGAATGAAGAGAGGGTATGCCCTCCCGTGCCTGTATTGTATGCGCTGGAGATGCCTTACGGTTATTTCAAGCAAAATAATATAAAAGAAAAAGATAAAATTAGTTTTGTAAATTAAGGTGAACATAAGACGGTTTCTTAAAAAGATTCCTATATATGTTTACGTTAGTTTGGTGTTTTTTGCCGTTTTGATATTCTCGCTCCAGATTCCATATTTACAGGGGGTATATGAATATATCGAATTGCCTTTCTATGATTTTGCATCCAGATTAAAAACAAAACCAACATTGCATAAAAACATAGTGGTAGTGGAAATTTCTGACAACACTGACCGTGAGATTGGTATTTTCCCGTGGAAAAATTATGCCAATTATAAACACTTCGCTTTAGGGTTAAGTTTATTAAAACCTAAATTTGTAGTGTGGGACATTGAATTTGTGCCAAGAGAGAAAGATGATTTCAATAAAGAAGTAATTTCATTTGCCAGGCTATATAAAAAAAACAAATCTATAGGCACATTTTCTCTGATAAAAAATAGATATATCTCTACTTGTAAGGACGAGGATTATAAGAATTTTTCAAAATACATTAAAAACGGGATTAAAAAATATATAGAGCAAGATAACTTGTCAGATATAATAGAGATGTCCAAGCAGAAATTAGATATCTGTTTATATGAATTTGTTCATAAAACATTAGAACAATATAAAACAGGCAACTTTATAAAATATCTGAATTTTATAACTGGTAATGCTGTGAGTAAATCAATAGAAGAAAAGATTAAAAGTGATTCTCGAGAAATGTCTTCAGAGGAGAAAAGGTATGTAAATACTATGGAAACTCTGGAAAAAATATTTTCTTCTGATAACGACATTTTGAAAAATATCTACCTAGCATTTGAAAAATTCAATGTTATGTCGACTATAACTAAATATTCTAAAACTATACATATAAAGAATTCTGCCAATACAAGTATTTTCTATTCTGTGAACGATATTTCGCATCTTATATTATCTAAGTCGCATTATGTAGGATTTGCTAATACCCCGACCGGTAAGTATTCAAGAGTATGGGATATACCTGTTGTATATAATTTAGATGGAAATAACTTATTACATTTAGCGTTCAGTGCTTATGCAATGTATAATGCGTATGATGAAGTGGTAGTTGATGATAAAAAAGTTACGTTTGGTAAGGGTGGGGAAGTTAAAGAAGTAATTCCGGTTGATAATAATAGATTTATAGTAGATTATTTAGATTATAGGAAGATGAGGTATAATTTTATAGATGCTTCAAATATAATATTTTTGGGTCGGGCTTATGATGAAATCTTTTCTAATATCGCTGACAATTACTATCTCTTGGCGAATAATCTGCAGTCACAGTTAGTGGAGGCAGGACTGTTAGCCGAAAAAGTGCTGACAAAAAAACTTATAAGTGGCAAGTTGCATCCGATGAAATTTTATAAACTTGCACATCGCTTTGCTGTTACTTTTAAAAACATCTTAAACGATCTGATACTAGAGAGTAGTTCTGGAGAAGATAAGCAAAGTTATATGGAAATAAGGGCATTCGTTGGTGATGTGGAAAGAAAATTGGAAATATTTAAGAATCTCTATCTGCAATTATTTGGCAATATTAATAAAAAGGTTGCTTTTATAGGGGGTGTCAAAAGGGGAGCGGATATGAAAAGTGTTACTATAGGATCTAATTATCCTGGTATTTTAGTTCATGTCTCTTCCTTCAATAAACTTCTAAAAAAGTTGCACCTTAGGCATTTTAACAAAATGATAGGGTATGGTATAATATTTTTATTTTTATTGGTAGCATACTTCTTATTGATAAGGTATGGCTCAATCCTATGCAGTCTTTTCGTAATTCTTATATTAATTTCCGTCTTCTTTTTGAAGGTTGGGTTATTAAATAGGAATATATATCTTAACTATGCGGATAATATTATACTTTTATTTATTCCTGTTGCTGCTTCCGTAGCCATAAAAGAAAGAGTAGAAGGTAGAACAAAAAAAATGTTGAAACAAACGTTCCAGAATTTCATTTCAAAAGAGGTATTGGATTACTTGTTGATGTATCCGGACAAAATAAGATTGGGTGGTGAAATGAAAGAAGCGACGGTATTCTTTTCTGATTTAAGCGGATTCACCACGTTTTCTGAAAAATACAGACCGGAATACGTAATAAATATATTAAATGAATATTTAAAGGTTATAACTGACAGAATTTTGGAGAATAAAGGGTTTTTGGATAAATATGAAGGTGATGGCGTTATGGCCGCTTTTGGCGTCCCCGTTGAATTTGCGGAAAGTGCCGAATGTGCTTGCAGGGCTTCTGTTGGTATAAAAAAGAGCATAAATGAAATGCAACATAAATGGCAGGAAAAAGGATTGCCTGTTTTGAAAATTCGTATAGGATTATCAACCGGGCAAATTATAGCAGGTAACATTGGTTCTGAAAGAAGATTGGATTATACCTTGATAGGGGATTATGTAAACCTCGCTAATAGATTGGAGCAATCAAATAAGGCGTTTGGTACCGGGATAATGATAGAAGAAAACACGTATAACAAAGTAAAAGATAAGTTTTATTGCAGGAAGATTGGTATTATAAAAGTTAAAGGCAAAGAAAAACTCGTAAGTGTATACGAGTTAATAGATGAAAAAACTAATTCATACATAGATAAAAATTTCATAGATTTGTTTAATGAGGCAGTTGACTTATATTTATCAAAAAACATTGTGGAAGCAAAGCATATATTTGAAAAACTTCTTAAGATGGATGAAACGGATAGACCATCAAGAAAGTATCTGGATTTGTGTAATGAACTTATAAGAAATGAGATTATAAGGGACGAGGACCTGGTTATAAAATTAGGATAGAACTTTTATTATATTAGGATTAAATATTGTATTTTTTGTCTCTCCATTCACCTGGAAATTACCACAAAGAGGGAATACCTTAAAAAGTCAAAGGTCAAAAGTTCAAGGT
>CAZWFP010000048.1:0-13348 GCA_964633175.1 uncultured Planctomycetaceae bacterium | reverse complement strand
AATAGTATCAGCATATTATGAGAAAAAAAATAATATATATTGTTGTAAGTTTGCAAATATTGTTAATATCTGGGTTATTTCTTTCTTGGCTTCTGCGTGAATTAGATAAAATTATTCCAAGTATTATAATTATATTACCTTTACCATTAGTTTACTTTTTATTACTGTTCATATTTACTAAAAAAAATAAAGGTATGAACTATTTATCTACTATGATTTTTTTATTAACTTTGACGATTTTAATAACAAACATTGTTTTAGGAATTAGCACTATAAAGGAATCTTCTGTAGGACTTTATTTCATTCCATGGATTGTGTTTTTAATCGTAGGTATTTTTAACACTATTGTTTCAATAGTGTTAACTAAGAATAACAGAACTATTATTAAAAATATCTACGCTATCTTTATTTGCAATTTATCTCCTTTACTGTTATTGATTATTTGGATTATTTTAGCTGTATCAGGTAAAATTCAACTGGGTGAATAAAGGGAATAACAATGTGCTTTATAAGATTTTTTAACCAAAATTGGTATTAGGTTTAAAAGTCAACACATTTTGATTAGCATCAACGTTTAGCTACTAAAAATCCCTGATTTTACAAGGGTTTTTTGGAAAGGCGGTATTATATGAAAGAAATATTTAAAATTCAATCGCTATTGCGAAATTTCCTAAATAAGAAAATAGTTCAAAATTCGCGCTAAGATATTGAAAAAACCATTGAAAAACCTATACTTATAAGGTGTGATATAAAAAAATGATAAAGAAAGGGGGTGACGAAGATGGCAAGTAAAAGTGACATAACAGAGCTCGTTATAAAGAAAGTAGAGAAAGAAAAATTAGAACTTTCAAAGGCAGCGGTAGGTAGAATAGTTGATTATGTGCTTAATTCTATAAGAGAAGCACTGCAAAAGGAAAAAGTCGTACAATTAGTTGGCTTTGGTTCCTTTACAGTCAAACAGAGAAAAGAAAGACAGGGCAGGAACCCAAAAACAGGTGCTACAATTACAATCAAAGCAAGCAAAACAGTTGGGTTTAAGCCAAGCAAGGACCTAAAAGCGTTAGTTAACTAATGTTTCTTTTATATTGGGGGGACATCTTTTAATCCCCCCAATGTTTTATATCGTTTTGATTATGAAATGCCAGAGGCGGTGGTAAAAAAAAATGGTATTATCCTTCCTTCAGATAAGACATTTTTACTCGGTTCAATCTTGGCTATTGCCTGTGTCTGAACTAAATTTGTTATCATATGAGATGCTTGGTTAGCTAATGGTATAAGGAAAACTCTACCTGAGCTGTCATATTCCAAACCACATCTTATAAATAATGTTTTTAAATTATGTGGTTTTACAGATTTTTTTAATATACCATAAATAAATCTGGTAGAATAATCACAAGCATTTTGTATTCTTTCGAGAAAATTCAATACATACAGATAAAAGCATACGAATGTTGAGGCAGGATTGCCAGGTAATCCAAAAATATATTTGTCTTGCTGTTTTGCGAAATAGATAGGGGCGCCAGGCTTTTGTAATACCTTCCAAAAAACTTCTTTAAAACCACATTCCTTGGAAACATCTTTTACTAAATCCTTCTCACCTACTGACACACCACCAGTGGTAATAATGACATCTGCTTTGAGCAAAGCAGATTGAATAGATTCTTTAATAGCATTATAATTATCACGTGCTACAGAAGAATATGTTATATGAAACTTTTGTGATTTTAGAAAGGTATGTAAAAAAACATAGTTAGTATCATAGATTTGCCCGAACTTCAGACGCTTTCCAACCTCTATTATTTCATTACCAGTAGTAATAATGGCAATTTTTGGTTTCCTGAATACTTTAATCTTGTTGTATCCTTGGCTTGCAATTACTGAGAGCATACCACTATTTAGGCGAGTTCTACTATTAATTAAAATATCGCCATTTTTCACTTCTTCTGCTGCCTTACGAACGTTATCAAAAGGTTTTAATTTTTTATTTATGATTAAAGAGCCATTATGAACAAAAGCATCTTCCTGCATAATAACTGTATCTGCACCTTTTGGTAGCGGTGCGCCTGTAAAAATTCTTACAGCTGTTCCTTTTTTTAATATTTTTAATTTCTTATAAGCATTTGCCTGAATTTCACCTACAATATCAATATTTACAGGACTATCTTGTGAAGCATATAAGGTATCTTCTGAACGCAAAGCATATCCATCCATAGCAGACTGAGTAAACTGTGGCAAAGCATATCGGGCTTTTATATCGCTTGCTAATATTCTTTTATCCGCCTCTTCTATAAAAACGTATTCAGTTCCTAATGGTTCTGCCGCTTGCTCTATTTTTTTTAATGCTTCTTCTACGGTTATCATGAATATCCGTATCTGTGAGGGTCTTTTCTAAGAACTGAAAAGATATGAAGCGCGCCTGGAAAAACAGCCATCAAAGATTCAAAGGCGCCTCTTGTGCTGCCTGGAAAGGTAAGTATCAATGTATTTTTAATTAACCCGGATATGCCTCGTGATAGCATAGAATAAGGCGTCCGCCGTTGCCCATAATTTCTAGCCGCTTCCATTATCCCAGGAATTTCCGTTTCTAACATAGGTCTTATGGTTTCTACTGTCTTATCTTTCACTCCCAATCCTGTTCCTCCTACCGTAATGATTAAATCAGTTTTACTATCTAAAAGATTTTTAATCTTTTCTTTGAGTTTTACAGGGTCATCTGGTAATACCGTATAGTCAATCACCTCAATATTATACTTTTTCAATCCCTCTACAACTATTTTACCTGCTTTATCTTCCTTTTTACCAGCAAAAACAGTATCAGAAAGAACCACTACGGCTGCGGAAATAGGATGTTTTTGTTCTTCTATAAAATCTGACTTACCGCCTTTTTTTTCTAAGAGTTTCACTTCAGTTATTTCTATATTGGTGCCTTCGGGTTTAGCCATATCGTAAACAGTTAATGCTGCTACAGAAGCGGCGGTTAGTGCCTCCATCTCCACCCCTGTCTTATCAATCGCTTTTACCGTTACTATAATTTTCACCTCGGTATCAGTAAATTCAAACATCACGTCCACCAAATCAATTTTTACTGGATGGCAGTATGGTATTAATTCTGAAGTTTTTTTTGCCGCCAAAATGGCTGCCGTTTTGGCTACAGAAAGCGCATCTCCTTTTTCTAATCTCGCATACCTGATTTTTTCAATGGTTTCAGGAAGGGATTTTAGAATACTTTGCGCCTTCGCAATTCTTGCCGTTTCAAATTTATCACTTATATCCTTCATTTATACCTCCAATTTATTACCTTTAACCCATTTCTCCTTGCCGCTTACCATTCTTTCCTTTTTCCATATAGGCACAATTTTTTTTATTTTTTCCAGCGCATATCTTGATGCCTCGTATGCTTCTTCTCTATGGGGAGTTCTAATAACTATCGCAACGCTTACCTGCCCCACCTTCATATAACCCGTTCTATGAACGATACGACACTTACAATCTTTATATTTTTTCTCTATCTGTTTCTCTAAATCCTTTAACGTTTCTATAGCCAACTCTTTATACACCTTGTAAGTAATGGATCTTACCTTACCATTTTCACTATTATTTCTAACAGTTCCTAAAAATACAAGGCACGCCCCACACTTTGGACTCTTGGTTTCCTTTAATAATTTATCCAAATCAATAGCATTTGTTGTTATCCATAATCTTCCATCCTTACTACTCATTAATTTATTAACCACCGCTAACAGGTGGTAATAAACAAATCTTATCAGAAGAAGTAATCAACACATTATCATTTACTATGCTATCATTTTTAACGATTGCAATAGAATCAATATCTTTTTGAGATATTCCTAATTTCTTCATAACTAACTTTCTAAAATCATCCAGAAGCACACCCTTTTCTGGTATTTCTACTTCTAATTCTTTGGAATATCTATCCTTTAACGGTCCGAAAAGTTCAATTTTTAGATGAGGCACAAATTTCTAACCCCCTAAAATGTGCATAGGTACAGTATTAATATAATCATCTTTCATAGCGATAAAACCTTCCTGCTTATTAATCCATGCTTTTTTTATTAAATTTTTAACCCTTTCAATAGAGCCAGAACGTAAAGATTGTTTTATGTCAATTCCATAGGTTGCAAAAAGGCAGGGATAAATCTTACCGTCTGAGGTTAATCTTATTCTGTTACAATAATGGCAAAAAGGATGCGATACCGTTGCGATAATCCCCATTTTTAGTTTCCCATCAACCAAAAATTTTCGTGCAGGTTCTTCTATCCTTGACTCTAAACATTCCACTGTATGATTCTTGGATACTACGTTCAAAATTTCATCCATAGTAACAACCCGTTCTTTTGTCCACATTCCTATCCCGCCTATGGGCATAAATTCAATAAAACGAAGTTCAACACATTCGTTTAATGCCCATTCAACAAGATGATTTATTTCACCGTCGTTAAACCCTCTTATTAAAACACTGTTTATCTTTATTTTAAATCCAACTCTATTGGCTTCCTTTATTCCATCTAACACCGTTTTTAAGTTACCACCTTTTGTCATCTCAAAAAATGTCTTTTCATTCAAACTGTCTAAACTTATATTTAAGTCATCCAAGCCAGATTCTTTTAGTTGGGAAGCGAATTTCTTCAGAAGCAACCCGTTTGAAGTCATTGACACCCTTTTTAATCGACCGTTTTTTACATTAGAAAGCCATCTTATAAGTTCCGTAATTCCACTTCGAAGTAACGGCTCTCCACCTGTCAATCGTATTTCACTTATACCAAAGTCATTTATAAATATTTTTGTAACTTCAAATATTTCTTCTAAAGAAAGAATCTGTTCTTTAGGCATCCACTGGGGATTTTCTGGCATACAATACATACAACGCATATTGCATCTATCTGTAAGAGAAATTCTCAATTTTCCCATACTTCTGCCATACTTATCTTTTACTGCCATCACCTACTTCTCCATTTCAAGCATTAACTTTAACTTTTCATAATCAGAAGGTGTATTTAAGTTGAAAAGTTCCCTTTCAAAGTCCACAATATCACATTTGTCCACCACATAAATCAGGTCTCTATTATATACGAGAAAATTTTTTATGGAATAGTTTTTTTTATCCTGTTGCCACAAACTTAATGTATTAGCAATATTTTTTTTGTATACGGCTACCAATGGCTGTAAAACGTCGTGCAACTTACAAACGACAATTTTAGCAGGATTAGAAATTGCAATATCAATAAGATATTGCAAAAACCTGATGGAAACGAATGGGAAATCACAACCTAAAATCAAAATATTTTCATATTTAGCATGCAAAAGAGCTGCTGATATTGCCGCCATAGGACCTTTTACCTTCGGAGCATCCTCTATTATTTTGAAGGAACCTGGCAATAAAAATTTTGGCAAATTATTCTTTGTGCGAGGTGCAAGCATAACTTCTTTACACATAGCAGAAAGTTTTTCTAATCCTGATTCTATTAACGTTTTCCCATTTATAACCAAAATTCTTTTATCCTGCCCGAACCTTGAAGAATCACCACCACATACTAAAACGCCCGTTACATCCATATTACCATACACAACCACAAACCCCTTTTAACGCTGTAAAATAAGTTTCAATCCTGCTATAACCAAAGTAACACCTAAAACCCTTTGCAATAATAACATAGAAAACTTTTTAGATGATAAATGAGAACCTATATAACCACCTAATATCGCAATGATTAAAAGTATAACCAGCAAATTAGGAAAAGACACAGATAATTTTAATCTTATCATCTTGGCAAAAAGACCGCTTAAAGAGTTTAGAAATATAAATATAGAAGAAATAGCGGAAGTAGTTTTAGGGTCTGTATATTTAAAAAATATTAAGATAGGACTTAAAAATATACCTCCACCAATCCCAATTATACCACTTACAAAACCTATGATTGAACCAAAAAATAGTCCTATGGAAAATGGTGCCTTGTTTTTATAAACATTACCATTGGGAGATATAAACAATCGCAAAGCACTAAATAAAAGAGAGATACCTAAAAGGAAAGAAAATATTGTTTTAGAAACATTAATATATCCACCAACAAAAGAAGAAGGAATGGAGGTTATAATGAACGGAAACAATAATCTAAAGTTGAAGAAGCCATACTTTTTGAAGTTAGAGAAGGCAATTAAGGAAACGGCGAGATTTAAGATTAAAGCAGAAACGGATACAAAATCAGTTCCATAATGAAAAAAAGTTAAAACGGCAACATAACCGGATGCGCCGCCATGCCCCACTACAGAATATAATAAGGCAACAATAAATATTAACGGTATAATGAAAATGAGGTCTACATTCTCTGGCATAGATGAGTAATTAAAAATTTATTTTTTAATATTTCTTAATGTTAATGAGGCAAAAGGCAATAAGAATAGACGTTAACAATAAGATATATAAGGTAAAAATTTATCCGGCTCAAACGTTACTTAGCACATTAAGAGATGATTTAAAAATTACAAGCGTTAAAAACGGCTGTGATATCGGTGAATGCGGAATGTGCATCTGCCTTCTTGACAATAAGCCCGTATATTCCTGCATAACGTTAGCATATACTTGTAAAGGGAAAAAGATAATGACCCTAGAAGGGTTACCTGAAAAAATGTTTAATATAATTAAAAATGGTTTTACAGAATTTGTCGGACTTCAATGCGGCTTTTGCACTCCTGCCTTCGAAATATTGACAGCATCAATGTTATTAAATAACAAGAAAAAACCAACTCAAGAGGTTGTAAAAAGATACATTGATTCAGCATTATGCAGATGCACAGGATACATTAGAATATGGTATGCGATGAATCATATAGTAGAGAAGTTTTATGAATAACGGGAGAATAGACGGTTTAGCAAAACTTACAGGTAAAGCAATTTTTGTTGATGACATATTTTTACCTGGTATGCTATACTGCAAACTAAAGCGTTCTCCTTATGCTCACGCTAAAATTAAAAGTATCAATATAAAAAAAGCGAAAAAATTAAAAGGTGTAATAGAGATTCTTACAGGTCAGGACCTGCCTGTAAAATACGGTATTTTGCCTGTAACGCAGGACGAGGCGGCATTAGCGATAGAGAAGGTAAGATATATGGGTGAACCTGTTGCAGCAGTATGTGCTGAATCCCAAAGGATAGCAGAAGAAGCATTGGATTTAATAGAAGTGGAATATGAAATTTTGCCTGCTGTTTTAAACGTAAGCGAAGCTATAAAGTCAAATGTAAGAGTTCATGAAAGCGAAAAATTTTCAGGGAATGCCCACAAAGCAGTGTCGTTAGAATTTGGTGATATAGAAACTGGTTTTAAGAAAGCGGATTATATATCAGAAAATACCTTCTTCTATTCAGGTAGTAATCACTTTGCAATGGAACCTCATTCAACAATTACCTATTTAGACGAACAAAATCGACTAGTGGTATATTGCTCTACACAGGTGCCACATTATGTTCATCGCATATTAGCAAAAGTGCTCCAAATACCAGAATCACAAATTCGTGTAATAGTTCCATATGTAGGTGGTGGCTTTGGGGGCAAGTTAGAACCATTCCCTCATGATATATGTTGTGCAAAATTTACTCTTGTAACGGGCAGGCCTGTGAAAACCACGTTAAGCAGAGAAGAAACGTTTTACAATCACAGAGGCAGACACCCTGCTTACTTATCTGTAAAAACGGGTATTGATAAAAATGGTAAAATTACCGCACTATATGTGAAATCATATTTAGATGGCGGAGCGTATGGGAGTTATGGTGTTGCGACAACCTATTATCAAGGTGCCATTGAAACAACCACTTACACGTTAGCAGCATACAAATTTGATGCTGTAAGATTTTATACAAATAAGCCTCCCTGCGGCGCTAAAAGAGGGCACGGAACACCCCAACCAAGATTTGCCTTAGAAACTCATCTAAATATGGTTGCAGAAGAAATAGGAATAAGTCCAGTAGAATTGCGATTAAAAAATCTCATCACCCCATATTCCACTACTATTAATCATCTAAAAATATCCTCCTGCGCATTGTGCGAATGTATAGAAAAGGTAGTTAAAGAATCCGATTTTAACAATAAATATAAAAAATTACCTTATGGCGAAGGTATAGGATTTGCGATAAGTTCATACCTATGCGGCGCAGGATTACCTCTTTACTACAATAATATGCCCCATTCTTCCGTTAATATTACTATATCAAGAAGTGGACTGGTAACTATATTCTCAGGACATACAGAAATCGGTCAAGGGTCAGATAATGCGATTGCTATAATAGCAAGTAAGGTCCTCGGAATCGATATAAACAAGGTGCAAGTTATCCACTCCGATACTGATTTAACACCTATCGATTTAGGTAGTTATTCATCAAGAGTTACATTGATGGCCGGAAATGCCACTTTACAAGCTTCCTCATCTCTCAAAGAAAAAATAATATCTGCTCTAATCGAAAAATATCATCTCCCAGATAAAAACCTTAAATTTAAAAATAATGCCATATATGATAGCAATGATAAGGTAATTGTGACATTCGATGAAGCAATAAAAATAGCAGAAAGTAAGTTCGGACAGTTATCTGCCTCCGGAAGTTACTCGCCTAATGTCCAAGTCAAGTATAAAGGAGGTGGTGTTGGACCATCTCCCGCATACTCCTATGCAGCATGTGTATGTAAAGTTTTTGTTGACATTAAAACAGGTAGAATAGTTCCTCAGGAAATATGGTATGCTCACGACATAGGTAAGCCAATACATAAACCATCTGTAGAAGGACAGATTGAAGGCAGCATTTATATGGCATTAGGTGAAATATTTTTAGAGGAAAGTAAATTTTCAAAAGAAGGACTACTTTTTTACAACGGAGCGCTTGACTATAAAACTCCATTATTTAGTGATATGCCTAAGATAAATATATATTTGATTGAAAGTGAAGAGCCGAACGCCCCTTTTAGTGCAAAGGAAGTTGGACAGGGACCTCTTTTACCAATACCTCCTGCTATCGTTCACGCCGTCTATGACGCTATTGGTATATGGTTGTGTGAATTACCGCTTACGCCAGAAAAGGTTGAACAAGCATTAGAAAGAAAACAAAAAATCGTCGCTCCCAGAAACTTCCCAACTTTTGAGTTCCCAACAACTCAAAAAATCCCTCCTCCATAAAATAAGTTATGGATATCTTCGCTCCTAAAAATTTAAACGAGGTTTTCACACTATTGAAAAAAGAAAACGCTTACGTTTTTAATGGTGGAACAGATATTGTCCCAAAAATGAAAAGAAAACAAATTAAACCAGAGGTGCTAATTTCATTGGGTAGGATAAAAGAGATAAACACGATAGAATTTAACAACGCACTGCTTTCAATAGGAGGGGGTGTAAAGTTGCAAGAATTATATGATAATGAAATTATGAATAATTTCGACGCGATAAAAGTGGCGGCTGGTTCTATCGCTACCCTTGCAATTCGTTCAGTTGGCTCTGTCGCAGGAAATATTTTGCAAGATACAAGATGTATTTATACCGATAAAAGCGAGTTATGGAGAAGTGGATATGGCGCTTGTATAAAATATGGTGGAACAAAATGCCACGTTGCAAGATCCAGCCCACAATGTGTGGCTGATTACCAAGGTGATTTAGCACCTGCCTTCCTTATTTACGATGCTAAAATCATTCTAAAAAATGCTCAAAGGGAATACACCATACCTTTGCAGCAACTTTTTTCCAATAATGGTAAATCCCATATAAGAAAAAACAAAGACGATATCATAATAAAGATTATTGTGCCATATCTTGATAACTTCTTTAGTGGTTATACAAAAGTTTCCCCCAGAGACAGCTTTGACTTTCCAGAAATTGGTATTGCATTAGGCATAGAATATAAAAATAATTTGATACACAAGACAAAAATAGCGCTAACGGCTATTTCATCTTATCCATATCTGTTAGACAATATAGAAAAAATGCTCAATGAAAAACCTTTAACCCCACAGGAATGGATTGATAAAATTGACCAGATAATAATCAAACCAGATTGCATATCATCAACTTTCTACTCCACCGCTTATAAACTAAAAATGCTGAAAATCTATATCAAAAGACTGTTTAATAGTATTATAACAAAAATTACCACAAAGACAGAATATGCAACCTAAGGTAAAAGGTTGGATGAGGGTTAATACTCGAAAACCAATTTTCAGGTAGTAGACACCCCTTCGCCGACTGACCAACTGACAATTCCCCTTCCTACTTACTATTGTGTTACAGGCACATCCTGAGTTTCAAAAGTCGCATAAACTTGTTTAATTTCTTTTGATTCTCTCTTGCTATTCCATATTGCCCACATTATTACAACTAAAAAGGCAAATGACACAAGTAAATAACTAAGCGTCATTTTTTGAGATTCTAACACAAAAGGGATAATAAGCATTGCGACCATATTCATAACTTTTATCAAAGGATTAAGAGCAGGTCCAGCCGTATCTTTCAAAGGGTCCCCCACAGTATCTCCCGTAACTGATGCTTTATGTGCCTCTGAGCCTTTACCACCATATATACCATCTTCAATCATTTTTTTAGCATTATCCCATGCGCCACCGGCGTTTGCCATAAAGACAGCCAAAAGTTGCCCTGTTAAAATCATTCCTGCTAAATAACCTGCTAACGCTTCCTTGTGAAGTAGCAAACCTACAACCACCGGCGTCAACACTGCCAATAGTCCAGGACCCACTAACTCCTTTTGCGCAGACAAAGTGCAGATTGAAACAACCCTTCCATAATCCGGCAGTTTTTTACCTTCCCATATATCTTTATCTTTAAACTGTTGCCTAACTTCTTTCACAATCAAAAATGCTGCTCTTCCCACTGCCCTTATAGTCAGAGAACTAAATAAAAATGGTATTGCCCCTCCAATTAAAAATCCAATAAACACTTTTGGGTCAGCAATCGTAAGTAAACCAGCTATACTCTCATAAGTAGCTATTGATTTCCCTGCCTTAACATTTGTAATATTCATAATCTCGGTAATAAATGCATTAAACAAAGAAACAGCAGCTATGACTGCTGAAGCAATTGCTATCCCTTTAGTAATGGCTTTCGTTGTATTACCTACTGCATCTAAATCTGCTAACGTCTGTCTTGCATTTTTATCTAACTTAGCCATTTCACCGATACCATTGGCATTATCTGCGACGGGGCCGAAAACGTCCATAGAAATATTATTACCGGTAAGAGTCAACATCCCTATACCACACATCGCTACTCCATACGCTATAAACGTTGCATTAGTTCCTGCATAAATCAGAACACATCCAAATATAGCAACCGCAATAACTATTATTGCCCATACCGTGCTTTCATAACCAATTGCAATGCCTGATATTATATTAGTAGCATGTCCCGTCTGACAAGATCTTGCCAATTCCTGTACAGGTTTATTAGCAGTATGTGTAAAATGCTCGGTAATTCTATTTATTGTTATTGCTAAAAATATTCCTATAAGAGTCGTCCATACTGGTCTCATATCTAAGCCCCTTATACCAAAATTCATTAGAAAAGGTAATTGTGATACGGCGCTATATAAATGAGAAGTTTGTGGTATCCTCAAATAGAAAAATCCAACCACAGCAAAACCAATTATGGATATTAAAGCGCTTGTCCAGAAACCTATATTTATTGCTTTCATTGCATTCCTTACTTCTTCTTTCGTCTTTACTAAATACGTTCCTATTATAGAACTAAAAACGCCTATTGCTCTTACCAATAATGGGAAAATAACTCCGATATGTCCAAACGATGCCCACCCTAAAATCATAGCAGAAACTATCGTTACTTCATAAGATTCAAATATATCAGCTGCCATTCCCGCACAATCACCAACGTTGTCACCAACGTTATCAGCAATTGTAGCTGCATTTCTTGGGTCATCCTCTGGTATGTTCTTTTCTATTTTACCAACCAAATCTGCACCAACATCTGCCGCTTTAGTATAAATACCACCACCCACTCTCATAAACAATGCAAGTAAAGTTCCACCAAACCCAAAGCCCAATAATACCTCATACGCCTTTTCACCGTAAGCCATAAATATCAACGTCCCACCAAGTAATCCCAAACCATCTGTCAACATCCCTGTGATTGTTCCTGTCCTGTACGCGATTTTTAATGATTCGCCAAAACTTTTTCTTGAGGCAGCCGCAACCCTTACGTTACCTTGAACTGCTAAGTTCATCCCAACAAAACCCACAGTAGCAGAAAATGAAGAGCCAACCAAAAAGGCTAATGCTCTACCAAATCCTATTATAGAATTGTCTGCTGTAAAATAGAGCGTTACCGTAATTACTAGAATCAATGGAGCAATAGTTTTAAATTGCCTGAATAAATAGGCATTTGCACCGCTTTTTATTGCATTAGCAACTTCTACCATCTTATCTGTCCCCTTCTCACATCCAAGAACCTGAAAAATAAGAAATAGTGCATAAAATAAACCTGCAAATGCAGTTGCCAATACCAACCACAAAGCAATTTTTTCCACATTAGAAAAGTTGGGGTCAGTCATAAATGAAAAGAATTTAAAGTTACTAATATTAGAAGAAGACACTGGACCAGAATGCTGTGCTATAAAATATGAAATGAAAAGTAACAGAAGAATCGCTGAATATATTCCAATAATAGCCACCTTCCTATTCTTAACTACCTTTCTAAGCATTTTTCCCTCCTTTTAATTAAAATTCAAATAACAAAAACGTCTTTATTATAACCTTATTTTTATAAATTAATTTTTTAACTACTATTAATCCCAGAAATTACCGCTGTCTTTTAAACCTTAAACAAACATCTTTGAAAATCTTTGAACTTTTAAACCTTGAACCTTAAACTTTGACTCCCATTTTTGTGTCTTTAATTCTTTAGTTTCCGTGGAAATTTTTTAAAGAATAAAAAATGAAAAAACTTAAGAGTTTCTTATAATATATGAAGATGAAAAGAAGAGGGTTTTATTTAAAAGCTGTTTTAGCGTTTATAGTTGCGGGCACACAACTTGCCCTCCTACAAGGGCAAACTCTATGTAAAACAAAAAAAATATGGCAGTTGAATAAAAAACCATCTAAAAAACTTCAAAATAGAGCAAAAATTCTTATAAAAGCATTTGCATCTCCATGGCTACAAAAAAGAAAAGCAGCATCATTTAAGTTTAGAGAGATTGCAGGACATATCCTACCTTACATTAAAAAGATATCCCCATCATATGTACGCGCAGAGCAAGTTAGGAGATTAATCCCATACCGCTATTCAGAACTAACTAATATAAGAGATATCCATATTATTTGTAATAAAGGTA
>CAZWFP010000047.1:0-14495 GCA_964633175.1 uncultured Planctomycetaceae bacterium | reverse complement strand
GAACGAGAACTACATCACTGAGTAACATAAGGATCAATCTTTCGTTGTATTCATAGTCGAAACCTGAAATTATTGGGATGCCTAACATTTTTGCGGCGATAATTCCAGCTCTTGCGTTGTGGTTAACCATTAGATCAATTTTATAATTTTTAAGCCTCTTGTAAATACCATAAGCTCTTCTTAAAGTAGCGGTTAATTTCATGAACTTATTTCTTCCACCGTATCCATCTACTCTAATATAAGATATATTGTACTTTTCCAATAAAGATAATGTTTGTGCAAAGTTTCGAGTTGTGACAATGATATTATAATCTTTTCCCTGAAGAGCTTTAATAACAGGTGAAAACAGAAGAACATGAGGTGAATTATCAATATCAAACCAAACTGTTTTCATTTTACCCCAAAAAATATTTTATTAAAATATTTACAATTCTCTTACTCGCTTTCCCATCCCACAGTTCCGGAATTTTGCCTTTTTTAAAATTACCGTCAATAATCTCATTTACATATTTATATGCTTGGTTTATATCTTCCCCAACCAAATAGTTTGTTCCCACCTCAACTGTTATTGGTCTTTCTGTTGAGTTTCTTAATGTTACGCAGGGGACACCCAAAAATGTAGTTTCCTCTTGGATGCCTCCACTATCAGTTAAAACGAAAGCAGAGGTTTTTAAAAGAGAAATAAAATCTATATAACCCAATGGCTCTGTGATAATGATATTATGATTCATATACTTAATTAGATCATATTTTTCTAAATTATATCTGGTTCTGGGATGTACTGGGAAAATTAGCTTTTTATGATAAGATATATTTATTAACATCTCCACAATTTCCTTTAACCTATTTTTCTCATCTACATTAGAAGGTCTGTGCAAAGTGACGACACAATAGCTAAATGGTTCTATAGATAAAGTTTGTAGAATTTTGGATTTTTCTATTTTTGGTAAATAAGCTACTAAACTGTCAATCATAACATTGCCCACAAAAAATATTTTTTCCTCAGAGATCCCTTCATTTTTCAAATTTCTAACTCCGCTTGGTTCACTTACAAAAAGAAAATCAGAAATCGCATCGGTAAGAATACGATTAATTTCCTCTGGCATACTTCTATCAAAGCTTCTAAGCCCTGCCTCAACATGAGCTACTTTGATTCCTAATTTAACGGCTGTTAAACTACAAGCAACTGTTGAATTAACATCTCCCACAACAATAACTAGGTCGGGTTTTTCTCTTAATAAAACTTTCTCGAATTTAATCATTATTCTCGCTGTTTGCTCCGCATGGGTCCCGCTACCAACACCAAGGTAAAAATCAGGTTTTGGCAGTTCAAGTTCTTTGATAAATACTTCTGACATGTTATTGTCATAGTGTTGTCCAGTGTGAGAAATTTTATAAACTAATTGAAGTTTCGGTTTCATATTTAAAACTCTGGTGAATTCTCTGTATATAGGGGCAATTTTCATAAAATTTGGCCGAGCACCAGCGACTAGTATTATCTTAACCATTTATTAGTCATTTTTAAAATTTTTATAAAGATAGTAAGATAATGCAAGTAAAAAGTAAGAATTACTCCAACGCATGTAAGAAATTTTATTCGTAAAAAATTTATTTTTTTGATAATAGAAATATCCACTTCCACTATAAAGGTTATGAATAGCAAATTCTAAAACAACTTTAGCTTTATCTTTGTATCCAAATCGCGAAAGTGTAATAATTGATTGAGCCAATTCAGTCGAGTCTATGGGGTAAAATTTATTGGAATAATATTTGGGAATCCCCTCAGAGGTGAAAAGATTATTAAGATAGTAATCTAATCCTAATTCCAAATTCCATCTATACTTAACCTTACCAGTTAATCTAATAAAATCATCAAGCGCATCTAACACATAAGCGGTATGAAAATTATCCACCCATTTTCTTGCATCTCCTTTTGAGTAATACCAAGAGCCATCTTTATTTTGGTTATTTATAACAAATTTTACAACTTTTTCCGCTTCTAGCAAAAGTTCATTATCTTTCTTAATACTATACACCTGTGCTAAAAGCCTTGCCCCTTTCATTGTGGCATTGTAAACTTTTTGATTATCATTCGGAGAATATGAAAGACAAAATGTTTCACCTTCATATAAGCGCTTTAAATCATTTAAAACAAAGTTAGATGAGCTTATCAAAATAGATTCAATACCTTGATCTTTATAAATTGAATAATATTCAAACAAGGCATTAGTTATCAATCCAGTTGCGACAATTGTTGGAGTGAAAGCAGGTATTCTAGCATATCTTGCCTCCCAGTCAAAGTTATATCCCCAACAATAGCCACTATATCCTTTTGAGCTTAATTCCAGTAACTTATCTATAAGTCGTTTTATTTCTGCCAAGTAAAATTCCTTCCTATCAATGTTGATTATGGATAGGTAAGTATATGCTTGAATGCATAAACCCAGAGTAACTGGATTAATATCTTTTTTAATTCTCAATAAAGGTCTCAGATTAAAGGGTAGCCTTCTAAAGATTTGTTGCATTGCAAACTTTATAAATTTATTGCTATGCAAAATCGGTAGTTTGAAAATAGGAGAATTTAATACATCATATGGATCATAACCTTTATATCCCTCGCTTCTAATGTAGCTTTCCAGCGGTGAAATTATTTCCAATTCTTTAAACATATTTGTTAAAACTTTATAATGGAATTTGTTCTGATAGAATCAATGATTCTAAAAGTTAAGTATGTCGTTAAATATATACTTTCAAAACTTAAGCGAGATTTATCTTTACCTCTTAACACGTTAATAAAATGCTCCACCTCTTCTCTGTGTCCTTTTTCGGCTTTAAAATTAAACTTTCTGATCTTAGATTCTTCATACAATTTGACTCTTTTAAAATCATCCAAAATTGCAACAAAACCACCCGAAAAAATTTCACAATATTCCTTAGGCAGCGATTTATTCCCACCTGATGATATATATAATAAATTAGCTATAGAGCCATCGGAATAATTTATCGTGACTACGACATTTTCTTCGGATTTACTATCTTTTAATGATACCGCATATAACGAAACAGGTTTAGATTCAATTAAAAAATCAAAAATATCAATGAAATGACAAGCCTCGCCAATTATCCTGCCTCCTTGTTCAGGATCCTGAAGCCAAGAATCAGGTGATATAGGACCTGCATTGACTCTATAATTAATTATCTTTGGCTCACGGCTTTTAGAGATAAAATCTTTGATAATCCTAAACTGCCTTGAGAACCTTCTATTAAAACCAACCATCAAGTTGACATTCGCTTTTTCATATAGTTCTTTAATTTCTTCCAGATCTTCCTCTCTAACAGCTATAGGCTTCTCAACAAAAACATTTTTCCCACTTTTAATAGCTCGTTTGACAAATTCGGCGTGTGAATTGTGATGCGTAACTATAAAAACGGTATTTATATATTCATCACTAAATATAACATCTGGATCCGTCGAGTATTCAATAAATCCAAACTTTTTAGCGGCAGCTTTGGCATTTATCGGTTTCCTTGTTATAACACTTTTGAGTGTTACATTTTGTTTTTTTAAGTGAGGTAATAAATATGATTGTGCAAAATTGCCACACCCTATAAAGCCAATTACAATGTCATTCAATTGCTGAAGGCTTTTTTCATTCCTTTTAACATAGATAAAATTTTTCTTTATTTCCTTATTATATTCAATTAATATTCCTAGATATGGTTCTTTTATTCTTCCGGTTAGCAAATTATAAGCTTTTGAACCCTGTTCTATTGGTATTTTATGTGTTATTAAACTCTTGAAATCTAACTTTCCCTCTGATAAAAGCTGCACAATAGCTTCCATATTTCTCTTTGCCGTCCATCTAACATATCCCAGTGGATAATCTATTCCCTTTTGTTCATATTCAGCATTGTATCTACCTGGGCCATAAGAGCACGATATTGTTATTTCCAATTCTTTTTCATAAAATTCACGTCTTGGGATATTCATACCAACAACCCCAACGATTACAATTCTTGATTTTTTTCGTGCAAAGGAAATTGCTTGTTCAATTGGCTTGTTTGAAAGAGTTGATGCTGTAATTATAACAGCATCGCTTCCATAACCCTTTGTAAAAGAGTGAACAACTTTTTCAACAGCATCATCAAAAAGAGCAACCTCATCACAACCAAATTTTTTGGCAAGCTCAAAATTTCTATCTGAGATATCCATGCCAATTACTCTACAACCACTAGCTTTAAGTAATTGAATTGTGATTAAACCAATCAACCCTATCCCTATTACAGCTACATTTTCACCTACTCTTACATTTGCTTGCCTAACTCCTTGCAAGGCTATAGCTCCAAGCGCAGCAAA
Organism: uncultured Planctomycetaceae bacterium; assembly: GCA_964633175.1. Classification (GTDB taxonomy): domain Bacteria; phylum Planctomycetota; class MHYJ01; order CAZWFP01; family CAZWFP01; genus CAZWFP01. Next base: position 10,138 of record CAZWFP010000047.1, on the reverse strand, counting down.
CGAAGCTTCTTTAAGGGACACATTATCTGGAACTTTAACGGCTAAATTTTTAGGTATAAATACAAGTTCAGAATGATATGCATATCCAGCACATGCTACTCTATCACCTGGCTTAAATTCATCAACATTTGATTCAAGAACTATTCCTGCTGAGCTATAACCCAGCTCTTTATAGTTATCAAGTCGGTTCATCACTTTCTTATAGGTTGCTATAAGTCCTTCCTTCTTAATGTTACCTAAAACTTGCCTTAATAAATCAGGTCTCATTTTTGCTTTCCCAATTAAAGATGCTTGTGCTGTTTTTACAGACATTCGCTCTGTCCCGGCACTTATAAGCGAATAGTAATTTTGGACTAGGATTCCACCAGGCAGGAGTTTAAGATCAGGTAAATCTTCTACACTTATTTTTCCATCTTTTTGATATTGAACGATTTGAAGCATAAATATAAATCACCACCACTTATTTATTTCATTTTTTCTATTTTATCTATAATTTCTGATACCACAAACCTAAATTTACCATTTGGACCTCTTGGTATATTGTTAACTTCGATAATTTCAACCTTTATGCTATTACCAAGGCGAACATATATTTCATTTTTTAGTAAATATAAGTCTTTTTCACTAAAGCTATCTGAAGGAACTATTTTAACAATTATCTTATCTAAATCCTGTTGAATAATTTGAGCTTCCTTGATACCCATGGTATCTTTAAACAAATGATCTAATCTTCCAATTCTTCTACCATCTTTTGTGATAATATAATCTTCTTTTCTTCCTTCAACATAGTCAATAATTATCCCCCCTCTGCCACAACTACATTTTTCATTTTTTGATAATTTAACAATATCGCCAATGTCATATCTAATCAGTGGGAATGCTTTATTACCAATACCAGTGCACACTAATCGTCCTTTTTCACCAGGTTTTACAGGTTTATTATCATCGTTAAGAATTTCCACAAAACTATGTTCGAGTTTTAAATGCATTTTACCTTTATCGCATTCAACAATATTAGCACACATTTCCGTATTACCATACCAATTATAAACCTTTACTTGAAAAACATCTTCAATTAATTTTCTCTGAAAATCTAATAAGGTTTCCGATGCAGTAAAAATAGCCTTTAAAGATTTTAAAGGTTTACCGTATTTTTTTTGAGCCAGTGCAATCAAATAAACCGAAGAAGGATATCCATGTATTACTACTGGATCAAAATCAGTTAATTTTTTTACATAATACTTTTCGCTTTCTTTACTTATATGATAAGATGAAAATATTAACCAATTATTTGCATAATCATAAACCCAAAATGGTGGTGTTCTGCGGTTCGGATGTGCTACTGGATGCCCAGAAAACATAGCGATTTTTGGCCTTTTAAGAACATCTATTCCAGCCCAATAATAATGCATTGCTCTAAAAGCATATTCTCTTTGAAAACATTCATTGGTAATAGGGAATATTAAGGCGGAACCTGTAGTCCCACTAGTATGAACTACTCTAGATTCATTTAGTAAAGAATTTACTATTATTTTATCCCTATTAATTTTTACTTGTTGTTTGTCTAATATGTTAAATTTATTAATATCTGTTACATTGGAATATTTTTCTCTGTAGTAAGGGGAATTTTGTATAGCAAAATTTATAAACTTATCTCTCTCCTCTTCCAATCTTTTAATTAAATAATCATTATCGCAATACTCCAACTCTTTAAGAAGATTTAAATAGTAGTGAAAGTATTTCCCATATCTATCTTTTCTTTGTTTTATGCCATAAATAGTAGATAATACATTTTTTACAATAAAGGGAGAATTAAAATAATATTTCTGCAACTTTGGATTATTGTAATTTATTTTTATACACCCCCTTTTTATTCGATTAGTTCCCTCCAGCCAAAATGAGGTTCAAAGTTTAATGCGTCATCTTTCGTAAAATCTTTTAACATTTTGTTCCATTTCTCAAGATTTGAAATACATTGAATATCCTCTAAATTAACTTCACTTATTCTGAAATCATTGTTATCAAAAGCCCTTAATACTATTTTCAATTTATCAATTTTAAAGCCCATTATCTTTGCACAAACTGCATCAACAGCAGCTGGATCAATACCCATTATTATTAATCCAGAATATTTAGGTTCACCAGCTACTGGGCCATTACCTTCCATTGAAATAATTCCATCAACAACTGAAAAGTATCTTTTCCTTCTCTCTTTAGATAGCTTACCTTCCACATTTCCAAATAGTAGTATACGGTTTAAATCTAAAGCCATCCTCCACACAGTATCATTTCCTATCCAATTTCCAGAACGAACAACATTTTCAGTATCCCCAAAAACTTTATAAGCAGTTTTTTTAAATTTTCTTGCCAAAAATCGAATTATTTTATTTTTCTTTAGGAGCATTTTTTTTATTCTTACTATGAAAAAGTTTTCCACTTTCTTTTTAATCTCTATCTCGTTAAATTGATCACCACCAACTTCCGGATTACCAAATCTATAATGTGGTAGATAATTTTTATTTGTAGCAATTCCAACAAGGCTCTTTAAATTTACAGTTAAACCACATTTTTTATGAGTTTTTAATTTGGGAATATTTATAAAAACATCAGCAATTATCGGGGACATAGCGACTTCATAAATATGGTTGCCTTGCGAATGAGCTTTATTTGTTTCTTCAATATCATAATGAGCACCATAAAATTTTATATCTCTCCCATCTAATTCTGAAAAATAACTGTTATTTCCTAAATTAAATACAATTGAACCGCGAGGGTCACCTGGTAAAGGTATTGTATCAATGTAAATATCATCTTCTGTAATCCAGTATTCATTTTGAAGATTTATTAACTCAATATCAAAATCCTTAAAATTTGAATATAATTGCCTTATTTCCTTAAGACCCATTAATTTGACTATTTCCCAATATTTTGAATCTGTTTGAGGCGCATCACCAATTATGATAGTGCCTTTGCCATTCATAGCTAAAAATAAATAATCAATAATTACTCTTATCAAGGAACCGTTTGTAATCACATAATTCCAATCACTTTTGTATTTATGTTTTTCGGCAATCATATTTGGCTTAATAAAAACCTTTTCACCAGGTCTTACTAAGAAACTCAAAGGGTTCCATTTAGGAGTACCATAATTCTCAATATCATAACCACTTAACCTAAACCCTTCTCTAACCATTTCATATATTTTATTTGAGGTATCAATTCCAGATATATTTAAGCCCTCAAATTCAGGGTATTTTTTAGGAGGATTAAATGGTGGATCTGGATAGCTATAGGCTTCTCCTTTCACTATAATTACTTTATTGGCTGAGTACATTTTTCACCACTATTTCTTTAAATCTGGTGTATAATTTTTTCTTGAATTTTTTCCATCTTTTTTCGCAACTTCCATCGCTAACTAAAATTTTCATTTCCTCAGACAAGTTGTTGAGCATTTTTCTCAACTAAAATTCCATTATATATAATATGGGAAAGTATATCTGTCATACGGATAAAAACTCTATTATCAATAGGCATACCTGAAAAGCTTATATATCCAACTATGCCACACATAATCTTAAATTCCTTCATTAACTTCTTCAAATACACGAACCATATCCCTTTCCCAGCGATCCAAGGTATAATACTTTAAAAACCGTTCCAGGCTTGCCTGACCCATACGCTTGCGAAGGTTTTCATCTCGCAACAAAAGGATGATTTTCTCAGCGATAGATTTTGGATCTCCCTTGGGAACAATGAAGCTGTTTACCCCATCAATCACCGTCTCTTTGATAGCACCCTGATCAGTGGTGATAACAGGTAATCCAGCAGCCATAGCTTCAAGGATGACAAAGGGATGTCCTTCATACTGATATGTTGTTGGGAAAACGAGTATATCAGAATTCAGCAACAATTGAATTTTTTCATCGCCAGTTACTACGCCAGTCAATGAAACAGTATGTTCCAGTTTATGGCTGTGAATAAATTCCTCACAACGAAGACGACTTTCAGGGCGATAGAATTCACCAGCAAAAATAAAACGCGCTTGGGGAAAGTATCTAACTACATCTGGTATAGCTTGCAAAACTTCCCAATATCCCTTTTCCTCCATCAATGTACCAAGGTAGATTATCTGGAGCGAATTAGAGTGCAACCTCTCCTTTTCTCTCAGGCGCTCGAGCGGTTCCGGATCCAATCCATTGGGTATAACAGTTACTTTCTCAAGAGGCATTAATCCCTTGAAAAGATCTCGCAGATTTTCTCCCAAGACAATCATTTTTGAAGTATGTTTCAAAATCCAAGATATTAGTTTCTTTATAACAGCTGGACTGGTTTCGTAAAATTCGCGGAAATACGAACCATGAAGATGAATAATGAGCCGTTTTCGCGCAAGAATAGTAGGGATGAGAAAAAGTGCATCTCTTAGAAATCCCAGCAGATTTTGAGAAATAGGTATATATACAATGTCTGGACGATTACGGATGAACAATACCAAAAATTGGAAAAAGTGCTTTAAAGCAAGCAACACATTCCCCAAGTCAAACCTACCAATATTGCTCATTGGTCTTCTATCAGCTATATCCAAATGAATTATACTAAAGTATTTCATAATTAATCTACTAGAGAGCAATGCTTGAATGCTGACAGCTACACCATGAAATGGTGGTGGAGTTGGACCGATGATGAGAATCTTAGGTAGTTCCTTTTTCATAGTCTTAGTTATAGTTAAATTATGAATGGGTACTGTTACTTTTCAATACTGGTACAAGTAAAAGCCATAAAGGAACTGTAACCCGGCTGGTTTCAAACCAGTTATCAAGAAAAGCCATTTGAAAAAGAAAAATAATTCCCGAGATACAAGCTATAGAGACTGCAAACAGGTCAAAATTACCCTGCTTCCATGCTTTTTTACTAGATGCTAAAGCTCTTTTAAATACTACATAATATATCCGTATATAAATTAAAAAACCAAGGACTCCTACCTCGGCAAGGAGGGATAGATAGCTGCTATAAGGACCATCTATAGTCCAAGAACCAAACATATACGTTGAGTTAAAAACTAGAGGCACTACAAACTTCTGGGCCCAAATAGATGGATAAATAGGATTAATATAACCACGTACAACATTAGTATAGTCCTCGGCTCCAGGAGCTGCTTGAACAAATGTTTGAAATCCTCTGCTAGAATATGAGCCAGGCCCAACTCCAAATACAACAGCATGTGGAACCTGTTCATACAATCGCATTAAATTTTGGAATGCTTTAAATTTATTCACTTCTAAAATAAGACTTGGGGATGACAAAAGATTCCAAAATTCGCCTATAGTTGGCGATGAAGTTGTTCTCCCTACATACAATATGCTAACCTATTTTGTGATATTGGGACATATAAAATATCAGGCCTTATTTATAAATATCAAAGCTCTTAGACTTGCATAAACATTAACAAATGTCCATCTCCCCATATTAAGTAAGATCATAAATAAATACTTTAAACTCCTTATCCTTCTTTAAAAGATTTGTTAGCTGTTCTAAATAAATTGATGAAGCATGATAGGGAGGGGGAAAAGAACCAAAAGGCAATATTTTAACTTTATTCATTTTTTTGTTTTATTATGTTACTTTATTTAGTATCAATGAACCATGGAGGTAAAGGTTTTTGACTAGTTTTGCCTTCTGTATACTGTATAATTTTTAATAAATAATCAGAAGCAGCATCTGTAGTTATTAAACCAGAATATTTTCTGCAATTTTCTTTAAAGTAAATCCACTTTTCACTATTAGACAAAGTATCAATAATTTTATTCGCTAAGTCATAATAATTTTCATTTTGAAAAATATAACCTACCTTAAGATTTTCAACAAGTTCCTTCGAACCACATCTATCGGAGACTATAATTGGAACATTATTAAGAATTGCCTCGTTAACAACAACCCCCCAACCATCATAACGGCTTGGTAAAATTAGTAGAGATGAACCTGCGATTCTTTCTTGAATTATCTTAGAAGGAACACTTCCCATAAGCATAACTCTATCTTGCAATTTCAAATGACTAATGAGTGATAATATTTCCTCCTTTTCCTTTCCTACGCCCACTAAAACCAAATTATTGCTAATTATTTTAGAAGCGATTTGGAAAGCTCTTAATAGTATATCAATTCCTTTTCTGTGTATTAATTGTCCAACATAAATAATATTCTGCTCTTTATCGGAAGTTATGCTAAAATCATATGTTTTCTTATCGACAAAATAGCCCCAAGGAAAAATTAGATCCTCTTTTATCCCTATTTCAGACCAGTATTTTCTTATTTTCTCTCCGATTCCTAATAAAAATATTTTTCTTTTATTTACAACCCGACCGAAAAATTTGCTTGCCAAAAACCACTTCTTTGAGAAATTAAAAGGGAATTCACTTTGAAAAAATATTTTTTTATTTCCTTTTATGTTAAGTGCTTTAATGAAATTTTTTATGCTTCCGGGGAATCCTGATATAATGTGATAATCATATTTTCCAAGAAAAAATCTTGAGAAATATTTCATATCTTTCTCAAAAATATAATTATAACCTTTAAGATCGTAACTCCAACCTAAATTTTTTCTCTCTTCAGGCAAATCAGACTCATAACGAACCAATAAATCGCATTTCTTCCCAAGGGACCTAAAAAAGTCTTCCTGGTAAGGTGAAGGTATATTCATATGAATACAAATTTTCATCACTTAAACCTATAAATTAATTTTCCATAAAAATCATTTTTTCATATTATTGAAAATTCAGTTTTCAATTAATATCTTACTATCACTAAAACCCCCATTTTATTATTTGAGTTGTATTCAGTAAAGCTATCAACTAAGAATTCCATATTTATGTTTTCACATAATTTGTTTAATAGTCACTAGATTAACATCAATCCCAAACATTTACAATTTTAATACTGTATTTTTTATTTCATTAATTATGTTTACGACGATTTTCATTAAGGTTAAGGTTGTTTCTCAATCCTTTTAGAAGGTTTTGAGATGACAATAGATAGTAAAACTTCAATATCTTTATTTAAACTTGCCCACATCAGTATCCTAATTTAATTTTTTAGATTTTATTAAATGATTTCGATAAATTGAAGAAACAGCACCAACGCAAATTGAGAGGCAAATAGCTGTTGATGGATAATCAATCACATGATCAAGGAAACCATTTACAATAATATAAACCCCATATCCCAATGCTGTATATGCTATTGTTTTTTCATAAACATTAATTTTTAAGGACAATACTTTTTTAACAACTTTAAGGAAATTTAGCCAAAACAAAATATATAGAAATAAGCTAACTAATCCTAATTCAACATAAATTTGTAACCAATCGTTATGAGGTTCGTTGTAAAATCCAAAATATTCTTCAATAATACGACCACTGGAACCAAATCCAACACCCCACACGATTTTAGCACTTGAAAATAAAGCATCCCAATATTCTAACCGTCCTTTAAAGTCGATATATCTAATGGCATAAATTGGGTTTCTAAACACTTCGTACAAAAATTTATCCCTTTGTTCATAGGAATAAAACATATAAGAAATGCCTTTTTCAGTGTAGAAAAGAAAATAAATAACTGAAATAATTATCAATAGTAAAATAGCTGCAAATCTAATTCTAAATTTTATACCACCCTTATATATTTTTTTAATAACAAAAATTAAGCCAATAACCAAAGCCAAAATTACCCCTCTTTGTAAAATAAGAATTAAAGTTATACAAAGTAGTGCGAAAGTAATTAAAAATTTTTTTTGTTTTAACATCAAATAACTGGTTAAACTAAAAATAATAGAAAATGCCACATAATATTTTATTTGGTGTCTTCCTCCAAAGCCTTCAAAATACTGTCCAGCTGGAAATTCCCAAAGGTAATTTTTAATTGTAATTTCAGCTATCCAGTTAACGATAAGGAATAAAATTATTGCGATAAAAATTCTTTGATGTAATTCTTTAATTTCAGGTAAATTTCTTGAAAAGAAAATCATTAACAAAGCACTTAGTAGAAATTTATTTAAATACCTTAAACTATTCAATGGCGAATATGACCATATGATACTTAAAATCAAAAATAACACAAACAATAAGTAATATTTAGTAATTTGATTAATTACAATCTTTTTAGTAAAAATAACTGATAAAAAAAGTATAAAAATAAGAGATGTAAAATAAATCCAATTTAGCGAAATCAAACCACCGACCCGATAAATAGATGATGGAATGGAAAACCAAGAAAATAAAATTAAAAATTTTGCTAAACCTTTATTTAGATTCATTTTTTAATTTACGATTATTTTTCCCAATTATCCCGTCAATTAAGCCAAGAAGCATATACTTGTTTTTAGTTTTAATGAACAACATAAAAACTTTAAACGCTTTAATGCAAAGTCTCATAAAAAGAAAATCGTAATTTTTTGCTATTATTATGTTATTTCTTGCGTAATAATAAAGCAAATAGTTATTTTTTAATTTTGTTTTTGGATGTAATAAAACTGCTTCATCAATTATACATAAGTTGATACCATTTTTTGTAGCTCTAAAGGAATATTCAACATCATCGCAATAGATGAAAAAATCCATTCTAGGTAATCCGATTTTTTCAACAGCTTTTTTTGATATCAAAAAACCATTAAATGGAATTGTAAAATATGGAATATTTAATATTTTGAAAAGTTTATACAAATTATTATAATTATTATTCCATACTCTTTTAAATGGAATTGTAAAATATGGAATATTTAATATTTTGAAAAGTTTATACAAATTATTATAATTATTATTCCATACTCTTTGCGTTTTTTCATAATTTAAAACAACTGGACCTGTAATAGTGTAAAGATCACTTGGTAATTGTTTTTCCAAACAATTTTCTAAGGGCAAACAATCATCATCCATTAACCACAACCAATCATATCCTTTCTCATATCCCCTTTTCACACCTTCATAAAATCCACCAGCCCCACCTGTATTTTCCTGCATTCTTACATAGTGAAGTTTTATTGGTTCTCCATCAGTTAAATTCTTTACCTCAAATTTTTTCTCCCATGGTTCTCTCAACTCCTTTGGAGGTAATTCTTGAATATAACCATTTTCTAATAAAGTCTCAGGTGTTCCATCTGTTGAAGCATTGTCTATCAAGTAAATCCCTTGAACTGGTCTTGTCTGTTTTCTTATCGCATCCAAACATTCCAAAAGTAAGTTTTTCCTGTTATATGTTACAACTACTGCGCAAACTGTGTTTTTTCTTTCACTCATCGTTTAATTTTATTTAAGTTGGTTTTTAAGGCTCCGCCTGCAATCAATCCATCCCTTATCGAATCCGCAATTCCCTGAAATACCCACCGAGCGTAACGCCCCACCGGGTAGATACCATGCTCCTCGAGAACCTTCATTGCTTTCTGGCGCCACCTTGAATCAGGCCAAGACCAAGTATAAGCTACATCAATCCATGTAGGGTCTATCACCTCAACTTCATTAATCCATCTCCACTCCTGAAGCTCCTTCACAATCTCACCACATAATATTTCTATTTCATTTTGTGTTGGTTTTTCTCCTTCACGATATGCCTTTTCAACATAGATACTCACACGGTCACCCTTTTGCCGAGAGGAAGCCGGAAGGAAAGAAGAATCAACATTACTATAAAAACCCACCCTATGAAAACCAGCCTGACTCTTTGGAATGTAAACCCAGTGATCAGATGGACAACGCGAACCCTTTATAGCTCCAATGTTGACAACTAATACTGATGTCGCAGGATCCGGGCGTTCATCAACATCAAGTCCTGTTATCTCCATCATCTTGTTAAGAGGTAAAGTAGAAATTAGTTCATCGTAACCTTCTGATGAACCATTATCAAAAACCACTATTTTTTTCTTAGCATCTATTTTTACAACTCGTTTACCATAATGGATATTACATTTTTCTGCCATGCGTTGAGCCAAAGTGTTTAATCCTTCTTCAGGATAAACGAAAGAGACATTATAGCCCACCTGCGGTACATCATCAAATGCTCCTTTAATAACAAGTGAAAGATCTACAGGAGTTTTGTAAGAATCCTGCGGAGCAATCTCACGATAAAGTCCAGCAGTGTAAAGTTCATGAAACGG
>CAZWFP010000046.1:0-15047 GCA_964633175.1 uncultured Planctomycetaceae bacterium | reverse complement strand
GCAACTATAAACGCTAAAACAGCTCTTAAATAAAACCCTCTTCTTTTCATCTTCATATATTATAAAAAACTCTTAAGTTTTTTCATTTTTTATTCTTTAAAAAATTTCCATGCAAACTAAAGAATTAAAGACACAAAAAGGAAAAGAATGTTTAAAAGTTCAAGGTTTAAGGTTTAAGTAACTTTTTGCGCTATCTTTCAAAATAACGAGTAATCGTTTGCGGTAAATGCTTCCTTTCTATCTTGTTCACTTTCAACAATGACAACTGCTTAATAGTATTAGCCAATTCCCTCATATTGCCTGGCCATGGATAGTTTAAAAAAATATCCTCTACCTCAGTAGATAAAGTAAAATCCCCCTGAAATTCTTTTATGAAAAATTTGGATAATGGCATTATATCCTCGACACGTTCTCTTAAAGGAGGTATATATATGGACTGTGAAGATAAACGGTAGTATAACTTGGATTTAAATTCTGCAAAGTCGTTATCTATGAGTTCTTGAAGTGAAGAAGTGGTGGAAGAAATAATCTTTATAAGGGGGCTATTTTGGGATTTAGACAATTCATAATCTTCAAGAAAATGTAACAGGTAATTCTGGGCGGATAAGCCTAATTCCAAAATGTCATTAAAATATAACATAAAAGTAATCTTTTCTGTTTTCTCTTCACTTTGATGAAGAAAACTATTTAGTATTTCTATAAGTATTGAGTCAGTTAAAGCATAACAATTCACCGTCTGTATAAACTTTGGGGACTTGGGATAGTTAAGATATACAAAATAAGCAAAGGTATCCTTACCCGTTCCACTTTCTCCTTCTAAAAGTATCGCTTCCTCATTTTGGGAAAAAAGTTTTAATGAATCTATTACCCGTTTCATAGCATTTGAAACAAAAATATTGTCTATATTTTTTATAATGTTAGAATACTTTTGGGCTATCATATATAAAATATAGCAAAACTTATTCCACCTTTAAACCGGTAATAAAAACTAATGGCCGGTAACTGCTTAACTTATCTTCCTATAAAGTGATGCTGGAGATATTCCAAGTTTTTTTGCCAATTCGTTTAGATCGAGATTGGTGCAATTTCTATAATATTCAATCAGCTGTTTTTGAAAGCATTTTACCCTTTCTTTTAAAGGAATTTGTGAAATTATCTGATTTTTTTTGCAGAAATTCAACAGCCAGTCAGGCAGGCAATTTACTTCTATAAGTTGCTGTTTCGTCACGCTCGCCGCATATATTACCGCGTTTCTTAACTCCCTGATATTACCCGGCCATGGATAACATAGCATTATTTCCATTGCCTCAGGTGAAAAATAGCAGTCCTTACCTAATGCTGCCAAAATCCTACCAATAAAATAAGGTATCTCTTCCAATCGTTCGCGCAATGGTGGAACCCTCAAAATAAAAGTAGAAATCCTGTAATATAAATCATCTCTGAATTTCCCTTCCTGAACATATTTATATAGGTCTCTATTTGTAGCGCTTATAAGACGAAACTCAACCTTTTCTGGTTTGGTAGAACCTAACGGCAAAACTTCTTTATTATCCAAAACCCTCAGCAGTTTCACCTGAATAGATGGCGGAATATCACCTATTTCGTCTAGAAAAACAGTTCCGCCCATCGCCGCTTTTAAAAGTCCTATCTTATCACTCTTTGCATCTGTAAACGCACCTTTCTTATACCCAAATAACTCTGATTCAATTATGGTCTCAGGTAAACTTGCGCAATTTATCGCTAAAAATGGCTTCTCCCACCGCCCAGACGCATTATGTATATATTTAGCTAAAACTTCCTTACCTACACCGCTGTCACCTAAAATTAAAATCGGCTCACTGCTCTTCGCAAAGATGCTCGCACTCTCATATATCCCCTCCATTACCTTGGATTTTATTACAATATTATTATCCATCATTGCACAAACCTATTTTACTAAAATTTCTCAAAAATAAAATACTTTTAGAAAGCTACCTATCAAAATTGAGACAATAAACACAACTAATCTCTAACGCATAATAATAAAACTTTTGAATCCTGAATTCATATTCTTATTCCTATTCGTAATTCACATAAGAGTTGTCTGACATTTAAGAAATGAGTATAATAAACACTAATATATGAAATTTTTTGTAATTACTATATCAATGACTTACGTTTTCACTCCTTTTCATGGTTATGCGCCAATAAGATGTGAAAAAATAACAGTGCCCCGTCTTAGTTGCTCTGATAATGGCATAAATTTTGCCCTTAATATCGCTTATGAACCAGAGGGAAACTGTTTTATACGAGAAAAACGTCTACCCCTATACTGCAAAAATTACCATAAATAACCCTAAAGAACATAATTCCTACTATCTATCTACTTTAAAACAGATGTGTAAATATCTTGAAGAGGCAATGTGGGATGATAGCGTGCAGTTTATTGTATTGACTGGCGCAGGTGATAAAGCATTTTGCACAGGTGGTAATGTAAAGGAATATGCAGATATCTATAATAAAAAACCATCTGAATTCTGGAAGTGGGGAGAAGTTTATGGCAGGGTATTTCATTTAATACGCCACTGCGGAAAAATTGTTTTATCAAGAGTTAACGGCATCACTGCAGGGGGCGGATTTGAATTTGTATGTGCAAGTGATCTGGCTGTCGCTTCCGAACACGCTATCTTCCTTTCACCCGGACCAAGAGTTGGAATGACATCCGTTGGTGGTTTATCCCAGTTTCTACCTCTTCATACAAGCATTAAAAAATCAGCAGAAATTGTAATGCTATCCAAAGAAATCACCGCTAAAGAGGCATTGGAACTCGGTATCATAAATGAGATTGTCCCATCAGAACAGTTGGATGCCACTGTGGGAAAATACATAGAGCAGATGTCAAATTTATCACCGGCAAGTTTACATTACTACAAAGTGCAACTTAACTTCTGGCGTGACCTTGTCTGGGATATGACATACGAACATGCAAAAGAATGGTTCTCTAAACAGATAGGTTCCGTAGAACCTTCCGAAGGATTGCATGCTTTTAAAGAAAAAAGAAAAAGGGACTACATAACTATTCGTAAAATGATTAGTGAAGGAATAGATACAAACTATCCTCACGGTCCATACTTAAAGACATGTAATTCATGTGGAGCAAAATTTTTGCCGGAAAAATCCGTTTTTTGTTTGTTATGTGGCAGGAAAATATAAAATGAAAATGAAAATGAAAGCAGCGATATTATATCAAAACGAAAAGAAGTTGCATATTGAAGAAATTGAAAAGCCGATTCCAAAAAAAGATGAGGTTTTGGTTAAAGTCATCTCATGCGGTGTGTGTCATACGGATATTCATTACTTAGAAGGTGTGCCCACTTTTAAGAAGCCACCGATAGTTTTAGGGCATGAAGTATTAGGCAAAGTAGAGGAATGTCCCAGCGAAGTAAAAGCGCTTACAAAAGATGACGTAGTAATCGTTCCACCGGTTTTTACATGCGGACAATGTTTATATTGCCGCAGCGGTAGAGAGAACATCTGCCAGAACTTATTGATGTTAGGCAATCATATCGACGGAGGATATGCAGAATTTGTGATTGCAAAAGCGAAGGATTGCATTAAAGTCAATAAAAACAGTCCTCCTGAATGGGCTATCATTTCTGATGCCCTTTCTACGCCTTACCATGCAATTGTTAATAGAGCAAAAGTTCAAAGCGGCGACATCGTAGCAATATTTGGATGCGGCGGTGTAGGGCTAAATGCCATTCAAATCGCAAAACTCCTTGGGGCTATTGTCTTTGCTATAGACATTAATGAAAAAAAATTGCAACTTGCAAAAACCTTCGGCGCAGATTATATATTCTTCAATACACCTGACCTTCCAAAAATAATCAGAAAAGAATCATATGGAGGTGTTGACATAGCAATAGATGCCGTTGGTAATCCAACTATATTAAATACCGCTTTTTCTACCCTCAAAACAGCCGGCAAACTAATCGTCTTAGGATATACTGACAAAGACGCCACTTTTAATGCAGGCAGAATTATGTTCAGAGAAATTGAAATACTCGGGTCCTTAGGATGCCCTCCTTATTTATATCCAAAAATTTGTAACTTGGTAGAAACAGATAAGTTAAAAGTAAAAGAACTCGTATCTCATAGATTCACTCTTGATAAAATAAATGATGCTCTTGACCTTTTAAAAAATAAAAATCAAAATCTTATTCGCTCCATCATCACTTTTTAACTATGAACTCACCCATTACCACCCTTGCTCAGCCATTCACTTTATCCACATTGTTAGAACAAGCAGAAGAGATTATTACTGATACGAAATTTCAAGTAGTTCGTAACATAAAAGAAAATAAAAGATTTAAAGCAGTAGGATACTTTCCTGTTTATATGCCCCAAGAATTGATATTTGCAAATGGCATTTTACCAGTAGGACTAAATGGCGCAGGCAATAGTATCGAAATTACAACCGCAGATGCATATTTCGGTTCATTTATCTGCTCCATCGTAAAAAGCACTATGGAACTCACCCTTAATAATTCCTTAGACGTCTTTGATGGTCTTTTTTTCTCCGGCATTTGTGATTCTGCAAGAAATTTATCCTTCGTTATAAAAAGACATCTGCCTAATAAACAGATACATTTCTTTCACTTTCCACACAGTAGCTCTTCTGACAACGCAATATATTTTTTGGAAAAAGAATACAAAAGAATGAATGAAATTCTCCAAGATATAGCAGGCAAAAATACGACAATAGAAAATATAAATAGGGCGATAAGCACATACAATACCATAAGAAAACTTTTGACAGAACTTTACAAACTCAGAATAAATAAGCCCCTTCAATGCTCTACACAAGACGTATATTTATTAACGCGCTTAGGAAACTTTATCCTTCCTGACGACTATATTCATATCCTAACTCAATCCTTACCTCAAATAGAAGAAAAAAAACCAAAAAAACTTCACCAGATAAAGATTGTAGTAGAAGGCGCTTTCTGTGAACAACCTCCTTTGGACTTATTAAAAATATTCGACGATATAGGATTCCTTCTCCTAGACGATGATTTTATTATTGGCAATAGAATATTTGAACAGGAAGTAAAAATAACAAATAATCCTTTTTACACCCTTGCTGAAAACTATGTAAAACATACTGTAAATCTCTCTGTCAAACACCAGGATAAAGCAACTAAAGCAGAACTTTTCGCTCAAAAGTTATCCAGATTAAAACCAGAAGCAGTAATATTCTTATATGCAAAATTCTGTGAACCAGGACTTTTTGATTATGTAATTTACAAGGAGATATGTAAAAATATGAATATACCTTCCTTATTTATAGAGTTTGAGGAAAAAATGTTCAACTTTGATAGAATTCAATTAGAATTGGAAGCATTTGCGGAGTCAATTTTATTTTAATGAGCGAACCACAAGTAAGATATCAAACCAAGATGCACTCTTTGCAAAAAGAGTTAATGTTAAAGTGGTATCAAGATTTGAACAATCTATATAAAGAAAATAAAGGGGCAGTTTATTTAATGATTTCAGGCAACCCTGTTGAACTCATACGAGCATTTGACTTATTGCCTGTCTATCCTGAAATAAATGCTCTGCAACTTGCAATAAGAAAGCAATCCTTACAATTTTTACAAGAGGCGGAAAATATAGGTTATTCTATGGATAACTGTGGATACGTAAAAGCCGATATAGGAGCATTTCTTTCAGGCTATCTCACTTCTCTAGGAACTCATCTACCTAAACCGCTCTTAATCTTATGTAATTTTGTGGGATGTAATACCTATATTAAATGGTTTGAACATCTTGCGCATTTTACCCATAGCCCCTTATATGTATTGGATATCCCTTTTATGAGGGAATCTGAATGCAAAGAATATGATGTGCAGTATGTAATTGAGCAACTTAAAGGTATAATAAAATTTTTGGAAGAGCGAACAGGCAAAAGATTTGACATAGACAAATTCAAACAGATATTAACATTTTCAGCAGAAATGGAGGAACTTTGGACAGAAGTTAAGGAAATGGCAAAAAACGTGCCGACCCCTTTCGATGCTTATTTCGATTCTACCACACTCATGGGACCCCTGTATGTATATCGTGGAACAAAGGAAGGTGTCGATTATTTTAAAGCAGTAGTAGAGGAGTTAAAAACAAAAGTCAAAGAAGGTAAAGGCGCCGTTGAAAAAGAAAGATTTAGAATGGTTGTAGAAGGACCACCGCCTTATCCTTATTTTAAAAAATTAAGAGATATGTTATCTTCTTGGGGGGCGGTTTCTGTCGCATCTACCTATTCAACAGTAGGTGGTATATGGGAATTCGGATTCAGACATAACCCTAAACAACCATTAGAAAGTTTGGCTTTACATATGATATCTCACAACCTACCCAACAGGAACTATTTACAAAGATACGACCAGATTAATAGATACATAAAAGAATGGAAAGCAGATGCTTTATTCATACACTTTGTAAAAAGTTGTCGCCTATTCTCATGCGGCCAGGGTGATATGAGAGAACTTTTTATACATAAAAATATTCCAACCCTTTACATTGAATCTGACCTTGAAGACCCAAGATATTTTGCAGAGGCACAGGTAAAAAACAGAATTGACGCCTTCTTTGAAGCATTAGAAGTTAGAAAATTTGGTAAAAAATAAATGAACTACTTTGTAGGAATTGATGTTGGTTCTACTCAAACTAAAGGTGTTTTGATAAACGAAAGGAAAGAAATCATTGAGAAAAATCTGATTGACACAGCAGTCGATTTAACAAAAACCGCAGAAAAAATGTTAAACTCTCTTGTGGATCTCTCAAAAATAGAGAAAAAACATATTAAATTTATTGTAGGAACAGGTTACGGCAGATATAAAGTTACTTTTGGCAACGTTCAGGTTACAGAAATAGCATGTCATGCAAAAGGCGCAAACTTCCTCTTCCCAAATACAAAAACAGTTATTGATATTGGAGGACAGGATACAAAAGTTATTAGAGCTGGTGAAAATGGAGAAGTAATAGATTTTTCAATGAATGATAAATGCGCGGCAGGAACCGGAAGATTCCTTTCAGCAGCTGCAGATATTTTAAATCTTACCTTGTCTGAAATAGGTCCTATATCGCTAAAAAGTTCCAAACCCGTAAAACTGACCTCCGTCTGCACCGTATTCGTAGAATCAGAAATTCTATCTTACATTGCACGAGCAAAAAAAGTAGAAGATATCTTAAGAGGTGTTCATATATCAATTGCAAATAGAACCTTATCATTAGCCAAAAGAGTTGGTATAAATAAAGAAATAACTTTTACAGGTGGGGTATCAAGAAATATAGGAATGGTAAAAGCGCTTGAAGAGAAGTTAGGAACAAATATAAATACTTCTGATCTTACACATTTTGCAGGGGCGATAGGCGCTAGTTTATATGCATTAGAAAAGCATAACATTTTAATGGCAAAATCTTAAATTATATGCCATCTACACTTGCCAATTACTCACTCCTTACCACATATTTTGTTGGTATTGATGCCGGCTCCAGCGAAATCAGAATCGTAATAATTGACGGAAATGAACAAATAAAAGGTAAAGAAAAAATAAAAGCAACCCCTGAATATTCCATTCTCTCTAAAACCCTTCTAAATAATTTATTAAATAAATTAAATATATACGAGGAAGATATAGGTTTTATTATTTCTACCGGCTTAGGACGCTACTTGATTGATTTTAGAAATTTTCAGGTTACAGAATTAACGGCAGCGGCAAGAGGAACCTTCCATATTTTCCCTAATACGAAAACAATTCTAGATATCGGCGCTCAAAGCACTAAATGCATAAAAATAAATAATCAAGGTAAAATACAAAAATTCAAATTAAACGATAAATGCGCAGCAGGTTCAGGTAGCTTTATCGCTAAAGCAGCCAAGTATCTGGAAATACCTATAGAAAAAATAGGCGATATCGAATGCCTAAATCCTGACATTGAACCAATATCTTGCATTTGCGCCGTTTTAGCAGAATCAGAAATTATAAACAGAGTTACCTCAGGTTATAAATTAGAGGATATCGTCGGTGGAATTTACAAATCCCTCGCATTAAGATCCCTTGCCTTACTCAAACAAATCGGAATAGAAAATGAACTCACTTTCATTGGCAATGTCGCAAAACAAAAAGGTATGGTAAAAGCCCTACAGGAAGAATTAAAATTAAAAATCAATGTTCCAAAAGAACCAGAATATGTGGTAGCCTTAGGAAGCGCTTTATTAGCAAAAGATAGATTTATAAAATCCCAATAATTATACTCAAATGCCAAAATTAAAGGCGCTAATTGACGTTGAAAAAGTATAGTATCTAAAAAATGAAAATAGAAATGAGAATTCACGGACGAGGTGGTCAAGGCGCTGTTGTCGCTTCTTTAATACTTGCTAAAACGTTTCATATAGAAGGATACTATGTCCAAAGTTTCCCAGAGTTCGGCGTAGAACGCCGTGGCTCTCCAGTCCAGGCTTATCTGCGCGCAGATAAAAAACTTATATACGAAAAAACAAAAATATATAGACCTAACCAACTCATTATATTGGACCATTCCTTATTAAACTTTATAGACGTTTCAAAAGATATTAGTCCCACCTCCATTATACTTATAAATACCTCCAAAGAACCTGCACAAATAGACCTGAGTTTTAAATATAAAGTAGCCACCGTCGATGCTTCTTCCATCGCAGTAAAACATAAGATAGGAACATCCACCAATCCTATCGCCAATACATCTATATTAGGCGCATACGCAAGATTCTCAGAACTTGTCAGTTTAAACTCTTTAATAGCGGCAATTAAAGAAAGTTTTCCTGAAAATAAAGCCAATGACAATATCTCTGCTGTGCAAGAGGCCTATGAAAAGGTTCTACTGCCACCTCTCAGAAGTATGGGAGTCTAAAAATTTAAATTTATGGAAGAAGAACTACAGGGTTTTGTAATATCCACCAAAACCACAGAAAATACAAAAACAGGTTCTTGGAAATATCTTGAACCATATTATCAAGATTTCACACCACCATGCGTAGATAGATGTTTAGTAGGACATGATATAGTAATTTGGATAAGATTGCTTGAAGAAGGAAGGTTTGAAGAAGCATCATTATATATGTATAAGGCAAACCCTTTCCCCTCCATTACAGGAAGAGTCTGTCCCCATCCTTGTGAACAGCCGTGTAACAGGAAAGCCTATGGAGGAGGAATCCAAATCCGCGCTTTGGAAAGATTGTTGGGGGACTACGCTCTACAACATAAAATTCTCCCTGAAATGACAAAACCGCAAGATGGATTGGCAAAGAAAAAACACATAGCAATAATAGGCTCAGGACCGGCAGGATTATCTGCCGCATTCTTCCTACGTTTATTTGGTTATGATACTACCATTATAGAAAAAGAAAAAGTAGCCGGTGGACTGTTACAAACAGGCATCCCTGAATTTCGTCTACCCAAAGATATCGTTAAACAGGAAATTGGAAAGTTAAAAGCAATGGGCGTAAACTTTAAATTCAATGAAACATTAGGTAAAACAGTTTTTTTAGAAGATTTATTAATGCGCTATGACGCCCTGTTACTTGCAATAGGGAAACCCGTATCATCTAAACTTGGCTTAGAAGGCGAGGAACACAAACAGATATTTGACGGAGTAGAATTTTTAAAACGGATAAATTATGGCGAAAAAGTAGAAATCGGTGAAAAAGTGTTGGTTATAGGAGGGGGCAATACAGCGATAGATTGTGCAAGAACACTCCTTTTATTAGGCAAACAAGCGCGCATACTATATAGAAGAACACGCAAAGAAATGCCTGCAATAAAAGAAGAAGTAGATGAGGCAATCCAAGAAGGAGTAGCAATTGATTTTTTAGTTGCTCCAAATAAATTGATTTTTGAAAAAGATAAACTGGTTGCATTAGAATGTCTACGAATGGAATTAGGTCCTCCTGATGAAAGCGGGCGCCCAAAGCCAATTCCTATAAGAAACTCCCACTTCCACTTACCTGCTGATGCAATCGTAAAAGCCATCGGCGAATATATGGACCTACCACATCTAAAAGATAAAATAATTATAGAAAATAAACAAATTAAAATATCAAGCAATTACCAAACAAATATAGAAAAGGTATTCGCTTGCGGCGATTGCGCAAATAACAGCTCAACTGTTGCTGATGCTATAAAAAGAGGAAGAGAAGCAGCTTACGCTATTCGTTCTTACTTTGAACAACCAACCGAATTTAAAAAGGGCATTGTTTTTTACCCCAATCTCACTAATGATAGAGGAGCAAGTAAAGAATTAGCAAAATTCAAAACGTTCAATATGGCTTATTTCAATAAAGATGCGCCCGTATCCATCCCCAAAATCCCTCTTTCCCAAAGAAGTCATTCTTTTACTGAAATAGAAAAAACTTTAACAGAAGAAGATGCAATAAAAGAAGCAACAAGATGCTTTAAGTGTGGAACCTGCGTATATTGTGATAATTGCAGAATTTTCTGTCCAGAACTTGCTATTAATTTTGATGGCAAAAATTATGTAATAAATTACGATTACTGTAAAGGATGCGGCATCTGCGTTGAAGAATGCCCACGTAATGCAATACATCTTAGAGAAGCAAACTTAGAAAAAATTGAAAAATGCTAAAATGATACAGACAGCTCAACCAACGGATAATAAACAAAAGGTAACTATATTGACAGGTAACCAAGCAGCAGCGTATGGAGCATACTTATCACGTGTGCAGGTTGTAGCTGCATATCCTATTACCCCACAGACCTCAATAATTGAAACATTGGCAGAACTTATGGGACGCGCCAAATGGAAAAATAAGTTCATTAACGTAGAGTCAGAACATTCCGCTCTGGCTGCTTGCATCGGCGCATCCTTAGCAGGCGCAAGAGTATTTACCGCTACAAGCTCACAAGGCTTAACCCTTATGCATGAACTCTTACACTGGACATCGGGAGCCCGACTCCCCATCGTCCTTGTTAATGTAAATAGAGCTATGGCACCAGGCTGGAATATCTGGACAGACCAAAACGACTCCCTTTCTCAAAGAGATACAGGTTGGATGCAATTTTATTGCGAAAACCCTCAGGAGGTCTTGGATACCATTATTATAGCATATAAACTCTCCGAATTACATAGCATACCAGTAATGATTGTCTTAGACGCTTTCGTTCTATCTCACACCGCAGAAGCGGTTGCCTTACCAAACGAAGATACCGTCGCTCAATGGCTACCCCATAGAAAACCTTTATACAGTCTTGACCCAGAAAAACCATTCACATTCGGTGGACTACTTACACCAGAATATTATCAACCTATCCGACATAAATTAAATGAATCAATGCAAAAAGCGTTAATCACAATAAAAGAACTTGTTAAAAGTTATAAATATACTTTCGCAAGAGAATATGGAATCGTTGAACCATATAAGTGTGAGGATGCTGATGTTATTTTAGTAACATCCGCAACTCCATCTTCAACCGCTATACCCGTCATAGAATTTTACAGAAAACGAGGTATAAAGGTTGGAAGATTGAAAATCCGCGTCTTCCGTCCTTTCCCCTTTGAAGAAGTTAGAAAACATTTATCCAATTGTAAAAAAGTTGCTGTCTTAGATAGAAATATTTCTTATGGACACCACGGCATATTTGCTCAAGAAATAAAATCTGCTCTTTATAATGAAACTAAACGACCAAAATTATATGGATACATCAGCGGACTCGGTGGTAAAGATATATCAATTGAAATACTAAGAAATATCATCCAATCTACATTAGAACGAGAAAATCCCAACCCCGAAACAGTATGGCTATGACAATCGAAGAATAAAAAATGTCTGACACAACCAAAATTATTGAAAAACCACAGTTTATGTTCAAAAAGAATTTCAATATAGAGTTAGAAAAAAAACCTCTCGTAAGTTCAGGACACTTAGCATGTCAGGGTTGTGGTATAATACCAGCATATCGTTTAGCGTTAGATGTATTTGGTAAAGATACAGTAATCGTTGCTCCTGCTTGCTGTTTTGCGGTCGTAGATGGACCATTCCCGGTATCTGCTACAAGAGTCCCATTTGCGCATTGTGCTTTTGAAACCACCGCAGCAACCGCCTCAGGTATAAAAGCAGCATTTGAAGTATTAGGTAAAGAACATATTCAAGTCATTGGATGGGCAGGAGATGGAGGAACGTTTGACATAGGCCTTCAGGCTTTATCCGCAGCAGCAGAAAGAAACGAAGACATTATATATATCTGTTATGACAACGAAGCGTATATGAATACGGGTATTCAACGCTCTTCTGCAACACCACTGCGCGCATGGACTACTACCACACCCGCAAACGCTCCAAAAGAACAACCCAAAAAAGACATTGCAGCTATATTAGCCGCACATAAAATTCCATACTGCGCTACTGTTGCTTTGGCATTCCCTGAAGATATGGTCAATAAATTCAAAAAAGCAAAAGAAATAAAGGGTTTCAGATTCATCCACTACCTTTGTTCTTGCCCTACAGGATGGAAAAGTGATGCAAAATATGCTGTTAAACTATCCCGATTGGCAGTCGAAACAAAAGTCTTCCCACTATACGAAATATTCAATGGAGAAAAATATGTTATAAATTACATACCTAAAGGAATTCCCGTAAATGAATATCTGAAACTACAAGGCCGTTTTTCTCATCTATCCAGTAATGATATAGAAATAATACAATCAGAAATCAATAAAAACTGGAATAATTTAGTAAAAAAAACAACCTTTTAACTATATTATTTTATACGAGTTTAGAGTTTAACGAGTTAGATTTTTCATTAAACCTTAAACCTTGCACTTTTAATCTTTGACTTTTGAGTTTTGACCTTTGACCTTTTAAGGTATTTCCCTCTTTGTGGTAATTCCTCAAAAAGACATGGTGAAGATGAATACTTAAAAATCAACTTTCTTTTGCTATATCTATCAAATTTGAACAGTTATACAAACTACTTTATCAAAATTGAGATATGACTGTCCATAAATCCTATTTTTTCATTGATAAAGTAATACTTTTTTGACAGAAATCATTTGGCACAAAATTTGCCCCCTCCCCTTATAGAGGAAAGTCCAAAATTCAAGAAGGAGTCAAAATTGATACTGCAAAAAGCGTCAATTTATGCGCTCAGAATCATGGTGCATATGGCAGAAAATATGAAGAAAACCACAAGAGAATGTCCTACCAGCAAAACCAACGACTCACCAACAAATGCTAATGCCCCTTTCCTTTCCTCTCATCTCTCCAAAGCATGTGGGATACCTCCACATTATCTATATAAAATCCTCTCAAAATTGGTTCACGCTGGTATTCTCATAGCCCACCCAGGTAAAAAAGGCGGTTACAACCTTCAAAAAGACCCCAATGACTTAACCTTATACGAAATAATTGAACCTTTTGAAAATTTCTCAAATTATTCCAACTGCTTTTGTGGACAACATCCATGCCTCTTATACGGTAAAAACCCCTCTTACAAACAATGCCCTCTTCACCCCATAATAAAGGATAACGTTATACAAATGTTCGCCAAGTTTAAAAGTATCACATTGCAAAGTTTACTTAATACCTACCTCTCCAATACCTCGCCATCAACCATTTGTAATTTATAAATTAGGAGATTAAATACGGAAAAAAACTTCAATAAACCAACAGAGATATTAAAACGAGAGCATAGAATCATAGAAAAAGCATTAATCCTGATAGATAGTTCAGTCAAAAAGATAGAACAAATCAATAGGATATTACCCAGTAAAGATATTTTTACGAAACTAATTGATTTCGTAAGAAACTTTGCTGACAGTTGCCATCATGCAAAAGAGGAAAATATACTATTCCCATTCTTAGTCAATAAAGGACTACCAAATGACACAGGCCCTATCGCTGTAATGCTTACCGAACATACACAAGCAAGAGAGCTCATAAAAAAATTTCAGTTCTACCTCGACGAATTCTACGGCGGAAAAAAACAAGAGTGTAACTCCATAAAAACGTCTGCATCATCATATACTGACCTACTAAGACAACATATCTTCAAAGAAGACAATATCCTATTCCCTATGACAGATAAAATCCTTTCAAAAGAAGATACAGAAATTATTATCAGACAATTCAATGAAGCCGAAGAGAAGTTTAACAAGGATAATAACATAAAATGTCATTGTTACTATACCCACCTCTTAGAAGAGGTAAAAAAATATTTATAAAGCGCATAGAAAGAGTAATGTCAACATCTAACCAAAAAGAAAGAGTCAGTTTATAGTCCTTAAAAAAGCCTAAAATCAAAAATTCAAATATATCACAAACACCCAAACGTTGTCTGCAAAATATTAGTATCAAGAGCGTTTATATGCAAATTGCAAGTTTTTGTGAAACATTTATTGTCATTTTTCTTACAACCTTTTTCCAAACATTCTTCATCCGTATCTTTACATATAGGTATGAACATAACGCCATTTTTAACCTCTTGTTTGCATTCACCAGCCACACATTCTTTTCTCTGACACACAATGTTATGTATAAAACTATTGGTCAATGTCAAAGCATCTGATTTAAAAATATGCGAAACGGGGGCGTTAAAATATTTTCTGCAATCTTCATCCAGTTTCTCATAGAAGTGAAATTTTCCCTCTTTGCAATCTTCCTTCATTCTTCATTTACGCCAAGTTAGCGCGTTTAGCGACTTGGATTTTCCATTAAACCTATTAAATAAGGTGTAATCTCACTTACACTCTGCTGAAATATTATTCATATCCTCCTTCATCCACTTTAACGCCTCTTCTCCTATTTCCTTCTTTATCTTATCAACCTCTTCTTTGCGCTTGTCCGCAGAATAGCTTATGGTGGCGTCACACGTGTCCCACCCAAGCTGACACCTATTTTCCTCATCAACATGATTCGGTTCACAACACTTCTTTAAACTAGACAAGATATCTTGATACTTTATATCCCCACCTCCTACCTTAGACGCAATAACCGATAAAACCTCTTCTATATTATC
>CAZWFP010000045.1:0-15321 GCA_964633175.1 uncultured Planctomycetaceae bacterium | reverse complement strand
TGTTGACTTTCCATTGCTCCCTTAAAAAGTCAAAGGTCAAAAGTTCAAGGTTTGAAAGTTTAAGTAGCACAGACATTTCTGTCTGTGTATCTTTGTCTTTCACAGGCAAGAATGCCTGTGCTACTTTAATGCGTTGGGCTCTAAACGCGCTAATTCGGAATAAATGAAGAATGAAGGATGGAAGGTAAACTACAAAAGGGGAATTTGAAAGTGCGGTAATTTCTGCTTTCTCCTTTTTACTTTATACTGTTTGTTCTATATTATTTTTTTGATTATTTGCCTTATATTTTCCAAAAACTTAACAGTATCGTTTTTATCTTTCTCTTGCTGCGATATTGAATATTGCAAAATAACAAGCGCTATAGTTAGAGTAATAATTCTTTTCATATTAAATCTTGTATTCTTTTTTTTCCAATAGTCGTATTATATTTTCGATGTGTTTTAAAAAAGTTGAACATGCGGTGATGATAAGTATTATTTTTGCTTTTAGGGGTATGTCAGTATGCCAGAAGTAAGGGATAAAGCAACCGATTGAGATGAATAGTATTCCAGCCAAGCTGGAAATGGCTGATATATGAAATATAAGGAATAAAGTAACCCAAATTATACCTGCGATAATGGCTAATGATAAATTTAAAGCGGTAATAGTTCCGAAGAAAGTAGCGACTCCTTTGCCACCTTTAAAATCGAGGGAATAGGGATTTAAGTGTCCGAATACGGCGCCACAACCTGTTATAACCGCATATAATGTTGAATACTGAATACTAAATACTGAATACTGAAGGAAGCCCCCATAATTAAAATAAATTAATGTGGTGGGAAGATAAGATTTTAGAAAGTCGAGTATGAAGACAATGATACCTACTTTCCATCCTAAGACCCTTGAAACATTAGTAGCTCCTATATTTTTACTGTAATATTCCCGGATGTCTTTGCCAAAGAATAGTTTGGCTATGATGTATCCAAACGGGATAGAGCCGAAGAAATAACCAAAAACAAACAGTGAGAATTCCACATTTAATAGTCAGAAGCCGAAAGGAAGAAGTGGGAAGTGGATACTGTCAAGTGGTCAGAATGACGGATGTTAAATAGTGAATGATGAATTATGGAAAATGAAAGGAGTGGGGTGAAATCTACCAAATTTTTCAATTGAAATTAATCATTTAATTTCCATGTTTCAAAGTAAGATGCGACGCCTTGACCTGAACCGACGCAGAGGGTTAAGAGAGCGTTTTTTAAGTTTTCTCTTTTGATCTGATAAAAGGCGGTAGTAACCATTCTTGCGCCTGTGCAACCTAAAGGATGTCCTAATGCGATTGCTCCACCTAATTTATTTATTCTGTCTTGTGATATTTTTAACTCTTGTAAGCAGGCAAGAATTTGAATAGCGAATGCTTCATTTATTTCTATTAAATCAATCTGGTCTAAAGATATGTTTAATTGTTTTAACAATTTTTTTGTAGCATAAACAGGAGCGATACCCATATAATCGGGGTGGACGCCAACTGATAGTGTATGTATGAGTTTTAAGCCGAAGGAAAATCCCATTTCTTTTGCCAAGTTTTCATCGACGACCAGGGTGCATGCGGCGCCATCGCTTGTAGGGCAACTATTCCCTGCTGTAACTGTCCCATCCTTTTTAAAAACAGGTGGTAATTTGGCAAGTTTTTCTAAGGTTGTATCTTCTCGCGGTCCTTCGTCTCTTTCAATTTTTTGTATATTGCCATATTTATCGGTGTATTCAACTGGAATAATTTCATCCTTAAATTTATTTTCTTTATACGCTTTGCACACTCTCTGATGGCTCAGTAGGGCGAATAAATCTTGCTCTTGTCGTGGTATTTTATATTTTTCATATAGAACCTCTGCGGTTTCGCCCATAGAGAGGGGTCTGTATTTCTCTAAAAATTTTGGGTTAACGAATCTCCATCCTAAAGCGCTGTCATAAACGGTAAAATTGCCCTTTTGAAAAGGAGTATCCATCTTTGCGAAAACATAAGGAGCTCTAGACATACTTTCTACTCCTCCTGCCAGTATCAGTTTTGAGTGTCCTGAATTTATCAGCGCTGAGGCTACTATTATTGCTTGGAGTCCTGAGGCGCACAGACGGTTTACGGTAAATGCACTTATATCGTAAGGCAACTTGGATACTAAAATTGCATTTCTTGCGATGTTACGACTATCTTCACCTGCCCCTGAGGCGCAACCTAAAATTACCTCATCTATCTTGTATGGGTCAATCTTATTTCTTTCAACTATTTTTTCGATAACAAGTGCCGCTAAATCATCAGGCCTTACTTTTGCAAGAGAGCCACCATATTTACCTAAGGGGGTTCGGATACAGTCAACTATTATTGCAGCCATTAAACCTTAAATTCTTGAACTTTGATGTTTGAGTTTTTCTTCCCTTTATCATTCTACACCTTAAATTTCAAACTTATCTTTGGAGGAATTTATTGATAAGTTCTTGTGTTTCTTTTGTATCAAACAAGAGTTCAAAGTATCTTCTTTCAAATTCTGAACACACATCGGTTGGGAGGTCTTGGGCTTTTTGGACCAGTTTTTTAATAAACTTTATGGCGTAAGGTGATTTAGATGATATGAGCTTTGCCATTTCAATTGCCTCTTGTAGGAATTTTTCTTTTGGAACAATTTTATTAATGAGTTTTAATTGCTGTGCTTCTGTAGCAGTTACCATTCTTCCTGTCATCAATATTTCTGATGCTATAAATTTACCGCACAATTTACTCCAGCCAACTGTTCCGCCTGCTCCTGGTATAAAGCCCAGATTTATTTCTGGTTGGCTGAATTGTGCTGTATCGGAAGCAATTACTATGTCAGACATCAATACAATTTCGCATCCTCCGCCAAAGCAGTAACCACTTACGGCGCAGATTATGGGTTTTTCAATTTTTCTTATCTCCTGCCATAGTTTACCTCGTTCATATTTATGAACATCCAGCGCTTTTTTATCTTTCATTTCTGTTATATCTGCGCCAACAGAAAAGGCATCTTCATCTCCTGTCACTACAATGACCCGAATACCCTCGTCGGCATCTTGCTCTTTTAAACATTCTACAAGTTCTTTAATCAACGCTGTAGAAAAAATCACATATTTTTTTGTTTTTAAGAACCTGATAAGTGCAATGCCACTATCAGGTTTTTCCAGTTTTAGATATTTATATTCCGCCATTTTCTTCTCCTTATCTTTTAATCAGAAATTACCATCATAGTGCTAAAAAGTGAGCAAACTTTTAACTTGCTTGGCAATCTCATTTTCATCTATAATTCATAATTCCACGAGGGTTGTCTTTTCTCTATGAATGCCTGAACACCTTCTATTGCATCTTTGGTTTTTATTAATTCTTGTAGATATATTCTTGTATACTCGTCTAACTTAGAAAATATTTCCTCTTTATATCTATTTTTGATGATTCTTCTGGTTATGGAGATAGCGGTTTTACTGATTTTTGTAAAATCCGAGATAAAAGAATGCGCTTCCTCGGAAAACTTGTCTGACTTTATTACTTTATCAATTACGCCAATCCTTTCAAGTTCATCTGAACTTATTTGTTCTCCTTTAAGCACTAATTTATAAAATGTTTTATAAGGCATGATATAGGGAAACCATGCAAGAGCAAGAGGTGGAAAGCAGGCAAGTTTTATTTCAGGTTGTGAGAAAATTGCGTTGCTTTTTGCTATTGTAAAATCACAGGACAAAGCCAGTTCCATTGCCCCACCGTAACAGTGCGAATGGACCATAGAAAATATTATCCCCTTATATGAAAATAACGTTTTTGCCATTATGTTAAACGTCAGAAGCATTTCTTCTACTTTATCAGGTAGATGTTCTTTTACATCTGCCCCCGCAGAAAAAATCTTTCCTTCCGCTCTTATTGCAACAAAGAATTCTTTACTATTTTGTAAGGTTGCTGTTAATTCTTTCATCAGTTGTATGTTTATAACGTTAACAGGTGGATTATTTATTGTTATGTAAAGTATCTTGTCCACTACTTGGGTTTGCAGCATCGTCATCCCTTTCTATCTGTTGCCGTTTTGAAATTATAGATTTAAATAAGTAAAAAAGTTTTTTATTAATTTATGAGTATGTTTGGAAGATAAAAAAGAATCGGGATGAAATTGCACTCCTAAAAATTTCTCTTTCTCATTTTCTATTGACATAATTTCACCATCATCCGAGATACTGGATACGTATTTATTAAGTAATTTACTTGTCGTGTGTAATACGAGGGAATTATACCTTGCAACGCTGATTCTTTTAGGAATGCCTTTCCAAAAAGGGAAGGCAAAATGGGTAATATACTCCTTATCACCGTGAATAATATTTTTTGACCTTTTCACGTTAAATCCTAATATATTTCCAATTATCTGGTTACCCAAGCATATACCTAAAATAGGTTTTTGGCCGAGAAATTGTTCAGTGATTTTATAGGAATTAGCGCTTTTTTTAGGCGTATAGGGACCAGAAGATACGACGATTATGTCATAATCTCGGGCTATTTCAACATTTATGTCATCATTATAGTATATATCAATTAACATTTTTGTTCCTTTTATGGTATGTATAGATCTCTGTTTACACACAAATGAGTGGGCGGAACTATTCTCTACTGTCATAAATAAAAGTGACGCTATGTTGTAAGTGAAAGAGTCGTAGTTATCTATCAATAGAACATTATTATGTAACATTTAAGATTTATTATTTATTGTTTTCTTGCGCATTAGCAAGTATAGGACATTAAATTTCTTTGAAACTTTTGAGTTTTGAGTTCTTATTCTATTGTTCTCTTAATTTCTTTTCTAAATGTTTCACCATCCTTTTGAATTGCTTTGTATTTCTTATAAGGTCCAACTCCTTATCTTTTTTTAACCACTGAAGGTCTGAATATCCTGCTTTTATGGCTCGTTTTAACATACCCAATGCTTGTTGTTTTTCGCCCATTAGTGAAAGTAGACAAGCCATATTGTAGAAAAACGTTTTGTCGCCGACAAACATTAAGCTTCTGAAAATGTTTAGTGCCTTTTTATATTGTCCTGTATATACATATAGGTCGGCTATTTTAAGTTCGAGATGGTAAAATATGTGTTGTAATCCTCTGAATAAATATATAGTTTGAAGCGTCCTTATGTTGTTTATGTAGATATTTACAAACTCTTTTTCTCCTAATACGCCCAAAGATATAAGAGCAGGGTGCGATAGGTTGTATAAATCAATGTTATTTAATTCGTCTTCCATTCCTTTCATACTTACAAGAGATTTCAATAGAGAAACAACCTTGCTTTTGCCATAAGTTGCCTCACTTAATGCATCCGTTGCTAGGACCCTCATTGTTTTGTAGTATCCAGGATCTATATCCGGAATTATATAAGGATATTCAGGATTTTTGATTATGTTTTTCAAAATTAGATACACCCACCTTTTGTTTGGAAGTTTCCAAATTCTTTTATGTTGTCCTTTATAGTGTCCAAAGTTATAGTTTATCGGTTCTATACAATTTTTTAGATGACTTTCTACAAGAAATTTATATTTCAGGAACAGTAAATTTCTAACAAAACCATAAGGTAATCCTTTTGTTTCTTCTATGATTTTTTCCAATGGGATGCATCTTATTACAAAATAGAAGTATGGAGAAAAAATAGTTGCTTTGTTTATGGATGATAAAAAGGCGAATTCTTCTTCGAACCTTGCGTGTAACTTTGATAGAACAGTATCTATATTAGATTTGGAACATGCAGCCGTTGCGTAATGATACATTTCTTTATGAAAATTTGTAAACTTATCATTTCCAATCAATAAACCAAAGGTAAATAGACAAAAGTAAATAGCCGCTAATATCGTGCTCATCCCCAAATTATCTTTATTCCAGCAAGTATTATTATTGATAGTGACAACCATAAACTGTATATAGTATTATAATTTCTAATATTTTTATTTGGGCAGTTATTAATAGTAACTACACTATTGGAAGGGTTGGTATGTTTGAACTTGCTAAACGTAAACCTTATAAAATGGTTTCCAATGTTTATTGAATGGTATGTTTTTCTGTAGAATATTTCTTCTGAATTTTTGGTGAAACGTTCTGCATAATTATTGTATAATATATCTATCATCTTTTTTTTTAGATAGGGATTTTGAAATAAACTGTCAATCTTAGCGACGGATAGGATAATTTTCTCTTGAAAATCAACGCTCTTGAACAGTATGTTTTGCAAAAACTCATTATATCCGAATGGTTTAAATCCATCTATTAAAAATGAACCGCAGATTGTTGAATTTACTTTAAAGTTATATACGTTATTTTTATCCAATACATACAATTTAGTAAAATGGATTGAAGGGTCGTTATCTTGTGTAATGGAGATTGGAGTAGAGAATTGAATCAGCCCAATATTAGAAGAAGTATCCATCGTGTTTGGGTTTATCGTTTCTTCTTTGTAGTTATTACTGAGATTGTTGTTTGTGATTTTTGTGATGGGTAAGTTTGCAGTCAATTTTTTTATGGAGTTGGGTAGTTGATGTAGGTCATTTTCATCAGTGATTAAATATAGATTACCTTTCAATAAATTTGCAAGGTGATTGACAAATTCCACATTTATTTCTATACCTGCACCTATAATTATGATATTTTTAAATTTTTTTCTAAGTTTTTTGGATACCTTTTGAAAATTGGCTGGCTGGACAAATCCGTCTGTAATTACAATCAAGTAATTTTCAAGATTATTATGCGTTTCCTTATGAGAGCAACTTTCCAGTATTTTGTACAAATTCGTTCCACCGTCCGCGTAAATGTTGTTGAGAAAATTTTTTATGAGGTTGAGGTTTACCTCGGATGTTTGTATGTTTTCAAACAACCATTGCTTATTATCATCAAACGCTCCTATGGTTAATTTTGCATTTTTATTGGTAAGTGTATCTAGGATGTTTGAAATTGTGGACTTGACTAATTTTAGCGGTTTTCTGTCAAATTCATTTAAACTTCCTGATTTGTCTAATATCACAAATACAGAAGGGGTTTTTGTATCAGGATGTATTAAGATGTTATTGGGTTTGGGAGTTTGGTTATTTATAATACTGCTGGGGGTTTGCGAGGAGGATTCTTTTAATTGCATATTTTTGTTTTTTATATCCCCTGTATTCTGTATTTCGTTTTCTGTATTCCTTCTTTGGACTATCGGCTGTTTGGAGGTCTTACAACTATCCATCTGTATGATAATTTTATGATATTTACTCATCAATTTGTTGAGTAAATAGGGGTTTTCAAGCGACTCTTGTTTCAATATAACTATTTTATCGCTCTGTAAAGAAACAGATTTTTTAGGTGTATATCTTACTAAAAATCTGTAATATGTTTTTGATGTTTTGCTATTTGTGATTTTTAATATGAGTTTTTTTGTCTTGTTCTTTTTTAAATTAATAGTATGGTATTTATCCTCATAATTTACAAGCAATTTATTGGGATATTGATATGTAAATGTAAAAGCAACCCTTTTATTTGATTGTGAATTCTCAGAAGAATTTACTTTTATTAGAGTATTTTTTGGAACTTCTATGTAGTTGGTGTATTTTTGCAAGTTAGGGGGGGCAATAGATACAGTTATATCCTTACAGTGGCCTATGGTATCTTTTGGAGTATTTATGATAAGGAGAACGCCTGTAATGGATATAAAAATGAGAATGTAAAGTATTACAAAAAAGATTTTCAAGTGCTACTTTATACTACTGTATTTTTACCCTTGCTTTTTGCTATGTATAAGGCGGTATCCGCTTTTTTTATAAGTTCTTCTTCTGTAGCGATGTTTTCAGTATATTCACCTATACCTATACTGACGGTTATATTGAATGAGCATCCGTTGGGCAGAGTAATGTCTTCTAAGGCAATTAACTTTCTTAACAGTTCTGCTTTGTAAAAAGCATCGTAACCGGATGTTTCCGGCATAATAATTGCAAACTCATCACCACCGTATCTGCACAGATAATCCGTGCTTCTTAGGTTGCTGGATAAAGTATTTGAAAGTTTTACTAACGCCTCATCGCCAACTAAATGTCCATAAGTATCATTAATCTCTTTTAAATTATCCATATCCACAATAAGGAGTGAGATATCTTTTTTATATCTTCGTGCCCTTGTAAA
This sequence comes from uncultured Planctomycetaceae bacterium, assembly GCA_964633175.1. Lineage (GTDB taxonomy): Bacteria > Planctomycetota > MHYJ01 > CAZWFP01 > CAZWFP01 > CAZWFP01. The sequence goes on along the minus strand of CAZWFP010000045.1, from coordinate 7,168 downwards.
TTCTTCCTTAATTTTTTTATCAAAAAATCTTCTGTTATATGCCCCCGTTAATTCATCCGTAACAGATAATTCTTCTAATTTTTCATATAAGATGATACTGTTAAAAGTTATACCTAAAATTTTTGCTAATGATTCCAATGAATCTATGTAACCTTGGGCTATTAACTGATTTTCGAAGATAAGTTTAACTTCAAATTCGTCTAATATGAGTTTTATAACGCCAAAAGTATTTTGCTTTCCTATAAGTGGTGAGTAATAGATCGTATGTTGTTCTAATAACGGTTCTTGTGAACTTATAATCTTCATAATTCTGGGGTATTCTGTTTCATCGTTAAACTCGGTCAATTCTCCCTCTTCTTTATAAATGTATAATTTCTTGTTTTTCAGAATGTAGAAGTCAATTTTTTTTATGCCTAATTCTGGTTCATTTGTAAGAAAGTTTGAAACGTTTTTGAAGAATTCCTCTTCCTGATTTATAGTGAGAATCTGCGATATCACCAAAGGAATATGTCTTATTTTTTCTGTAAGAGCGTGAATACGCAAGGCATTTCTTTGTAATTCAATTGTCTGCTGAAGATGCTCTTTACTTTTTGCGTCGGCTGACTTTTTATACACGTAAGAAATGAATTTTTTGTTATCATCTGTTTTAGAAACTATACACCCCGCCTCCACTTTTTCGGTTCCTGTATCTAAAAGAACATTATTGATGACGATATAGCGCTGTTGTCCATTTAAAAAGTCCTCCACGCTGGCAATGGTATCTTTATCCAAGAAGTTGTGTAGAGCACCAGAGGGTTCAAAATTAAATTCGCTTTTAAAACTATCATTGACAAATACAATGTTTAATTGTTTGTTGAATATTATAAACGGTATAGAAAGAGTTGAAATACCCGTTGTTATTGTATCATTCATTATCATTTATTACGAAGTTAGCATTTTGGCAAGTTAACTTTCGTTGAAATTCCCTTTAATTTTGGGTTTTGAAGCATGTATTTATATTTTATTTACAAAATTTTATAATAAGCAAATGTTTTATTCTGAAAATGGTTTTCAGAGTAGAAAGGGCTGTTTTTGGGTCTCTATATTTGTATTGTTTATAGTATCTTTTCAAATATCTGCTCAAGGGATAAGTTCTGATAATTTCAAGGGGTTTATAGCAGAGGACTGTCCAAATGATGGTGGTAAAGCATTTTGTTTGCTGTGGAAGAGGTTCGAAGGGGAGAAAGGAGAAAACAAATACAGGGTTTACGGAGTAAATGATAAAAATGAGAATGTTTTATTAGATGAATTTTCGGACGATAAAAAGTTAAAGGGTGAGTTGAGAGAATTTTATGGAAAAAGCAAAGAAGATAAAAATTACCATGGAGTAGCAATCAAAAAACTGCCGTGGCTACAAAAGGGAGTAGAACCAGGCGCTAAGGCAGGTTTTTTTATTGAATACGTTTCAAAATCAGGTGAGATTATTGCGAAAACAAACGTTGTAGAAATTCAGGCAAAAGTTAACTGGTTTCATACAGGCCGTATTTATATATTGATGTTTGTAATTGTATTTTCTGTGTTACTACTATACTATATATCAGTTGTAAGAAGAGGTAAGGCAATTTTTATAAGGAAGATACCTGGATTAGATGCGATAGATAATGCTATAGGTAGGGCAACGGAGATGGGCAGGTCAATTTTGTTTTGCAGTGGGCTGGGGGACATTAGTTCTATTTCTACAATAGCATCTTTAAGTATATTTAGTGAAATAATAAAAAAGGTGGCGCAATATGGAAGTAGGATTATAATGCCCAATTACGACCCGATAGTAATGACTGCTGCCAAAGAGATTGCGAAAAATAGTTATTTGGAAGCGGGGCGTCCTGACCTATACAAGGACCGTGATGTATTCTTTGTAACTAGTAATCAATTTGGCTATGTTGCAAGCGTCAATGCTCTGATGGTTCGTGAACAAACCGCTACAAATTTATTTTTAGGTTCTTTTGCAGCAGAAGCGTTACTATTGTCCGAAACAGGCGCAGCCAATAGGTCCGTACAGATAGCAGGAACCGATTCAGTTGCCCAACTACCGTTCTTTGTTGTTACCTGTGATTATACCCTTATAGGCGAAGAACTCTATGCAGCCGGCGCTTATATTTCAAAAGAACCAATTTTGATTTCAACTCTAAAGGTCCAAGATATTTTTAAAATTGTTATATTTGCTCTCATTCTTATTGAGTCTGTCTTTAATTCTTTTAATTTTGAGTTTTTAAAATATCTTTTCTATGTTTCTTAAAAAAACGATTCCAGCAGTAATTTGTTTTGTAGGAGGAATGTTTTTTGTTATCCTCTCTTTCGTTCCAGAAGGAAATCCTACCAGGCAGGAGATTACAACGGAAATAAATGACTGGTTTGTAATTATAGGTGGTTTTTCCATTGTTATTGCCATTGTTTCAATATTCCGGGTTCATTTCACTAATATCAGCAGGCAATATCCGGGATGGTTTTATAGTTTTGTTTTATTGCTGTCGCTCATTTCTACCGCAGTAGTTGGGGCAGCCACTTTTGATGTGAAGGAAGGCAGGTCAGAGCAATTGGATTATATCTTTAATTATGTCATACAGCCATTGGATTCTACAGTATTTGCGCTACTGGGCTTTTATATAGTCAGCGCTGCATACACAGGCTTTAGGGTAAAAAATTTTGGCAGTATATTACTTTTAGCAGGCGCTATATTGGTTATGATAGGCCTTATACCTATAGGGGTATATTTCTATGATAAACTGCCAGATGTCGGTATATGGCTTTTAACAACTCCTAATAACGCAGCCAAAAGAGCATTAATATTTACCATTGCGATTGCTTCCGTTGCATATTCCCTCAAAATTATTTTCGGCATTGATAAATCCATTTATGGAGGAACAAAGGACTAAAAGATGGATATCATCACAACACGACGCATAATTTTCGCCCTTGTTTTCATTACATTAGCACTGGGAGTTAAATTTTCAGATAGAATTGTCCCTAAAAAATTGGTGACAGGTCCCGTAAAAAGTATTTACGATTTTATAGAACAGTCAAATCCTGATGACGTAGTTCTTTTAAGTTTAAACTACTCCCCAGGTTCAGATGCTGAACTTACCCCAATGACAAAAGCACTAATAAGACATCTGTTTAGTAAAGGTATTAAATTTGTCTATTTTACTTTTGACCAAAGGGGATTGACCCTTGTTTCTAATACCGTAAATGAAATTGCCGAGGAAATGAAAAAGGAAAGAAATAAGGACTTTGCGTCTTTGGGATTTTTACCTCAGCCGACAAACACAATCATACTGATGGGAACGAATTTCAAAAGAGTAACGCCTAAGACAGCCGACGGCGTTCCATTAGAAGAAGTTGGATTTCTAAAAAATATAAAAACTTTAAGTAATTTTAGGTTAGTAGTTGATATAACCCCCTCGGGCACGATTGACGGATGGTGGATACCTTTGGGAGTTGAACTGTATAGAATAAAATTGGCGGCAGGTTGCACGGGAGTTATGGGAACTGATTTCTACCCTTATACCCAAACAGGCCAGTTGGTAGGTATAATGGCAGGTGTTACAGGCGCTTATCAATATGAATCACTTATAAAAAAACCTGAACTTGCCTATAAGAGAATGGTTCCTCAATTGTTCATACACATATTTATTATTATTGTTATACTCTTGGGCAATCTTCAGTTTCTATATAAGAAGCAGAAATGAATAATATTCTTTGGTCGCAAGTAGTCGGTGTATGGATTGCTACCTATTGCACTCTTGCAATACTTTCATTTTTGTATAAAGATAATCCGTTATTTAAAATAGCAGAATCTATCTTCGTTGGCACTACCTACGGCTATTCTATTGTAATAACCTACTTCATATATTTAAGACCAAAATTCTTTGAACCCTTTGGAAGATTGATAAAAAGTGTTTTTCAAGGAAATAAGGTTTTACAAGCAGGCGATTCCTGGGTAATTATTATTCCCACAGTTCTCGGTATATTATTACTCTTTCAGTTAATCCCCCGATATTCGTGGCTTGCGCGATATGTTCTTGCCTTTATGTTTGGAGTTGGAATAGGTCAATCTCTTATCCCTACAATTAAAGGGTTTCTGTTTAAACAGATAGAGATTACTATGCAACCTCTTGTTAAGATAAATGGGGAGTTTACATTAGATTCAATTAACGTGAATCTAATAATAATATTTGTGGGTGTTATATCTGTTTTAGCATATTTCTTTTTCTCATTTGAAAGAAAAGGTATCTGGAAGAATCTTTCAACCTTAGGACTATACTTTTTACTAATTTCCTTCGGCGCTGCTTACGGCTATACCGTAATGGCACGAGAAACGTTACTTATAGGAAGAATCGAATTCCTCCTCGAAAAGTCAATGTCTAAACAGTTTTTTTATCCAATAGTTATAGTAGCATTATTCATTGTTTATTTTATTTATACATCTATAAAAAGTAAAGATACGACAATTAATAGTAATTAGCGCAATAGGAACTTAAAAGTTAAAACTTAAAGAAAGTGCATCAGTAAGACAGGAAGTCATTTCATTTTAAAATTAACTTATTGTCTTATTACTGAAATAATTAATAATGAATATTGAAAAAAGTCAAAAGTTTTAAAGAAATCCAACTTCCTTAACTCGTAATAAAATAATAGCGTTATTTAGAAATTTTATTTACCAACAAAGCAAGTTTACTTTTCTTTCTGGCAGCATTATTTTTATGAACAACTCCTTTTACGTATGCTTTATCTATTATGGCCTGCGCCTGCTTTAAAAGTTGCTTTGCTTTTTCCTTATCATTGTTGTCTACCGCTATCCTTACCTTTTTTATAGCTGTTTTTATCTGTGATTTTATAATCTTATTCCTTAGCGCTCTTCTGTTATTCTGTCTTACTGCTTTTTCTGCCTGTTTTGTATTTGGCATCTTTAATTTGTAACCTCCAATTGTTTTGTTAACGTTTCTACTTTTGTTGAGACATCTCTATATTTATAATCCACCTCCATAATCTTTTTATATTCTTCTAACGCCTCCTTATACATTTTTTTTGTCTCATATATTTTTGCAAGCGCATATTCTATCTCCTTGAATAAATCATTGTCATAATTAACTTTTAGCGCTTTTTGGAAATTCGTTATGGAAACATCTAAAAGTCCTTTCTTCAGGAAACACAGTCCTATGTAATATAGTGAATTCGCCTGTCTTTTAGGTTCTTTAGATGCTGCCTGAAATTCAGCAATAGCATCGTCAAACTTTGCCGCATTGAATAACAGTTTACCATATTCAAATCGCAGGGCATAATCGGTTGGTTTTTCTTTTACCCTTCTTGCATATTCTGTAAGCAGGAACTCCATTTTTTCTTTTGATACGGCATCTAATTTTGCTTTTATATTTTGGTCATTTGGATTTTGCTGTAAGCGCGCCTTTAACTTGTTTATCTGTTCGTCATACATAGCTATTTTTATGGTTCCTACCTTCTGCTTGGCTATCGGGTCTAACTTATCAAGTTGTAATGCCTTTGTAAAAGCATCTAATGCCTTTGGTAGATTATTAAGTTTTTTCATATATATATCACCTATCCTTGACCAGTTTTTGGCATTGAAGGGGTCGGATGGATTTTGATTTATAATAGTAAGAAGTTTCTTAATTTCTTCTTCAGGGGGTAATTCTTTTATCTCATCCTGTTTAACTGTTTCTGTTGTTTCTTTAACAGTGACACTGACGTCTTCTGTGTCTTCTTGTTTTGACATAGTTCCAACGGCGCTCAAATCACGCAGAGCTCTCTGAATCTCACGGTTATCGGGCTGGTATTTTAAAACTAATGAATAATATTTCTGCGCCTTTGCCGGCTCCCCCTTTTGCACATATAAATCACCTAATTCTTTGGCCGCTTGTATGTTGGCACTGTCGGATAATAGAACAATTTCATATTCACAAATAGCCGCGTTAATCATATTTGTGGCTTTTAACGCCGCAGCATATTCTAATCTGAGTTTTGTATTATAAGGGTCAAAAATTAAATGCTCATCTAACATTTCTATGATTTTATCAAACTTTTTAAGCGTCTTATACGAAGTAAGTTTTATATTCTCCATCATACCAAAACTTTTTAACTTCTTTTTCCCCTGCGCCTCCAAACTTTTAGTGGTTGCTACATACAAACTCTTCCTTAATGTATCGTTCTGAGGGTCCTGCTTTAATGCCTCCTTATATATGTTAATTGCATATTCAAAGTTCCCCCGAGATAGCGCATCATCTGCTTTTGTAATTAGTTTACTCCAGTCAACCATAGGCGTTATCTAGTACTGGTATAGTTGCCGTTTTTCCTACTGTTCTGTTTTAACGTTTCTGTGGCATTCTTCCAACATTCTACAGCAACTTCAAACGCCTCTTGCGCTGTTTCTACACGCATCTTTTCTACACTTTTTAATTTCATACGAAATGCCCTTTAATTATAACTTTCTAATTTTTTTATTTAAGCGTTATTTAATGCAAGCAATAGTTCGCCAAAGGGAATTGTAAAACGATAAATTTTGAATTTTTTATATCTTTTCAGAAACTACCCCACTTTCAAATTCCACTTTTGTAGTTTACCTTCCATCCTTCATTCTTCATTTATTCCAAATTAGCGCGTTTAGAGCCCAACGCATTAAAGTAGCACAGGCATTCTTGCCTGTGAAAGACAAAGAAACACAGACAGAAATGTCTGTGCTACCTTAAATTTTTAAACCTTGACCTTTTGACCTTTGACTTTTTGAGGTATTTCCTCTTTGTGGTAATTTCTGGGTGGTTTCTGATAAAAAATTATTTTATAATTAAGAATCACAGAACAATGAAAAGCAATGCTTTGACGAAGGAACAGATAAAAAGAATATTTTTAGACCTTATAGAGACCGACTCTTCATTTACAGAAAAGTTATTGATGATTTTTCCATCCGGTAAAGATGGTATTGTTACGCGGGGCTATTTGGATATGCAACTTGCCAAACAATCAAAGGAGTTTGATGAGAAACTTTTAAGACAAAGTGAAAGATTATCAAAAGAATTTGATGAAAAGCTTGCCAAACAATCAAAGGAGTTTGACGAGAAACTTTTAAGACAAAGTGAAAGATTATCAAAAGAATTTGATGAAAAGCTTGCCAAACAATCAA
>CAZWFP010000044.1:5362-15349 GCA_964633175.1 uncultured Planctomycetaceae bacterium | reverse complement strand
TAGAAATAATAGAACCTCAGATAGATTAGAAAGTTTTTGAGGATTTTCTTTGTAACGCAAGGGTAAAGCGAGATAACAGTTCGTTTGCCACTCCGCATTTTTGCTATTTCAACTACCACAAATCGTATTCTGCTAAACGAGTGTTGTGGTAATTTCTGATTGGTTGCAATTTTCACTTGACTTTTTAAATAATATTTTATACTTACATTATTTTAAATGAGTTATAAATAAAATTATATTTAGGAGGAAGAAAATGGATAGTAAAGAAACAAGAAGTAAAAAAGGAATAGCAGTATTGCCAGTAGTTTTAATAGCAGAAGGAGTGCTTATACTTATATTAACCTTAACGGTATTTATACCACATTTTAAAAATGACGAAAAACTAAAGACGGCTCTTTCGGAGAAAACAACTGCATTAGAGGAAAAACAAAAAGACGTGGAGAATTTAACTTCCCAGGTGGAAAATCTAAACAATGAAAAATATAGTTTAAATCAAAAAATAAATAATCTATCAAATAAATTACAGGATGCTGAAGAAGAAATTAACGTTCTAAAAAGTGAAAACGAGAAGTTGAAAGCAGAAAAGGAAACGTTAGCGAAAAATCTCCAGGAGAAAGCAAAAAAAGCCAGTGCGAAAAAAACTGATACAAAGAAAAAAAAGCCGGCTCCAACGGCTTTTGCAAAAACAAAACCACCAAAAGGAGTAAAGACACAACCTAAGCAGAAAAAATCTAATTCAAAAACGCCTCAATGGAAATCACCTTACAAAGGAGGAAAGGGATAATCCGAACTAATTCTACTAATAGTTGATGGCCTTTGGCTATTGACTAATTAGGTGCCTAAGCGAGTAGAAGAAAATGCATATATATATAATTACAAGAAATTAAATTTTCTTTTCCTTTTCTGTTCAATTATATTATTGGGATGTATATGCCTTATGATATATAAGGATTATAATAGAGAATGGAAAAAATATCAAAGAAAACATTTACAGAATGAAAGAAAAAGAATTGAGGAATTAAAAAAAATACATCAGGATGCCATAAGAGATGAAATAAAAGAAGTTGAAAACGAACTCAACAAGGCAAAACAAACTATAACTGAAAAAAAAGAAGAAATTGCTCAGGTGGAGAAAGCGCTAAAAGATATTGATGACAAACTATACATAATTACTCAAAAATATGAATTTCTTAAAGCGAAAACTAATTATTTGAAATGGCAGATTGAACAAAATACAGTTAAGGCGAAAAAAGAGGGCTTAGATAAAAAGAAGATTGTATATATAAAACTTTTAGAAGAACAGAACAAACTTGCAAAAGAAATTCAGGACATAGAATATGAAAAACATAATTACCAGAACCAACTAAAAAAATATACCGCAACGTTAAATGAAATTGTTGCAAAAAAGGAAAATATAGAGAAAAAAAGTAAAGAATTAGCCAGGCAATTGAAGGATTTTGAAGAAAATTTTCAGAATACTTTTAGAAATCTGCCGATAGCAGATTATATATCGCCTACACTAAACATAAAACAGGTTGTTTTGCCTCATCTATCTGAGGATTATCATTTCGCTAAAGTTCCTAAAATAGACAGATGTATGACCTGTCATTTAAATATTGATAGACCGGGATTTGAGAATGCTCCCCAACCATTTACGACGCATCCTAAACTGGAATTATTTGTGGGTGATATGTCATACCATCCTATTAATAAATTTGGATGCACTATCTGCCATTCTGGTTCGGGACGTTCTACCACCTTTATAGGAGCCGCTCATACACCAAAAAACGACTTGCAAAGGAAGGAATGGGAAAAAAAATATAATTGGCACGAAAGTCATTTATGGGACTTTCCTATGCTACCTTCACAATACATTGAAAGTTCCTGTTTAAAATGCCATTCTCAACAAGCGCTAATACCATTTGCACCAAAAATAAATAAAGGAAGAGCTATAGTCCGAAATAGTGGATGCTTCGGTTGTCATAAAATTGATGGATTTGAAACTCTAAGAGAAGTGGGTCCAACCTTGATAGCCATAGCATCTAAAGTATCTCCTGTATGGATTGAAAACTGGATAAAAAATCCGCATGATTGGAATCCGAATAGTCGCATGCCACAGCCATTTTTTCTATCCAACACCTCCTCAGATGAAGATAAAATTATAAACAATATATTCATAAAAGGTATTACTAATTATTTATATGACAATTCATTTCCTGTCAACTTAGAAAATATTCCAAAAAACATAAATCCAAATTTAGAAGAAGGGAAAAGATTATTCAATTTAAGAGGATGTATTGCTTGTCATACCATAGGTGATTCAGTTGAAAGAGACAATGTAAGGCGCTTCGGACCTGATTTAAAAGGTGTGGGAAGCAAATTACGAGGGGAGAGCGGCCTAAAATGGCTATATACCTGGATAAAAAATCCACACTCTATCTTCCCTGAAACAAAAATGCCTAATATGCGACTTAAAGATGAAGAAGTTGTCCATATAAGCGCATATCTACAATCATTAACAAATAATAAAACAGTGGAGGGAATAAAGGATTTAGATACCAAAACACTTGAAGAATTAACAAGATTTTATCTTGCAAAAAATTATAACGTAAACGAACTAAAAGACCTATCTAATATCCTAACCACCGAATTATTAAAAATTAAAAAGTTAGCATTGGAAGATTTTCTTGACTATACCGGTAAATATAACTCCCTCTATACTGTTGATTTTTTACAAGATATAAAAAACATTCTATCAAAATTAAACTTAGACAACCTAACAGCGCAGGTAAATGAAGAATTTGATATATTAAAGAAAAAATACAAAGAATTAGAACAAAATATTGAAGAGATAAAAAAAATGATTATAAGCAAATTAAGCGCGATAAAAACATCGGAAGAAGAATCAAAAAAGTTAATATACATAGGATATATTGGTATCTTGCGACAGGGCTGTTTTGGATGTCATCAGATTTTTGGATTTTCAAAGGCACCCAAAATAGGTATAGAATTAACCGGAAGTAATGCTATCGGTTCTAAAGATGTAGAAAAACTGGACTTTGGATATTTGGATATTCCAAAAACCCGATGGGCCTGGTTGGCTCAAAAACTAAAGGACCCAAGAAGTTTTGATAAGAATAGAATACTACATTATGACGAAAAGTTAAAAATGCCTCAATTCCATTTCACTGAAGATGAAATAGAAAGCGCGGTCACTTTCTTATTAGGATTAACCAATGAGGAAATCACTGACAAAATAAAAAGAAATCTTTCATCCAAAGAATTAGCTATGGAATTAGGCAAAGAGGTTGCAATCAATAAAAATTGTATAAGTTGTCATCTTTTTACTCGTGATACTGCTATCCTAATTGACCCTAAAACAAATGAATATACTAAATTAGAAGGTCTGATAAAAAAATATGATAAGAACAAGAAAATCTTTACCTTCTCTAATCTAACCCCAAACGAAAAATATCCATTCAATATCATAAAAGTAGACAAAAATTTCTATGATGTAAAAAATGTTTTTGAAGGATTAGGGGCTTACGCAAGAGAAAGTATTTTATCAGAAGAAGCAAAAGAGCGTGGTGTGCCGCAGGAAAGAAAGTATGAATTGATTCCTTTTATACCGCCACCATTGTATTACGAAGGATTTAAAGTGCAGAAGAAGTGGTTAAATAAATTCATAAGAGAACCATTCACATTAAGGCCATGGCTCAATATCATTATGCCAAAATTTAGATTTTCAGAAGAAGAAGTTAATAATCTGATAAGATTCTTCTCGCTGTATTCCAATATAGATACTCCTTACGAATTTTATCCCCAATTAAGCAAAGAATATTTGGAAGGGAAATTAGAGCAAGATAAAGAATATTTACAAAAAGGTAAAACCATATTTGATAAATTAGGGTGTGTTAGTTGCCATATATTAGGCAATAAAAAGCCATCAGGCGAACCGGATAGTTGGGCACCCGACCTTTTATTAGCCAAAGAAAGATTAAATCCGCAATGGATGACTATGTGGATACAAGACCCACAACTAGTTCAACCTCAAACCAAAATGCCCTCTTTATTTCAGGACGAAAAGCAGCGAGAAATAATAAAAGATATGTTTGACGGAGACACAAAAAAACAGATAGAAGCAATAGTAGATTATATATTGCATGGCTTGAAAGAGGAAGAAAAATAGGAATCCGCAATCCGTAATTTTTCATTCTTCATTTTTCAGTATTTCTCATTTTATTACGAGTTTGCGAGTTTAGCGAGTTGGAATTATTCCCCTTTTACTGACCTGTTGTAGATAACGAGGGCTTCCTGCTATTCGCAATCCTGTAAACAGCCCATAATAAAGCGCAAAAAATAAATATTATCAAACCGCCATCATAGTTATTATGATTATTATTGTTGATTTTTGGATTTATGTAGCAACCTCCGCCCCCTCCGGCACTTCCAAACGACGACTGCTGATTGCTACCACTGCCACCCCCGCCCCCACTCTCATCAGAAGAACCACCCGTACCTCCCATCTGAGGCGCAAATATACCTATAGGGTCACTTATTATACCACTTGTTAAATCAAAATCCCTCAATGAATCATCAACAACAGCTATTGTTATCGTTGTCCCATCTGAACTTAGCGTCCCTACATTAGTAACATCTTCCCATATTTTCCCTCTTAATAACTTGAATACCTTACCACCTACAGGAAGAGGCGATGGTAATTGTATCGTAATATCAACTGAACTTACCCCACCTGAATTAACCTTTATATTACATAAAGGCGATGCCAGTATTAGATTAGAACCAGGTGGAGCAAGAGGTCCTAAATCCTCTATACCGGATATTAAATCACTGCATTGCACTGCTGAAAATTTAGGAGGCACACCAAGAGAACCTCCTGAGGGCGAAACCGCAAAAATAATTCTACCACTTCCCCCAGGTATATTATCAAATGTCGGAACAACAATTTTAGACGCATTATTTAATGTAGAAGCATCTTCCAAACTATCATCCACTCCATCATTATCATTATCTACACCATTTATTATTATGTCCTGCCCATCTCCCTTTTTACCCACTATAAACGTTCCATCGCTTGCTTCAATCCCCTGTATAAAGACCCTCTTATCTACAAGTTTCGTTCTCACAAAGTATATTTCACCATCTGCAAAATTGCCATCGTATAGAGTTGCTGGTATCAAACCTGCTAATGTCGCAGGTAATTGCGATACATTGGAACTATCTAATTTATTCATAGGCAATAATCGAGGACCCCATGAGTGGAAAAACAGATTGATTCTAATAAAAGTTGCCGGTTTGTTGTCACCAGATGTGTATTTCACCATAAAGGTAAACACATCCGATACCGAGCCTGAATCAGGCTCAACTAATCCATACGAAGTGCCACTTTGAAATCCTGATATACCTACAACATCCAGCGTCGGCGGATTAGATGGCTTTACTATTGAAAGAGAAAATGAATTATTTATGGTGCAACTTTGCTGACTAAAATCAGATGGTAATAAAATAACTTTAAAGTCATTTATATCTTTACTCAAAATTCCATCTGTTGCCCCAAATCCAAACAAAAGTATTCCTGTAGCCGTAGATTTTACATCTGAAAGCGTCCTCCTATAAACACATCCTGCTACAAAATCGGAGCAATTTATGTCTGATTTCACTAAATCAAAAACTTCAGGATTACCAATAGCCCCGGAACCGTTTAAATCTACATATACACGAACAAAGGCAGGTGGTTGATTGTCTGCATCTCGGTAAGTTACAGAAAAGGTGAAACTATCACCAGGATTTCCGCTAGAAGGTGAAACGCTACCATTTACTAATTGGGGTGGATTATTTTTTACAGCAACAGATAATCCTGTATCAAAAAATCCTGTTAATATATCTATACTTGACTTTGCTGACAAAAATAGATTACCTTTTAAAATTTCCTTATTAAAAGCCGCTGGTGGAATAAATGGAATTCCAAAAGAGCATCTGTAGAACTTGCCATCTATTGTTGTCGTATCCGAACTATCAACCTCACTTATCGTCGTCGCAACAGGTAATACATTATCCAGAAATTTTGGAATACAGGCGCTTAAAGAAAAGTTACCAGGGTCAGTATATCTAAATTGCACAGTAAACTCCTGTCCACCAAAACCACCATATTCAGATATTCCGTCGCCATCTATATCCGCCAACGCAGGACTGACCATAGTAAATGTATCAATAACGCTTAAAAGTAAAGATAGTGTGGTATTTGTGCACAAAATATTTGAGGTTGTGCTACATAAAGAAGAAGGCGCAAGTTGGAGAAAATGAACCCCTCCCGTAGAAAAGATACTACCTATATTAATTAGTGTGGAAGAGTAGAATAAAGTGTTAGAACCAACAACAAAAGAAAGATTTCCTGAAAAATTCGCACCACTTCCTAACGCTATCCTAAACGGTCCATCACTCCCCACACCGAAAACAGGTATATACAACTTACCCCCTGAGACCTGTATAGCACCATTAAATCCTACAGGGTCACTCTCAATTTTACCTATGTTTGAAACCAGATTTGGCAGTTGATCACTTACATCAACACTCGTCCCCCCGCTATCTTGCACTACCAGTTTGTCAAATACTAATTTATACTTAAATGGTGGATTTACACATACAAAATTCTCAGTCGGTGAACAGTTAGCATCCCCAAAATCTACTACACGAGGATTAAGATAATCCAATGTAAACTCAGGTGTTGTTATACCATCCGCACTGTCACCTGAAAACCCCGTAATTTTTAATGTAAAACTGCCACTACCTATATTCTGCCCCTCGGCAAGCGCCTTCGTTCCAGATAGCGCAAGATATATTCTGCTACCCCCTGAATCTATATGATACACCGCTAAAATTTTACTGTAAAAACCTCCTCCAACTGTGATAATCTCACTATTAGTCGAATTTATATCGCCATTACAAGAATCATTAGGATTGCACACACCATTTATCATAAAATTCTTCCCTAAATTATCCTTGACATTATCAATGAATACGGCAAATTGCGCATAAGTAGTAGAAGTTAAATTATTATCGTTTATCTGCGTTCCAAAGTCCGTGCTGTTACAGGGGTCAAAAGAATACAGCCCGTGCGTGAAACCGTCAACTACATACTCTATTCTAAAGTCGATAAATTGCTGGCATTCATCCGCTAAGAGTCCTAAAATAGGTAATCCTATTATACTCCTATCCGAATTCGAAAGAGGATTGGAAATCCCTCTTATTTCTCCATTGTGTTCCCACCAACATTGGCTGCCATCGTCCAAACATATATCTAAGAAAGTATTATTTTCGTTTGGTATAACATTCAAATCTCCAAACGGCACAGGTTGAGGTTGTCCAATACCAATATCTACCTTTAAATTTACTTTAACCGCAAATCTCACAGGAGGAAAGCACAATGAATTTGGAAACGCGCCACAACCTGCCGCCCCATTAGAAACAAATCTTAAATTTCTCTGAACTACACGTCCAGAAGAATCCCTAAAGTCAACAGTATCTATCATAGGCGCTTCTTCTGTGTAACCCGGTATCCTTATAAAAAATTGTTCCTCACCCACTTCTTCAAAATTACCTGTAAAAGGAATATACCATTTGTGGTCTTGGTTATTTAAAAATGCTCTTCCATTAACACCTTCTCCCTCAACTCCACCAAAAAATGTTATATTACCACTTGCTATCGTAGGACCATACCCGGTTCCGCTCAATCCATCAGTAGGGTCAGCTAATGAAAATGCCCCTTTATCAGAGCTATCTTGTGAACCAATACCAAATTTATAACCAAACTCATCATAAATCTGGTCTATTGTTAAGCCAAACTGTAAATAATTAGAACATAATACATTACTGCCGGAACAATCAGAAGGGTCAGAACTTATACGCCACTCTTTTTGAGTATCAAAAGTTTGCCCTGTCAAATCTATTTCATTAGGAACATATCCCGCAATAAATATACCTAACTTTTCCAATCCAGGTTCAGGTTTATATGGTATAAACAAAAAATTAGGATTATTGCTACTGCAATCAATATCCGGGATAGAATCCCCATTTGTATCTACAGAATTTCCTTCCCCGCACAATCTTGAGGAATCCTCAAAACCTGTATCGCCAAAACTTGATATTTCATCCTGCACTAATACACTCTTTATCAGAGAGCATTGTTCGTATAGTGAAAAACTTAACTGGCTACTTAAAACAGACGCCACAGAAGAAAAAGCGCTAGTCGAGATTTCACCAAAAGTAAAATCAGACAGGTTATTTGTTGTATCCACCCCAGTGACATTTTGAGGATTATCCCTCACCAACCCGCTCGGACAATTGCTACCTATTGAAGAAAGGTCGAACAGGTCAACTTTTACCACCCATAAATCAAAATTTTGACTGCCAAAGGAAGTGGTTTTCCCAACAGCCACTATATTCCAATCTAGTTCCCCAAATCCTGTAACTATTTCATCGTCGCCCGAACCACCATACAATTTCTGTTTTACAATATTACCTTCATCGTCTAAAAAAATTAGCCATGTGTCCGTCCCACTTGCGCCAAACGACTTCGTAGTGCCAGCAACAACTACCTGTTTGTTAAATTCGTCCATTTGCTCACCATGCACACCAAAATCGTCACCACTACCACCATATCTCTTCTGATAGATTATGTCGTTTGTATTGTCAGTATCCTGCAAAACCTCATCCCCACCCAATTTTAATACCCAAACATCATAGTCCCCACCACTACTAAATGAATTAGTATATCCTGTTACTATATACCCTGTTATAATAGGAGGACCCGATGGATTTTGGGGGTCAATTGTAAACGATGGCTTTATAGATTTTACAACATCTCTTCCGACACCACCAAATCTTTTTTTCCATACAAAATTGCCCGAAGCATCTAACTTTACAATCCACGCATCTGTATTGCCTGCGGAATCAGTTACAGTGCCACCAGCCAAAGAACTACCATCAAAAGGCGATCCATCAAAAAATTCTAATGTTTCGCTATCAGAAGTTCCATATCTTTTTTCAGATATTATATTGCCATCAGTATCTATTTCCACAATCCAAACGTCGCTATCCCCTGCTCCAAAAGATTTAGTTGTTCCTCCCACCATAATATGCTCTCCAGAAACTCCCACAGTAGTAACAGTGTCATCCCCAGCGCCTCCATAAACTTTTCCACCTTGCACTTTTCCTTCTCTATCCACTTTTAATATCCATATATCCCAATCCGACTTAGAACCAGAAGGAAATTGGGATTTAGTATCGGCTGCAACAATAAAACCGCCATCCGGTGTGCCTTCAACTGCCTTCCCTATATCATCTCCTGCGCCACCTATTCTTTTACTCCATATTATTTGTCCATCACTACTCATCCTCGTTATTAAAATATCTAAACCGCCTGCGCCACCCGCCGCATCAGTTGAACCTACTACTATCCCTCCTCCCCCAACACTCTGTGAATCATATACAATCTCATTACCTTGCCCATCAAACCTCCTTGAAAATGTTTGTATCTTCTCAGGTAGCAAAACTCTGGTATTAGGTATACCTGCCACAGATAGCGTTATTGGGTCAGGTTCACCTATACCAACTAAATTATTTTGAGGACCTCCTGGAAGAGGCAGTGCCGTTGTCTTTATCAAACTTAACTTTACCGTAAATTTGTTGAAAGTAGGAAAACAATTATCTTGTGGAACAGAACAATCCCCCGGTGGTATCGGCATCTGATCGTCAACGAGATATCCATTTCCATTATTGTCATAGCAAGAGGGCAAATACCCTTCTTTTTCACTAACTATCGTTACAGGCACATCAATATCTATAGATGAAAGTTTTATATGAACTTTTCCATCACTTTTTCCATCTAAATCAAATGCCTCACCGTCCACAGCAACTATATCCGGTTCTGGTGGATTAGAACCTAATATATCACTACATAATACTGGA
>CAZWFP010000044.1:0-5262 GCA_964633175.1 uncultured Planctomycetaceae bacterium | reverse complement strand
CCTCTATACACCTTTACCTTCGTTCCTGTAATCACTCCACCCGTCTCGTCTTTGGTGGAAATTCTTGCGCTGAATAAACCATCTACAAAACTTACATTAGCGCTATTAATTCCATTCCATCTGCAATTTAACCACTCACTGTCAGGACAACTATTAACATCAAACTCTAATTTAACATCCCCGCAATTAGTTTCTGTTGACGGGTCGCAATCAGTATCTTGAGCGCAAACTAAAAAGTCAGAATTCTGGTCAAAAGTAAATCCTAAACCCTTCACGAATCCAGACGTTCCCACAAACTTTAAATAACAGCTCCCATCGCCAGGATTAACATTTCTTGTAAAGTGAATGTTTCTAAACTCAGATACGTCCACACTATCTAAAAGAGTCAAACCATTCCCATCTATATTTCTAATTACAGTGCTTCCAATTCCCACTTCTATAAAACCACTCACAGTGAAAGCAAAACTTCCGGAATCAGGACCAATAGTAGAAGTAGATGACGCGTTAGAATTTCCATCCAAAAAAGAAGAACTCACCGACAGTGCAGAATTATCTACAAAATCAATCACTGTATTCTCGCCTAAAGCAAGGGAATCAACTTCTAATGTTGCGCTTGCCGGCGTTCCACCACCACCCACAAATAAAGTAACATTCGGTCCAAATGTTAAGCTACTACCGACAGATATTGTTGACCCACCAGGAGTATTTACAGAAGTCCCCACAATTTCTAAATCAAAAAAATCAGAGCCAGAAACTACTAAATCAGGTATTGTAGAATTAGTAGAAAGCCATTTGACCAATCCAAAACCAGGGTTCCATACCCCGCCATTGTTTTGAAAAGAGCCACCTGAAAATTCTAATACAGCAGCCCCACCACCATTAAATACCCCTCCCGTATTTATGGCAATGCTACTATTTACAGAGAGAACTTTATTTGTATTTCCCAAATCCAGTGTCCCGTTTACAACCAGAGCGCCTATGCTGGCATTAGTATCCAGTGTAACAGTGTGCCCACTTGCAATACACACATTTTCTAAAGTATTGTTAGGGAAATGGTTGTCAGGCGTAGTTAAACCATCACAACCAACATCCCATATAGTTATATCGCTCCAGTTACCTGACGCTTTACTACATATATTATCCGCGCCAGAGGGACAGGTTCCCTGCCCTAAAAGACAGATGAAGGAAAAAAAGACAACTAAAACAAAACAACCTATTTTTTTACTCATTTTCCCACCCTCCTTAATTTACAATTTTTCTCACTCTTATTGAATGATACATAATAGAGAATATATTATATAATAGAAAAAAAAAAGTCAAATGTCAAAACTCAAAGGTCAAAAGTTAAAGGTTGAAAAATTTAAGGTAGCACAGACATTCCTGTCTGTGTATCTCTGTCTTTCCATAAAAAGTCAAATGTCAAGGCGGTAGCACCGCCTGGCGATATCAAAAGCACATCTTGAAATTCAAAGGTTTAGTGAAAATCTAAATCGCTAAACTCGCAAACGCAGAATAAAATGAATACAATAATAAATGTTAAATACAGCAATGATGAAGAACGAAAGAAGGTTTAGGGTTTTGGGTATTAAAACTCTATATCACCAGTTTTCCTTAAATATTTCACCGTTCTATTCAATGATAAAATCCCTATTATTAAAAATAATATGTTTATCGAGAAAAAAAACGGGTAAAAATAGGAAGGCAATTTAAAGTTAAAACCACATAATGTTCTGGCTAAATATAAAGCATAGGTAACGGGGAATAGATAACTTAATATCTTAGTTATTTTAAAAAGTTCTACAGGGTATCTTATTGGAGAAAAAATCCAACTTACCTCTTCATAAGCAGTTATAATCATCGTTATATCATTAGAAAGGAGTGTATAAGAAGATAATATAAAACTTAACCCTACTATAGCAGGTATTGATAGGAATAATGCCAGGTAGACATATAATATATTAAGTGGGGGAATAACTTTACCAAAAATTAAATACGAATTTATATATATGGGAAAAGTATAAAACATTGCAACAATGGATACCGACAATATCTTTCCTATAATCATATTGGTTATGCCGTTATTTAAGGAAAAAAAATGCCAGAGGGTTTTATGTTTTGATTCAAGATAAATCTCGTAGCAGCTTCTCCAGTATAATGCGCTAAAAAAGGTTGCTAATATATCCCCAACAATTAAAAAAGTCCATAAATCACCCCTATTGGCTACCTTTTGAAGAATGTTGCTATTGAAATTACCAGCCCAGTTTTTACCCATTATCAAAAATGGTATTAGATTTAGTGTAGGAAATAAAAGCCAGAACAATGTTGAGGATAAATATCTAAACCTGTGCAGGAACGACTTATGTATCTCTGATAGAATAATTTTAACAAACATACTTCCTAGTTACTACCTCCTACCTTTTACCTTTTACTTCATATATCAATCTTTGTCCCTGTATAATAGATAAACGCATCCTCTAAATTTGGTTTTTTTAATTCTATTTTCTCCACCTCCATCTTTAACAACTGCATTATCTTTGGTAAGTTATTATCCAAATTCTTACCCTCTATATGAATTTCTATATGACCATCATTCTCAACGTTCATAAGTTTTGTATGTTTAAAAATCCCGTCAGAATCCTGATTAAGAAACTCATTAATAATATTGGAATTCAATTTTTCTCGTGTAGAAATTATTAGTTTCTGGTCATAAGGCAAAGAAGACATGATATGCGGTATAGAACCGCATATACTGATTTGTCCATTATTTATAAATGCAACTCTGTCGCATAAAAACTCTGCTTCATACATATAATGAGTTGTCAGTAATATTGTCATTTTCCTTTTTTTAACAAGTTCATCTTTAATAAACTGTCTTATTATTTTGGATATATGAGGGTCCAATCCGATTGTTGGTTCATCTAAGAAAAGAATTTTTGGATTTTTCAGTAATACCCTTGCTAAATTTATTTTTTGTTTCATCCCGGTTGACAACTTTTCTATGAGGGTATGCATTTCATCTTTAATCTGCAACAGGTCTAATAAACTATCTATTGTTTGAATAAGTTTTCGTTTATCAACGCCATATAAATTACCGAAATATTTGAGATTTTCTATAACGGTTAATTTAGGATAAAGGCCGCTCTGGACCCCAAATAAAATGCCTATAAATTCTCTAATTTTCTTTTCCTGTTTAATTAAATCATATCCGAGGATTTTTGCGCTACCACTATCTGGAATTAACAAAGTGGCTAAGCATCTTACAAGAGTTGTTTTACCTGCCCCATTGGGACCTAAAAGACCAAAAATTTCACCCTCTTCAACATCAAAACTCACATTTTTTAACGCATCAATCTCTTTAATAATTTTTGACTTAAAAAGAAAAGAATATTTTTTTGTAAATTTTTTTGTAATATTTTGCACCTCTATAATTTTATTAGCCACAATAATTTGCTAATATTAAATTGATTTTTTTAGGTTAAAACCTTTCATTATATTTAATGTAAATGAGCTGACGGTGGGACTTGCACCCACAAACCCCCGGTTTACAAAACCGGTGCTCTACTATTGAGCTACGCCAGCGATGGGTTCGTCTGCTAAAGTAAAGCAGAGATTGTAAATTGAAAAAATTGAAAAATTTTACTTCAATACCTTAAAAAGTCAAAGGTCAAAACTCAAAGGTCAAAAGTTAAAGGTTTAGTGAAATTCCCAACTCATTAACGCGGAATAAAATAATAGTAGGAAAGGTAATTTATAATAAGGTTCAAGTTGGAGGTTTAAGGTTTTTACTTGAATTTTAATTACTATTCAATATAATAGGGGTTGTGAAAGATGTTCTGGATATATTAAAATCTCTTTCAAAAGAAATAGGAATAATCGTTTTTGTATGGTTGATTTCATTAGTATTTTCCAAATATTCCTGTCAGGTAGTTAAAACTTCCCAGATGGAACCAAGATTGAAAGTTGAGAGTATCCGAATAATAAAAAAAGTATATTCAATGAAGCAACTAAATTATGGAGATATTGTTGCTTATATCAGGAGGGACCCTCAAACCACTGAAGAAGTATTTTGGGGAAGAATTATAGCCAAGGAAAACGATAGATTGACGATAAAAGATAATAAGATTTTCGTAAATAATCAACAAATAACAGAAAGCTATTTATCTGAGGAACCTAAGAAAATGCCTGACATCTTGAATTTCATTATACCAAACAATTGTCTATTTGTCTTAAATGATACAAGAAACGATGACTATGCATTTGCGGATAGCCTACAGATTGGACCAATACACTTATCTACGGTCATAGGGAAATTAAGTAAATGAGATTAAACCCATTTAAAGAGATAATTTTTATAAATAGGACTTGGATACAACTTGTGTTAGCGACTTTATTTTTTATTTTTGATTTACTCCTTTTATTATCTACGTATAAGCAGATAAAATTATATTTTTATTACACAAAAGCGTTACAAAATATAGCATTAAATGAAAGCGGCAGCGCGAGAGAAAAATTAGATAATGTGTTTTTTTTTCCTTATGCAAATTTATTAGCTGCGTCATTAGAACTGGAAAATAATAGTCCTGATAAGGCATTAGAGATATTAGATAAAGTTAATTGTGCAAAATATGATGATAAAAGAGCGTCAGGATTTTGTGAAATCCTAAAAGCAATAGCATACATATTAATATATAACCAAAAGAAATCCCAAGACACTGTAGCCCAAATTGATCTTCACTTAAACAACGCTATGCAAATTTGCTCCAATTGTTTAGAAATAAACGTAGCAAGTTCTTTTATATCCTTGCTACAAAATAAGTATCTTGAAGCTTATAGGAAGTTAAATGAGGTAATATCATCTACTGATACCATAATAGAAAAAAATGCGCTATATGAAACTATAAAATATATAGGAGAAATTGATTTAGTAGTGTATAATAAATGTGATAAAGCCATACATAGTTTTCAACAAGCTGTATTATACAATCCAAATGACAAACTATCTCTTTTGAAATATTTATACTGCTATATAAAAACATATAAATTAAAAGGGGAAAAAGACGAATTAGAGAATTTAAGACATGTGATAATATATAAAAAAGTTGCCGAGATACAAGCAACTTTATCACCAGAGGAGAAATATTACTATTCTATGATACTATACGAAATAGGGAATTTATACAAAAATGCTGGCAGTATAGAAAAAGCATACGATATATATAGAGAGGGATTAAGGCAATACTTTTGCAATTTTGATATAATAAC
>CAZWFP010000043.1:0-15360 GCA_964633175.1 uncultured Planctomycetaceae bacterium | reverse complement strand
TGAACTTTTGACCTTTGACTTTTTAAGGTATTCCCTCTTTGTGGTAATTTCTGGTGTATTTGTTTTTGATGGATAGAAGTGAAGGTATTGTGGAATGGAGGAATGCAAAGAAATATGTAACTGTGATAAGGATAATGAGGAAGTTAAGAGAGGAGTTGATAATTGTAGCGTGTAGAGAGAATATCAGCCTGGTGGATAGTTCATAGAGAGTTTGTGTTAAGACAGATTGTAAGGTAAGAAGGGTAGTAAGCAAAAAGAGGGGGAAATCGGATAGGAAGAAGTGTTTATACATTTTACTACAATTTGTTAATAATGGTATTGAATTTGTTAAAAAAGATTAAATTGGCCGTTCGGCGAACTATTGATTTCTGTATTTTAGGTGAATTTGAAAAAATGAAACTTGTATAATAAAAAATAGTGATAAAGAGAATATTCAGAGAAATTTGGATTGCGTTTAATATAATTTTTCTAGAGACACTTAGAAATCCTCTCTCTACAATTGCAATGCTTATTTTCTATGGTTTTTTCTACCTTATAGGATACTTTCTCTATGGCTTTGCGACTAATGAAGTTACGACTTTCCAAAAGTATCTGATTTCGGGTTTTATAGCCACCTCTTTTTTATTGCAGGCAAACGCATGGTGGGCTTTTTTATTCGTTGAGTTAAGTTATCACGGGCAGCTGGAAGAAATTATCTTAAGTTATTCTTATATTGAACTATACCTTATAGGAGCTTTTCTTTACGCAACGATAATAAATTTTATTTCTATATCCTTAGCCCTGGTTGCTATCTATTTTTTGTTTGGCTTCCCGATGTTTGCTATTCCTATTGAACTCTTTCTCATAGTTATAGCGCTCTCAATTTTATCTACTTTTTTTGCCTTTATTTATAATGCTATTTCTATAATGTTTAAAGAAACCTGGGCTGTTTCAAATATTGTAAGTTACCTTCTAATAGTCATTACCCCAATCTTTTATCCAATGGAATTTTTACCCACAAAGATGCAATATGTTTCATATCTTTTCCCCATTACATGGGGCGTAGAACTTTTACGTTCATATATGTATGGAATAAGCAGATACGATAAGGGTATTTTATGGATAAGTTTTTTGACAACGTCGGTTGTTTGGTCTGTAATTTCGTTTTTTATATGGAAGAAGGCATATATTATTGGTAAGAAGACGGGGCAACTATACACATCATTCTAAAAAATTTTTAGTTTTTTATAACTGCATAATACTATAATGGTTTATTATAATCATTTATTGAAGCATTTTATCTAAGATTTCATTAAGGTGGTTTGTATTAAAAAATTTTATTATTATAGTGCCTGAGTTTGTTTTATTATTGATTTTAATTTGTATTTTTGTATTGTACTTATTTGATAATTTAGTTTGTAAATCTTGGAGTTCCAAAGATAAAGTTGATTTTTTGGATGGATGTTTTGGTTTTTGGGTAGTTTTAATATCTGCGAGTAGTTCTTCCAATTTTCTAACGGAGAGATCTTCTTTAACGACGAGGTGTGCGAAGTGGATTTGTTGAGCAGGATCTTGTATTGAACATAATAGTTTTGCATGTCCTTCGGATAAGTTGCCACGTGTCAAGTAATCTTTTATGGGTGTAGGTAGAGTTAATAATTTTAGTGAATGAGAAACAGAAGATGGGGAAATATTAAAAATTTTTGCTATTTGTTCCTGTGTGTAACCGAATATATCAATTAATTTTTTATATCCATTTGCGCGTTCCAAAGGATTTAAATCTTTTCTTTCTAAGTTTTCAACTAATGATACCTCGCACAGTTTTGCATCGCTAACATTCAATATTTTAACTTCAATCTCTTGCCATCCAAGTCGCTTAACTGCTAACAATCTGCGTTGTCCAGCTATGATCTCATAAAATTCGCCATTTTTTCTCACTAAAATAGGCTCTAAGAGACCGTTTTCTTTAATAGATTGAGCTAATTGTATAATTTCTGATTCTGAATAATCACTCCTTGCCTGATATGGATTTGGTTTAATCAAATTAATGGGAATTTTAGTTAAATTAGTCCGAGTATCAATAAATTGAGCATCAGCTAAAATACTTTCTAATTTTCTACCAAATCTTGCCTCTACCATTTTTTATCTCCTTACTTAACATAATGAACGCTATTGCAGATGCAGAAAGCGCATCATATTCAATTATTGGTTTACCTGCATTTATTGATAACTTTATCTTATCATCTTTAGGTATAACGCTAAACAATGTGGTCTCTCCAAAATGCCTATTGATTTCTTCACAAATATCCATAGAAATTTGATTACATTCATACTGATTTATTAATATATTCACAATATTATTTTTATGATGTTCAACCTGTTTAGTTTTAATAAAATTTAATATTTGCGCTAATCCTTCTAATGAAAAAAAATCAGGTATTACAGGTATTATTAATTGATCAGATATTTGTATAATAGTATTCATTATATTTAAATCTTTAGGTGGTAGATCAAATACTATATAATCGTATTGCAATGAGATACTATTAAGGTTCACTGTAAGTTTTAATGTTTCTGTTATATTTATTGTCTGAGCATTTAGAATCTCTCTTTTAGATATACCAAAACCTGTAACAGAGTTCATTTGTGGGTCCATATCAATTAACATAACCGCAGATGGTAATTTAGATAGATTATATGATAAATTTATTGCAATCACAGTTTTACCAACCCCACCTTTAAAGTTACATATCCCTATTTTTCTGGTCATTACAAAAACATATTTTAAAAATATTATTGTTAAATAACATACTATACAAATATATAGTTTCTACCCTTCATATTCTTCCCCATAAAAAATTGACTCTCACCTCTCCCTCACTTAATATTCTACAATTCTATCAACTCTATTTTAGTCAGTTACTTTTATTTCTCTTCTTGACCAGATGTAACCAGAAATCATTATATAAAAGGCACAATACAAAACTGTTTTAAGTAACATTACTATTATATATTGTAAATTTAAGGCATCGTTTACCCCTCTTAATGTATATGTACTGAACCCCTTGAATATGAATTTATTGAAATAGAAGAAATCAAAAAAACCTATATCAGGAAGAATCAATCCTAAAACACTCTTTAAATTTTCAGAAGGCAAACTGAATAATATGTTTATCAGGAATATCATAATCACACTAACAAGTATGTTAGTCATAAATCTGAAATGCACAAGCCACAGTAGCATAAAACTTGAAAAAATGATTGCAAAGAGATATATAGATAAACATATTTTAAACAAAGGTATATAAACAATTTTTATATAATCCCATAAGATAGCAAAGGAGTTAACATTAGAAGAGATTGCAATACGGCTTTTGAAACTTCTTTCAAAAATTTCCTTTCCTTCTGCTTTCCATAAACTTAAGATAAAAATTAATGTGAAGAATACCCACACAACCAATAACGTTTGTGCAAAGCCGAAAAATTTGCCTAATAAATATCGCGTTCTGGACAATGGTTTGGAAAACATTAAGAAAAAATAGTCCCCAGTTGTTTCCGTATGTATATTATAGGGGAAACTTATAACCATAACTAGCATCAGGAATGAATATATTGTGGACAGCGAAATGTCTCTGAATGCAAGATTGTAAGATTTGAAGTAGAAAAACAACATATAAGGTAACGTATATAGTAGGAATGCCCCTAACAATGCGAGGAAATTAAAATAAAAACTTCTTGTTATATCCCTATAAGTGTATTTAGCAACCGTGAACATTATATCACCATCACTGATTATTAAAGTTTAAGGTTTGCAGTTTAATCATTTTTAAATATTTTTTTCATTATTTCAAGAGGAACAATCGTTCTCTGTTGAGGGATATCGTGTTTATATGAGTAAATGAAAAGAGGCACTTTCAAATTTTTAGCAAGATACTCCACTGTTTTGCTTACGCTGCTTTCTTTTCTGAAAGTATTTCCAACTATAACCAAATCATACCGACTGGCTATATTTATCACAACGGTTGCATAACTTCTGCTCTTATACACGAGTGTATTAACAAGTATATCATTCTCGGTTCCAATGGCTTTTATTCTTCTCATTATTTCCTGTAAATATGGCATTTCTTTAAAGTAAAGGTTTTCGAATTCGTCAATTTCAATCGTTTCTGGTAATTCTATAACGTACATAGCATCAAGATGAGCGCCAAAACTTTTTGCCAATCTACAACCCACAGATATCATTTCCTGGTCCTCAATGCCTTTTACGCACATCAATATATTTTTTATCTTTGGCTCCTTATAGTCCGGATACTGTATTTCTTCAATAATTGGGGCTCTTATGATGGGCGCATTTGCTCTTCTCCTGAATAGTATATATAAAATCAATCCTATTGTAATCCAGACAAAGCCAAAAACTCTTCCATAAGGTCTTTCTGAAATAATCATAATCAAAACCAGCCCTATACCCAATGCACCTATAAAAGAACTCAAAGGTAATTCAATACTCCCAATCTTCAAGTTAAAAGGTGCCTTATAAGGTCTGTAAACATTCCTCTCTCTGAATCTTAAAACTATAAGTGATATCTGAGTAATAAAGAAAGCAAGCATAGCGCCAAAAACATACAAATCGCCCAATATCTCAAGTCGCTGCGCAAAAATAAGAATTATAAGAGATGTCACCGCTACTAATAATATCGCCAAATACGGTGTTTTATATTTTTTATGTAATCTTCTAAAGGTATGCGGTAGTTGCAATGACTGCGACATAGAATATAATAAACGTGACCCGCCTATCACACCCGCATTGGCTGCAACTATTAATACAAAAACCGCTAATGCCGAAACAATATAGGGAAAATAATCAGCAAACAACCTTATATAGTATTGCAGATAAGGCATCGTATCCAAGGTTTTTAGTTTACTACATATAACTGTTACAAATCCAAATACCGCATCTTGATACCATTTATCTCTTATCTCAAACGGTGTTAATGCGCTATTTGCTAAAAAAGATATGGCAAACGTCAAAAATATTACTACAATCATAATGAACACCATCGATTTTGCAATACTACTTTCATTTTTTGATTCGCCAGCAAGTTGTGACACTGCTTCTATACCAGTATATGCAACCATACTAACGGTTAAACCGTGAATAAAACCATCAAACGTTGGCTTGTACTCCAAACTAATTGCCCCTATTGTAAAAAGATTTACAAGATTATTTATACTAAAAAATAAAATTATCCCTAACAATATTAAACAAAATTTGATAGTTAACCCTATCATAGCAAAGGAGAGGTTTAGCATTGCACTCTTTTTTACCCCAATAAAATTCGTAACCGCAAGAAAAATAATGATTAAAACTGTATAACTAATATGTATTAGAATATCCGTCTTAAATTTTGGATAAAACGCTCCCATATAAGATACAGCAGTGTAGGCAGATATAACAACTGTTAAAATATAATCAGCTAATAACGCCCAACCAGCCAAAAAACTTGCCATCTCCCCTAATGCTTTTCTTGCAAAAAGTTGCGCTCCACCTGATTGAGGATACGTCGTAGCCAATTCTCTATAACTAAAAACAACAAGACAAAAGATTAAACCACCAATCAAAAGACAAAGAGGAGCAGCACCTAATGCATACATCGTGGAAATACCCAATGCATAAAATATTGAAGAACCTACGTCACCATACCCCGTTGCAAACAGTTCTTTAGTTCCTAAAACCTTTAATAATTCTTCTCTTTTTATCTCAACTATTGTCTGTTCCTTACCTATATCTACCCTCTCGTAATCTTTACTATTCATAGCAGAGAATTCACAATTTTACAATCTTTTAATCTTAAAATCTTTCCATTATGTCTATTCAGAAATGACTACAAATGGGAGTGCAGTAATTTCTTATGATTACTTACAGCAAAATATTCATAGCAGTTAATCCTGCAAGTGGATTAGGAAACAGTATAAAACTATTTGAGTCGATAAAAAATCAACTGAACAATAAAAGGTTTGAGATAAAAACATTTATTACAACTAAAAAAGAAGACTTGGTAAAAATTATCAACGAAAACGATTGGGAAGATACTCTGCTTATGGTATTTGGTGGAGATGGTTCATTCAATCAGGTTATAAATGAAATAATAAAAAATAATGTCTCGGTTCATTTACTTCCTCTGCCATGCGGAACAAGTAACGTATATAATAAGGCGGTCTCGGTGGACAAAGAAACTATTGCAGAAAAAATAAACTTCTGTAGGTTACAATCTAAACAGTTTAGGGTTGGGGAGGTTGAATATGACAAAGGGAGGGTGGCATATTTTTTTAGCATGTGCGGCGCAGGATTTGACGCTTATATCGTTGAAAAACTTAACAATATCAGAAAAAGGAAATTATATATATGGTCATATCTTACCGTAAGCATAAGGGAATTATTTCTAAAAAATTACAAACCAGTAAATTTCAGGATTTTTGTGGATACAAAGATTTTTCAAAACGTATTTTTTGCATTATTTTTCAACATAAATGCATATGGTGGTCCGTTCGCATTTTTCAAAGAAGTGGGGGCATCTCATAATGATCTTCTGTATATGATAAAATTTGAAAAAATGGGAGTAGGTAGTGTGCCTTATATTTATGCAAAGGCACTTAAAAACTATCTTTCTTTGTTATTTAGTAATTATAAATCAGGGGAAAACCCATTCCCATACATAGAATGTATGGAGGCAATGTTAGATAAGAACTCTTCCGATAAAGTATTGGTGCACGTTGACGGCGACCCCTTAACAACCCTGCCAGTCATCGTTAGAAAATCCCCAAAATCAATTACCGTATGTTCATAATATACCAAGTCGCTAACTTGTAATAAATGAATAAGAAGCCAAAAGGGCAGGTCAAGATTTAATGAAAAATCTAACTCACTAAACTCGCAAACTCGGAATAAAATAATAAATACTATAGAAAGGGAATTTAGGTTGCAGCAGTTTCTGATTTCTAATGAAAGATAAATCTTGTCAAAATAATATATAAAATATAACAATGCAAAAGGGCTTTTTAATATTTTCAATTGTCGTTTTACATATCTTATGGATTATTAGCATAAAACTATATTATGATACCACCTATAAGAAATACTTAGAAACCTATAGCGATTTTGATTGGGCATTCGTTTTTAAAAAGAAAAAACTGCCCTACACAGAAAAGTATGAGATACGATTTGCCGGAGAAAAGATAGGTGGCGTAATCAGAAGATTTTCCACTAACAGTAAACTCTTCTATATAACTACGCAAGCATACATAGATAGCCGTAACAAAAAACTGTTCCATCTTCCTCTTGGATTTTCTACTATAATATTATCCATTGAGATAGAATTTACCCCTCTATATAACATTAATAATTTTAATTTGACTTTATCCACAAAAGGTTGCGCATATATGCTTCCCTGCCCACAGAAAAACATATTATCCATTACAGGGAAAAGAGTTAACAATGTATTACAAATAAAACTTAATTCAACCATACCTTCTATGCTACCTTATATGAAAGACAGAATTATAGGATTGGAAGACAAATATCTGAAAAGTTCCTTTGGACAGAGTTTTCTTTTATTCGGTTCAAGACCAGCAGTTGGTAAATCATGGACAATAAAACTGGGGACATTTGGAGAAATAAATGCCATAGTGGATGAAAAATTTATAAAAGAGGATAAAAATGGTGAAAAAGGAGTCATCTATTCCGTATCCTATTCCTCAGACCGTCCTAAAATCAATGGATATAGTTGGATAAACGAGAACGGCGAACTTTTGAAACTCGTTATATATAAACCAGACATTACCATAGTAAAAGAAGGATTACAATTCTAAAATGGCTATTTTATCGTTTAATAATGTCCATAAACGATTAGGCAAGAATTTTACTTTAAACATAGAAAACATGGAAATGAAAGAAGGTGAAATTCTTGTGCTATTGGGACCGAACGGAGCAGGGAAAACAACAACCTTAAAACTTACCGTAAATCTTTTAAAACCAGACAGAGGGGAAATAACTTTTATGAATAAAAATCTTAATAGCAAATTTGACGAAGTGAAGGAATTTATAGGCTACGTGCCAGATACCGTAACTCTTTATGATTTTTTGAAAGTAGAGGAATTCATATCCTTCCTTATAGAATCGTATAGAATAGATAAAAAATCCGCATTCGAAAGAATAAGTTATCTAAACGGTAAATTATTCATAGAGGATTTCAAAAATTCCCTGATAAAAGACATATCATTAGGAATGAAACAACGACTTGGTATATTTACCGCAATGTTAAAAGATCCAAAGATACTGGTTGTAGATGAACCACTGGTGGGACTTGACCCTTTTTTTACAAGTAAAGTAAAAGAACTATTCAAAGAATACATCAATAATAACAAAGGTTCAATGTTAATGTCAACTCACCTTCTAAACGTGGCAGAAGAACTGAGCACAAGAATATGTGTGATCTTGGAAGGCAGAATCTTTTATACGGGCACTATAAACGAACTGAAAGAAAAATATAACTCAAATACCCCTCTTGAAACGTTATTCCTAAAAATCCTTCACAGTGGAAACGACAAAAGTTAACGATGCTGGGCTTGCGCCACCTCCCTTCATATTTTAGTTTTGACTTCTAACTTTTGAGTTCTTAATATGTATGAACTAACACTTCTGAAATACCGGCTACTTGCATTTAAAAACTACATATACGATTCCATAGTAAAGAGCAAGATAAGATTCTTTTTTTCATTATCCTTTTTCATAGTCATTTTCTTCCTAATATACCACTTTTTTAAAGTAACTTATGCATTTTTTTCCGGCTTTGAGAACTTAAAGTTTGACCTGTGGTTTTCCAATACCATACTAAATGGCATATTCTTTTTCAATTTCATTTTTATCGCAGTAAGCGCTACAATCCTATCATACAACATAATCTACAAGGATAAAAATATGCTACTGCTATATTTTACTAAAGTTCCCAGAAGAGCCATATTCTTTGAAGTATTCATAAGAACGACAATTACAAGTTCTTGGTCATTTCTGGTTCTGTCTATGCCGCTACTTTTAGTGCAGTTTCAGCAGTATAAAATACCATTATTTTCATCAAATATGATTATAAGCGCATTACTGATTGCGCTATTTCTGTTATTGCCAAACGTAATAGGCGTATGCATAGGATTATTTATGCCGGTATTTTTTACAGCGGCAAGTTTGGTAAAAGTCGTTTTATTCGCCGCTGTGGTAGCGGCATTCGCCTTCCTACCCTACCTTGATTTTTTCACTACCAACTGGAGTAGCTTGTATAGCGAAATATGGATTGTGCAGACACTTAAAAAATTTGCATTTTTGGAACATCCTTTGCTTCCCACCTATTGGCTTACTTCTACATTAAACGGCTTCTTCAATTATAAATTCAAAGAGGACTCTACTTTTATTTTAATCACAACCACATTAGTTGCGCTTGTGTGGCTATATATAATTTTTAAAGCATCTTTCAGAAATATGCTAATCTTGTCAACAAGATACATACCTGATAAAAACATAATAATAGAAGGTATAATATATATATTTAGAAAGTTTACCGGGATTTTTGCCTGGAAAAAACAGTTTTTGTCTTTAAAAGACATTGCAATTTTCTTAAGAGATGGTAGATTCTGGGGACAATTGTTGCTTTTTATAGGTATATTTGCATTATACTTTATGAATCTATCTGAAAGTGATTTAAAAGAAGGGTCAAGATGGGTATGGGGGGAAAGGATAAAATGGAATGAACTTATACTAAATCTTAATATTATTGCTTGTGCATTTATGAGTTCAGCATTGGCGGGCAGAGCTCTATTCCCGCAATTCTCAATAGAATATGCCAAGCTCTGGATAAATCAGTTTAGTGGATATAGTTTAAAGGAAATTATACATTATAAACTTAATACTATAGGAATATTCATAATACTAATATGTACATCGGTAGTGACAGCATCGTCAATAGTATTGAAGGTATCTATCGCTGAGCTTGGCTACGCTTTGTTTCATTGTATTATATTTTCCTATACTATTTCAAATATGGCGTTAAAGTTAGGAGTATTGTTTCATAATAAAAGGTCTGATAATCCTGTGATAGTATTCTCAGGGCCCGGAGGAGTTATATACATAATGTTCGGAATATTTTACATAACGTTCAATGCGGTCCTAATGTTAAAAATAGGTCTATTCTATAATGAAAAAACATTATGGGTTACTATACTTATATTGGAAAATATCTTAATAAATGGAGTATTAAATAAAATATCAAACAGGGTATACAAAGCAATAGAATATATATAATTAAGGTTAAAAGTCAATAGTATCAGAAAATAATTGTGCTATTTAGGAATTTTCAAGTTTCTGAAACTATAAACGATATAAGGAAGTGTGCGACTAATCTTATTGCAATTCATTTGCAATAAGATTATTAAATCGAGTAATAAGGTATTAATGCAATTTATACAATTTTCTTATAATCTTTATGAAAAATCATCAAATATTATCAAATTTAGGTCAAAATTACTAATATAACTCTTGACAGATATAAAAATCATATTATAATCTATTTGATAATGATTTGCAGATACAATTTACAGTACAGCCATCCCCTCAATGCTAAATATTTTTTATAAAAAGGAGGTGATGAAATGATTATTTGCTTGATTCTCGTTAGTTAATTAGGTGGTAAACTAACTATAAAATATAGGAAGGATAAAATGAAAAAGTTTCTTGTCGTAGCAGTATTAATGGTCGTCTCTTTTATCTTTGCAGACAATAGAAAATATGTATGGACTTACGAAGCAACCCTACAACCAAAGGGACAACTTGAACTTGAAAATTACTTCACTTATAAAGTCCCCTCAAAACCTCTTGACCCAAATATCTTCGAAGAGTGGATAGAACTGGAATATGGCATATCTCACTACCTGGACGTAGCAATGTATCAGACATTCAAACAGAAAACGGACAGTTCATTCAAATACGATGGCTTCAAAACCCGTGTAAGATTTAGACCTTGGTTACCAGGTGAAAAATTTCTTGATCTGGTCTTTTATATAGAACCACAACTTCGCGGTTCATCGCTGGATGAACAAAAACTTGAAACAAAGATTATCCTAACAAAACCATTTGGTAAATTCTCTATTTCATCTAACCTCATACACGAATGGGAGCATGAAAAAGGTCCAAAAAAGACTGTAAACGAATATAAACTTCAACTTGCAGGAAGATATGAATTTTCTCCAGGCTTCTCTACAGGTATTGAGTTTGAAACCCTATTCTTACACACTGATCCGGGTAAATCACCGAGATACTTTATAGGCCCTACCATACATTATGGAAAGTCATCATGGTGGTTTGCGACTGGTGTCAGATTTGGTCTCAATAACAGAACAAACGATGTAGAATTCAGAACCCTATTAGGTTTAGAATTTTAAAACTTGTGTTTTTTCACCTCTCGTTATAACATATGCCGATTTTGCCAAGGAGAGGACTAATTTACAGTTCCCTTCTCCTCTTATTCCTTTGCAGCTGCCAAAATGACAATAACTTTCATTCAACAATGACACAGGGAGAAAAATATTTTAGAGCGAAATGTTCAAGTTGCCACATCCTCCCATTACCTAAATATTATTCACTCAATACCATTTTAGACCAGATTGAGGAACACAAACTTGCAAAAAAAATTTCTCTTACACCTCAACAGGAAGAATCCCTGATTTCTTACATTACCACTCTCTGGCAAAAAGAGGTGGGCAGTAAGAACTGACCACACAAGAGCCAAAAGGCAAAAGTGAATGTTCAAAAATTTAAGGTCTAAGAAAAAACCCAACTTGCCAAACCCGTACACCTTTTTAAGGCAAGAGTTTTGAAAAAATTGGTTTTATAATCTGGGCATTTTGCCTGCAGATAAGTCCATAAAGAAAGTTTTGATTATTGGTTCTGGTCCCATTACAATTGGGCAGGCATGTGAATTTGATTATTCCGGCACGCAAGGAGCAAAGGCATTAAAAGAAGAAGGCATTAGTGTAGTATTAGCCAATAGCAATCCTGCTACGATAATGACAGACCCTGCTTTTGCGGATGCAACTTATATAGAGCCGTTGTCGGAAGATATTTTGGAGAAGATAATTGAGAAGGAACGACCTGATTGTATTTTGCCAACACTTGGAGGGCAAACTGCCTTGAATCTATCTACAAAATTATATGAAAAAGGCATTTTACAAAAATTTGGTGTTCGACTTATAGGCGCAAATTATGAAGCAATAAAAAGAGCCGAAGATAGATTGGAATTTAAAAAGATAATGCAAGAAAATGACCTGCCCGTTCCTAAAAGCGCCTATGTCGGCAGCTTGGAAGAAGCACTTGAATGCCTGCAAAGTATCGGCTTGCCATGTGTAATACGACCTTCCTATACTCTTGGTGGAACAGGTGGCGGTATCGCTTATAATACCGAAGAGTTTAAAGAAATCGTAAAAAAAGGCATTGCTGTAAGTTTAGTAGGGAAGGTCCTGATTGAAGAATCTTTATATGGCTGGAAAGAATTTGAACTTGAAGTTATGAGAGATAAAAATGATAACTGTATAATAATCTGTTCCATTGAAAATTTTGACCCTATGGGAGTTCATACAGGTGATAGTATAACCATTGCGCCGATACAGACATTAACCGATAAAGAATATCAAAAAATGAGAGAAATGGCGATAAAAGTGATAAGGGTTATAGGCGTAGAAACAGGGGGTTCAAATATCCAGTTTGCATTGAATCCTAAAAATGGCAATATCTATGTAATTGAAATAAATCCAAGGGTGTCAAGAAGCTCAGCGCTTGCATCAAAAGCAACGGGCTTTCCCATAGCAAAAATAGCGGCAAAACTTGCTATAGGATATACTTTAGATGAAATACCAAACGATATCACAAAAAAAACACCTTCCTCTTTTGAGCCTGTGGTAGATTATTGTGTCGTAAAAATTCCAAATTGGGCTGTAGAAAAATTCCCTGAGGTAGACCATACACTTACTACCCAGATGAAATCAATTGGAGAGGTTATGACTATTGGAAGGAATTTTAAAGAAGCATTTCAAAAAGCGATTAGAGCCTTGGAAAAAAATTACGAAGGCATTGTGTTACATAATAAAGATAAGAATCTGGGATTTGATAATATCACTAACGAACAATTAATGGCAAAGTTAAACATTCCGCATCCCCACAGGTATTTTTATATACCTTTAGCCATAAAGAGAGGATTCTCAATAGAACAAATAAGTGAGGTGACAAAAATTGATAAATGGTTCATTGGACAGATTAGTGAAATAGTTGAAATGAAAGAAAAGATAAAGACACAAGGAAAACTAAACAAATGGACAAAAAGGTTTTTTACAGAGGTCAAAAGGTGCGGATTTTCAGACGCTCAGATTGCAAACGGTTTGAATTGTTCAAAGGCAGAGGTTGAGGATTTTAAACGTAAAATAGAATTATCGGCAAATTTCAATGCTGTAGATACCTGCGCAGGGGAATTTGAAGCGGTTACACCTTACTACTATTTGACATTTTCTAAAAATAATGATTTGCCTGCCAACATCAAAAAGCCAGTTATTATATTAGGCGCAGGACCAAACAGAATTGGACAGGGAATAGAATTTGATTATTGCAGTGTTCACGGTATTTTTGCTTTAAAAAAAATGGGTTATACTGCCATAATGATTAACTCCAATCCTGAAACGGTAAGCACTGATTATGATACCTCAGACATATTATTTTTTGAACCCATACATCTAGAACACATCGTTGAAATTTGCAATAAAGTTAAGCCAATAGGTGTTATCAGTCAATTTGGAGGACAGACCCCTCTTAACATTGCAAAACATTTACAGAGTTATAACATAAAAATATTAGGAACCGATTGGCAGTCAATTGAACTTGCTGAAGATAGGGAATTATGTAGCAGGATTTTAGAGAAGTATGGCATACTGGTGCCGAATTTTTGTTTTGCGAAAAATGTAGAAGAAGGTATTTCCTTTGCTAAAAATATTGGCTATCCCGTAATTGTAAGACCATCATTTGTTTTAGGTGGCAGGGCTATGAAAATTTGCTATGACAGCGCGGAACTTGCCGAGTATATAACAGAAGCGCTTAATATCTGGCCTCAGCAGAAAGTTCTTATCGACAAGTTTTTAGAAGACGCCATAGAATGTGATGTGGATGCAGTTTCAGATGGCGAATCTATATGGATAGGTGGTGTCCTGCAACATATAGAATATGCCGGTGTCCATTCAGGTGATGCACATATGGTGTTTCCACCTATAGACCTAAGTGAAAAAATCATTACGGATATTGAAAAGATTGTCCAGAAGTTAGGCTGGATATTCGGCATAGTAGGACTGTTTAATGTGCAGATTGCCATTAAGGATAATAAAGTTTATGTTTTAGAAATTAATCCCCGCGCATCAAGGACAGTGCCTTTTATATCCAAGGCGTTAGGCGTATCATTGGCGGAACTGGCAACTTATGTGATAATGGGTAAAAAATTAAACGAATTTAAATTGCCCCATTACAGAAATTTAAAATATTATGCCGTTAAGACATCGGTATTCCCATTTGATAAATTACCCGGCTCTGATATTGTATTAGGACCAGAGATGAAATCAACAGGAGAGGCAATGGGTATTGACAAAACGTTTGGACTTGCATTCTATAAGGCAATGTATGGAAGTGGCTTTAAATTACCTACCAGTGGAAATGTATTCTTAACGGTAAGAGACAAAGATAAACTTCACGCCGTAGAATTAGGTAGAAGATTACAAAACTTAGGATTCAAGATTCTATCTACAAAAGGCACAAGAGAGATACTATTGAAAAATTCTATCGAATCGGAATTAGTGTATAAAATAGTGGAGGGGCGACCTAACAGCTTGGATTATATATTAAATAGAAAAATTGATTTAATATTAAATACTCCTCAGGGTAAGGGTCCAAAAACGGATGAGGCGAAAATAAGACAGGTGGCATTTGCATACAAAATACCAGTTGCCACTACGATAGAAGCGGCTTACGCAGCCATATCAGGCATAGAAGCAATAAAAAAGTCAAAAATCACCGTCAAACCCATTCAGGAATTTGTTCGCTCAATTTTGACAGACGAGAATAATTATGAATGCAAAAGAATGCAAGTACAAGAAACATACAGAAACCGCCCACTCCCGAATTCCCCTTTTGTAATTTAATATTTATCCTTCCTTCTCTTATTGTGTTCCAACTTAGCGAGTTGGATTTTTTCGAAACTTTTGAGTTCTTATTTCATTCATAATTTTCTATTCGGGAAAATTTCTATACTAAAC
>CAZWFP010000042.1:0-16032 GCA_964633175.1 uncultured Planctomycetaceae bacterium | reverse complement strand
TTGACCTTTGACTTTTTAAGGTATTCCCTCTTTGTGGTAATTTCTGCGCTAAACTCATAATAAATAAATTAAAAATAATAATAAAATATAACTTGAGATAGTGAAACAACAATAATCTAACTACTCCTAACTATGAAATATGCTTTCTTACCAAAAAATGGCATCATCCAAATATCCAAACTTGGATTAGGAACTAAGGTATTCACAGATAAAATAAAAGTTGATGGTAGGATATATAAACATCCTGTCATTGATAATCCTAAAGATATTATAACATATGCGGTAGATTCAGGTATAAATCTTATAGAATCCGCTTCTTTTTATTCACAAATAACCCTTAATAATTTATCTGCTTGGGTATATGATATAAGAAAATCGTTGATGCTAAATTGTAGGGTTGGCTATAGAATTGATAGGGATGGGGAATTTATAAAAGAAAGAAAACAAGTCAAAACGTTTCTGAGAAGGGAGTACCTATTGGAAGACGTTGAAAAATTAGTGAAAACGTTCAGGACCGACTATATAGATATAGTTACCGTTTGTGGTTTAGAGAACAATAAAGAATATATAAGTGATGTCTTTGACGCCTTTGTTACTATGAAAAGCCGCGGATACATCAGGTTTAGCGGCATTTATCTTTCGCTAACGGGTTCTGATGAACTTCTTTTTGTGGTCAAAACTTGCGATTTCTGCCAACTTACTTATAACATTTTAAATCAAGGATTCGAAGAGAAGTTATCAAAAATATCAAAAATTATACCTATTATAACTTGTGCTCCTTTTGCTAATGGGTTGTTGAGTAAAAAATATACGGAGAGCGAATTTTTTAAAGATAATGACCCCCGGACCCTCATATACACGAAAGAAAAGTTAAAAGTGTATGGAAATTACTTAAGCGAACTTTCCTTTTTAGAAATAAAGAAAGAAACGACCAAACCATTTAAAAAGAGTAGGAGTTTTATACAGGGAGCGTTGAATTTTGTTTTGCAGAATCCGAATATCACAGCAACGATATTTTGTGTTAGTAGTTTAGAGCAGTTAAAAGAGGTTTTAGGTGTCTTTGAGTCCGAAGAATTAACCCAGCCGCAGATTGAACTTATAAAATCCCTCTATAAAATGAATATTGAAAATAACAAATCTCGTTAACTTTTGACTTTTTCTTTCAGTTATAATTCATTTAATATTTTGGAATTTACGATGTGGAAATTTTTCTGGTGGGTTTTGCAGAGTCAGGTCAAATAATAATTAGGTCCGCCTTGGGGAGGAGGGATCCATTTTATTATCTGATAGGGGTCCATTATATCGCATGTTTTACAGTGAACGCAGTTTGAGAAGTTAATATGTAGTTTTTTTTGATTTTCTTTTGGAGGGGTGGAAATTTCCGAGGCGCGTGGGGAGACATACGCATCTACAATTTCATAAACGGAGGCAGGACAAAAATACTGACAGGGATTACCATATTCTTTCGTGCATCTATCAGCGCATATACTGGGATTCAAAATCACTAAATGTGATGGCTGGTCCTCAGGATGAATCGTCTTAGCATAATAGACATCGGAAAGTTTATTAAAAGTTAACTGCCCATCAAAAGGCATACTCATGTCTATTTTTTCAACCTTATCTATATATTTCATTTTTTTATAACCATCTTCTGAGGTTAAATTATAGGCACATAAATCAGTTCCTTTAAAAATATCCTGAAATAATGTTCTTGCCAATCCCAGGAGTATTCCTTTATCAAATGCCTGTCTGAAATTTCTTGCCAATTTTAATTCTTCGTGAGCCCAACTATTTTCAAAAATACTCCAAAATTTTGACAAAGTATTTTCGCTAAAATCATTGTGTTTTATGGCATCTAAGGCGACATTTGCCGCTATAATACCAGTTTTTATAGCAAGGTGAACGCCTTTTAATCTTTTATTATTTAAAAATCCGGCTGAATCGCCTATTATCAAAAAGTTATTACCATAATTTTTTATTATAGAAAGTAATCCTCCTTCTGGAATTGCTTTCGCTCCGTAACTTATCAATTGTCCACCATCGATGAAACTTCTTATAAAAGGATGTGTTTTCCACTGCTGGAACTTGTAATGTGGGTCAAGATAAGGATTTTCATAATCGAGGCCTATTACTAATCCCATCTGCACAATATTATCTTTGCCTGTATATAAAAATCCTCCACCGAAAGTTTTAAAATCAAGAGGGAAGCCCATAGTATCAATGACAAGGCCTCTTGGGACATCATTTTTTGATTTCCAAACCTCTTTAACGCCTATCGCATAAATCTGGGGATTTTTATTATGGGAAAGTTTATAATATTCTGTAAGTTCTTTTGTAAGAGAACCGCGAACACCCTCTGCCAATACAGTAAGTTTTGGCTTTATTATTATGCCGGCAGTGAAATTCGTTTTTGGTCGCCAGGATTTATCTACTCCCTTATCCTGCGTCTGAATTCCAACAAGGTTTCCATTTTCAAACAAAGGTTTAAAACCGGCAAAACCATAAAAAATATTTATTCCTTCACTCTCAACTAATTTACCTAACCATTTCACAACTTCACTTAAACTACAAACATAATATCCATTATTTTTTAGATAGGATGGTATATATGGCAGTTTGATTTTTTTTGTTTTAGTTAAAAAATAAAACATGTCTTCTTTAACCTCTGATAGATAGGGAAATCCTTTCTTGAGAAAGTCGGGTTCTAACTCTTTCAAACCAATCGGGTCAATAATTGCCCCTGAGAGTATATGTGTTCCTAATGTTTCTGCCTTTTCTAAAACGACTATAGACACTTTATCAAACATATTTTCCTTTTTTAGCAATTTAGACAATTGATAGCAGAAAGAAAGACCTGCTGGACCTGCGCCTACTACTAAAATATCACATTCTAAAACTTCTCGTTCCATTTTAAATAATTATTAGCCATTAGTCAATTAGCCAAAAGCGCTCCTTCATCATTGATATTTATTCGAGTTTAGCGAATTGGATTTCTCATTAAACCGTGCGCTTTTGAACTTTGACTTTTGGCTATTCACTGGGCACTGACGCAGTCCAGTCCTTCATTGGAGGTTGTGGCTTTTTATTAAAAGTATCCTATTTTTCTGAGATTTTCCATAAGGTCCTCCTTTACCTTATCCCTGCCTGCGCGCTCATACCGCCTATCTTTTTTAGTGCAAAGTTTACAACCAACGCTCCTGTATCCCTCATCATATAAACAACAGTAAGGAAGATTAAACAACCCTATGTAATCCCATATATCTTTTTCAGTGAAGGGCGCAATCGGATGAACTCTTATATGATTTTCTTTCTGAGCAAATATATGTTCACCGTAACGCGCTGGCTGCTCATCCCAGCGAAGACCAACGAATAAAAGTTCAATATTAAACTTCTTAATCGCCTCCTTTAAAGCATTAACCTTTGATTCCCCACAGCAGTCAAGACCTGTAAAAGGATTTTTAAACAATCTCTGAAAAAATCCAACTTTTGGAACGTTTATGTTGTTACCCTGCCTGTAAAGTTCCAGATTGTATAAGATAACGCTCTTATTTATAAAATTATATATCTGTTCAAACTCGTGGTTATTATCAATAAATAGCGCTTTTAATGGCGTTTCTATACCTATTACGGTTTTTACAAGATGGAGTAGAACGGTCGAATCCTTCCCACCTGTAAATGCAATAAAATATTTTCTGTTTTTTGCTAACGCCTTCTTAACAACTTTTTTAGCAAAATCAATTTTCCAGTTTAAGTCCTTTTTTATGTATGAAGTTCTTAAATCCATATCTATAAAACTTAAATCTCAAAGATCAAATGTTAAATCTCCATTCCAAAATTCAAAACTTTTTTGTTTTTCATCGTAAGGATACTCGCAAAATTTTATAGTTGATATAAAAAGATTGCAAGCTCTATCTTTCAAATTATATTTGACATTCAAGTTGCAGTTTTGAGTTTTGAGATTTGACATTTAAGTTTTTTAAGTATATATTAAATAAATTTTATATAATATAAATAGAAGATAGATGGAAGGATTCAAAGTTTTAAGGTTAAAATTAAAAGTTTTAACTGTAACAGTTTTGGTATGTATACTTTGCGCCGGTTTATTTACTCAAGAGGATTATAGCGGTATATATAAAAAAACCAAAAAGGCGGTTGTTGGGATATATGCAAAAAAAGGAGCGATAGAATATTACGGCACGGGATTTTTCATAAATCCTGCTGGATACATATTAACTACAAGCACGACTGTTCCAGAAAAACCTGAGATTATCAAGGTTTTTACAATTGAATTAAAAATATACAATGCGGAATGGATTGCTACTGATGAATTTTTAGAGGTATCCATAATTAAGTTAAAACCTAATAAAACATTTCCACAAAAGCGCTGGAAAAGTTTAATTTTTGACGATTCGAACAAAGTAAAGATAGGACAGAAGTGTTTGACATTTACAAATGATTTTAATAGCATTATAGAACACTACCAGGTGAGTATGAGTGTGGGAACTGTGAGTGGGGTTTATACAGTTGAACCCATACAAGTGCCTGGATATAATTCGAAATATGAAGGACCTGTATTTGAGATCACGGCTGCGGTTAATCCCGGTTCAGATGGCGGACCACTTGTCGGATTAAATAATAAGGTTATAGGAATTATAAGTTTAGGTTATGCAAAGGAAAGGTATTTAGGTGTTGCGCTACCTATAAACAGATTAAAAAAATTTATTAGGACAACCTTTGCAAAAGAATTGTTTGGCATACCCAATACGGATGAAAAAAATAAATTCAATATTGGATGGAAACTCCAGATTGCCCAGTTGGAAAATACGGATAAAACGTTTATAAAAATAACTGAGATAGAAAAAGGAAGCCCGGCCGCTGAGGCAGGATTAAACGTCAATGATTATATTGTTGAATTTGACCTGTTCAAACCGAAAAACATTGAAGCGCTTAACAAAGCATTAGAACTTCACGATTATAAGGATGTTGTAGAAATAAAAATTCTAAGAAAACAAGAAATCAAGACACTTTATCTGGTTTTGCAACCACAATATGATAAATGAATGGGTTAATAACTAATTACTAAGGAAATGGCACTTCAAAAACCTATTGGCGAAATCCTTATTGAGATGGGGCTTATCAATAAAGAGCAGTTGAAAGATGCTTTAAAATACCAAAGAACCGAAGGCAAGGGTAAGAAGTTGGGCGAAATTCTAATTGCAAAGGGTTATGTTAGCAAGGAAGATTTTCTCACTGCTCTGGCAAAACAGTTTGATTTACCTCTTATATCTTTTGACCAGATGCATCCCACCAAAGAGGCAATGCAACTTTTAGGACAGTCCGTATGCCTGGAATACAAAATAATGCCGTTAGAAGCAAATGAAATGTCTGTGAAAATAGCAATAAGCGACCCTTTAGATGTCTATTCCCTCGACAATATCAGGTTTATGGTAAATAAAGATGTTGAACCTGTTCTTGCTTTGCAATCAGACATTGAAAAAGCAATAGATACTTTTTACAAAACGGAAGATGTGTCCCAACAATTAGAGGAAGAACTCCAAGAGGCAGTTGCAGAAGTAGAGGAGGAAGGAGAAGATGCTCCTGTCATAAGATTGGTCAACTTAATTATAACAGAAGCGGCAAGAGCCAATGCGAGCGACATACACATAGACCCAATGAAGGACCGTGTAAGAATAAGATATAGAATTGATGGGGTATGTATAGAAACGGAAAGTCCTCCCAGACGACTTCAAAATGCATTGCTTTCCAGAATTAAACTGATGGCAAAGATGGACATTGCCGAAAAGAGAAGGCCTCAGGATGGGAAGATAGAATATGCTGTTGATAATAGGGCACTTGACCTGCGAGTCGCTTCCTTGCCAACTAATAATGGTGAAAGTATCGTGCTTAGAATACTTGACAAAGAAAAAGGTCTTGTTAGTTTGGAGGATTTAGGATTTTATTATTCAGAATACCAAAAATTAAAACAGTTATTAAAAAGACCTAACGGTATCATATTAGTTTCAGGTCCAACGGGGTCAGGGAAAACCACAACACTCTATGCCGCTTTGAAGGAAATGAACAAACCTACCGTAAAAATCATTACTGCTGAGAACCCCATTGAATACGTTATAGAC
This sequence comes from uncultured Planctomycetaceae bacterium, assembly GCA_964633175.1. Taxonomy (GTDB): domain Bacteria; phylum Planctomycetota; class MHYJ01; order CAZWFP01; family CAZWFP01; genus CAZWFP01. Next base: position 9,898 of record CAZWFP010000042.1, on the reverse strand, counting down.
GGAATAAATCAATCACAGGTTGAACCCAAAATTGGGTTAACCTTTGCAAGGATAATCAGAGCAATGTTAAGACAGGCACCTAACGTTATACTGGTCGGAGAAATTCGTGACACGGAAACCGCAGAAACAGCCATCCAGGCATCTCTCACAGGACACCTCGTATTATCAACCATCCACACTAATGATGCTCCAAGCGCCCTAACGCGACTTATAGATATGGGAATAAAACCATTCCTCGTTGCATCTTCTATAATGGGAATCTTAGCGCAACGACTTGTAAGAATCTTATGCCAGAATTGTAAGCAACCTTACACACCTGAGCCGTTTGAACTAAAAATGATAGGTGTAAAGCCTGAAGATATAGAAGGCAAAACAATATATAAAGCCGTCGGTTGTTCCGTTTGTAAAGGAACAGGATACAGAGGCAGGAAAGGTATTTATGAACTTTTGGTTATGGATGAACAGTTAAGGGAACTAGCATTTAGGAGAGCAACCACTCAGGAATTGAGAGAAACCGCTAAAAGTAAAGGGATGTTCACCTTGCTCGAAGACGGTGTGAGAAAAATCCTCGATGGACTAACTTCCATCCCTGAAGTTTTAAACGTAGCAAAAAGAGAAGATATAACCTATTAATTAGTTACCAAAGATAAAAAAAGAACTCAAAAACGCAGGTCAGAATTGTCAAGAATGGAATGATGAAGTTCAAAAGTTTAAAAGTTAAACAGAAATTACCACATTATTTTAGTATTTCACAGTATATAAGCATCGTTCTAATATCTGTGAGTTGTTGGTTTCTACTAACTCGCAAAACCGGTTAACCCAGAAATAAAATAATAAAACATAAAATTATAATAATGCCATTTTGTTTATGTCTGATAAGAACTCAAAAGTCAAAAAAACTGGAAACTCAAGAGACGGTAATTATCGGTTTGAGACAAGGGCAATACATATAGGGCAGGAACCAGACCCTCTTACAGGTGCTGTTATCCCACCGGTATATCTTGTTTCTACTTATGCTCAAAAGTATCCGGGTGAGCATAAAGGGTATGAATATTCAAGAACGAAAAATCCTACCAGAGATGGTTTAGAAAGAAGTTTAGCGTGTTTAGAAGGTGGGCAATTTGCCTACGCTTTTTCCAGTGGTTGTGCTGCAATGCATTCTATTTTAACTGCCATTACCCCCCCTGCTCACATTGTTGCATCTAATGATTTATATGGGGGAACGTATAGGTTATTTGAAGCAATATTTAAGCCCTACGGTATTAACGTAACCTATACTGATACCACAGACATTTCCAATATAGAAAAGGCGATAACTAAAAATACTAAAATGATTTGGATAGAAACACCTTCCAACCCATTACTCAAATTAACAGATATAGAAGAAGTTAGCAAAATTGCAAAGAAGAATGGACTTATAAGTGTGGTTGATAATACTTTTGCCTCACCCTATGTGCAGAATCCATTGCAATTTGGGATAGATATTGTTATTCACAGTTCTACTAAATATTTGGGTGGACATTCTGATTTGATAGGAGGTGTCGTGATAACCAATGATGAAAAAATAGCAGAAAAGATAAAATTTATACAAAATGCTGTCGGTGCTATTCCAAGCCCATTTGAATGTTGGTTAATTCAACGTTCCCTGAAAACTCTTGCCATAAGAATGAAAATTCATTCCGAGAATGCCATCAAGATAGCAGAGTTTCTCTCTGAAAATAAATATGTGAAAAAAGTTTACTATCCGACTTTGAGTTCAAGACAACAGGTTGCAATTATGAAAAAACAAATGCGTCTTCCGGGCGGAATGGTGTCGTTTGAATTGGATGCTGATGAAGAAACTACTAAAATGTTCTGTTCCAAAACAAGAGTTTTTGCATTAGCGGAAAGTTTAGGTGGTGTAGAATCGCTTATAGACCATGTGGTATCAATGACGCATGCCTACCTTTCACGAGAAAGACAAAAAGAGATGGGATTGTATGGAAATCTTGTGCGTCTGTCAGTAGGTATTGAAAATGTGGAGGATTTAATAGGTGATTTGGAAAACGCATTTAAAGCAACATTCAGATGATATATATTAAAATGTTATATGTCAAAATTCAAATGTCAAAAATATATGTAAAACAGAAATTACCACAAAGAGGAAATACCTTAAAGAGTCAAATGTCAAAACTCAAAGGTCAAAAGTTCAAGGTTGAAAAATTTAAGGTAGCACAGACATTCCTGTCTGTGTATCTTTGTCTTCCACAGGTAAGAATGCCTGTGCTACTTTAATGCGCTATTAGGAATAAAATAATAAAATGTTAAATACTTAATAAAGGTGGAATTTAGAAGTGTGGTAGTTCTATGTTAAAGGTTGATGCAAAATGAATAATAATAAAAACTTTGAGCATGATGTTAGGGGGAGAAGTTATGCTTTTAGTTTGCAGATTATAAGTTTAGCAGATACCTCATTAGAAAAAACTAGTTCTAAGATTATTATGGGACAATTAATTCGTTCTGCTACGTCTATAGGAGCGAATTTGGTTGAGGCAAAAGCATCAAGTTCAAGGATAGAATTTAAAAGATTTTTTGAAATAGCTTTGAAAAGTGCAAATGAGACCAAAGTATTGGTTAGAACTTTTGAGAGATGCCAATCTTATTAGTGATGGTGATGTTATAAGTAATTTGTTAAAAGAATTAAGTGAAATTTCAAATATGATAGCTTCAGCAGTGATGAAATTAAAAAAGAAAAACATTTAACATTATACATGCACTTTTGCCATATAACATTATAATGAATACCAAAGAAATATTTGATTATATAAAGACTAAAAAACCTGAATTTCAGGTTGAATTTCAAGAACTAAAGCCGCAACCGTCTATTATAGTTAAAGCAGAACAAATTGTTGAATTTGCGAAGTTTATAAAAACAGATGAAAATTTATTATTTGATATGTATCTGTATAATGCCGCTGTTGACTACATTAAGGAGAATATATTAGAAGTAGTTAATGAGGTGTTCAGCAGTAAATATTTACACAGAATTTCTTTTAAAGTAAGGATTTCGAGGGATAATCCCAAAACATTATCGTTGTGTGGTGTTTGGGCTGCTGCTAATTGGCATGAAAGAGAAACATATGACCTAATGGGTATAGAATTTATGGGGCATCCATTCTTAAAAAGGATTTTATTACCTGAGGACTGGGAAGGGCATCCTTTGCGTAAGGATTACACTTTCCCAAAATCATATAGAGATATCCTATTAACATGATAAAAGTCATAATTCTAAACTGGAAACTAATATCTTTTAATTATTTTCCGTGGGTTTTGCATTATTCTTTTTGACTAACAATGGCTGATTTAATAGCGTATATCATTGGTGGGCAATCGGTTACCCTGGCAATTAAGATATTGTCGGTTTTTATAAGTTGCGCGATAATATTACTTGCGGTAGCATTTATTTTCGGCTTGTCAACTTATATAGAAAGAAAGGTATCTGCTTATATTCAGAACAGGATAGGACCCAACAGGGTTGGACCTTATGGCTTATTGCAATTTGTAGCAGACGGAATAAAGCTACTTGCCAAAGAAGACATACTTCCCAAGTATGGGGATGTTTTATTGTTTCGCCTTGCACCGTATATTGTTGTAATTGGTTCAATATGTATGTATGCTGTAATTCCAATAGGATATGCCCTAAATATGACGAGTATAAATGTTGGACTTTTATACATATTAGGTGTTGCTAGTTTTGGGATTTTGGGGATTCTAATGGGTGGTTGGGCATCTGGTAATAAATGGTCTCTTTTCGGTGCTATGAGAGCAGTGGCTCAAATGATAAGTTATGAGATTCCTGAAGGTGTGGTATTTTTATCTATGATTTTGATAGCGGGAACGATGCAACTTGACCAGATAGTAGAGATACAATCAGGTGGTATGCACAAATGGTTGATATTCAGATATATTCCATTTACGCCTTTTTTGTTTTTAATATATTATATTACTGCTCTTGCAGAAACGAACAGGACGCCTTTTGACATTCCAGAGGCGGAATCGGAACTTATCGCTGGTTTTCATACCGAATATTCAGGCATGCGTTGGTCAATGTTTTTTTTAGCAGAGTATTCAAATATGTTAGCGACAAGCGCCATTGCTGTTACATTATTTTTGGGTGGCTGGACAAGTCCTCTGGGACATACTATTTTTGGATATTGGGTGATGAAAGGAACGAAGTTAGGAAGTTTTCTACAATATTTTGAATCATTGTTTTGGTTTTTATCAAAATCATATTTTCTTGTTTTGGTAATGATGTGGCTTAGATGGACATTACCAAGATATAGAGTAGACCAGTTAATGGGATTGGCATGGAAGGTTTTACTGCCTATGGGATTATTGCTTCTTTTCTGTGTATCATTTTTAAAGGTAATAGGACTATGAGTGTAGTGGCGTGGATGGTTTTTATAGCGTTAGTTTTATTGACGATATGGGGGGCGGTAGTTGTAGCGTTTTCCCGTCATATAGTTCGTAGTGCCTTTGCGTTACTTTTTGTATTTGCCGGTGTGGCTGGCTTATTTGCTTTTTTGGGTCTTGATTTCTTAGCCGTTTCACAACTTGTTGTATATACAGGCGGTATTGCAGTTCTGCTTGTTTTCGCTGTGATGCTGACACATAAAATAACTGATGTGTGGGTATCCAATGAATTAGTGCCTAAGCCCGCTGCTTTGATAATCTCCGGCATTATCTATATCTTATTAAATATATTCGTTATTACTAATAAAACGTTTCAGAAAGCAATAGCTTTAAAAGAAAGTAAACCTCTATTGAAAGATATTGGGGAGAACTTTCTAACACGCAATTTATTTTTGTTTGAGGTATCTTCATTCGTTCTTTTAGTTGCCCTCATTGCAGCCCTTTACATAGGCAGGGCAAAAAAAATAGAGGAGAAGGATTAATATGCCTATTTCGTTATTCCTTCTTATCTCAAACACACTTTTTGTATTGGGATTTTTCACCGTTCTCTCAAGAAAAAATGCTGTTAGTATTCTTATGGGTATAGAATTGATACTTAATTCCGCAAACTTGAATTTTGCTGCGTTTTACAAATACGGTTTTCTGGATATCAATGCAGTGGTCGCCGTTTTGATAAATATCCTCCTTGCTGCTTGTGAAGTCGTTGTCGCCCTCGCTATCGTCTTGGCAATATACAAAAACTTTAAAACAGTCGATGTAGACAGGATTGATACTTTAAAAAATTAATATGGCAAACATATTATCTCAAAGTAATCTATACCTTATTATGTTATTCTCACCATTAGTAGCATTTGCTATACAGATTTTTATTGGTAGAAAACTCCCGCGAAAAGGCGACTTTGTTAGTATAGTTGCCTGTGGAATTTCTTTTACAATATCTTTAGTATTATTAGTAGCGATGTTAACTAAAAGAGACATTCATTTTGTGTATGACAGTTTTAATATTGAATGGTTGAGGATTGGGAATACACTTTTCCCATTCGGCTTGTATGTTGATAATCTGACTATTTTGATGCTTGTAGTGGTTAGCACTGTAAGTTTCCTAGTCCATATTTACTCTATAGGTTATATGCACGATGACAAAAAATACAGCAGGTTCTTTGCCTATCTTTCTTTATTTACCTTTTCAATGTTAGGTCTTGTCGTATCAAATAATTTAATATTTCTATTTATTTTCTGGGAGTTGGTAGGAGTTTCATCATATCTATTAATCGGTTTTTGGTTTGAGAAGGAATCTGCTGCGAATGCCTGTAAGAAAGCGTTTTTAACTACTAAATTAGCCGACTTGGGATTTTTAATGGGTATATTACTTTTATTCGTATATGGTGGCAGTTTCTTATATAACGACCTATTAGAGAAAAGCTTAAGGAATGCGATTACGGCAAATGTATCAGTGCCAATCTTGGGAGAGGTTAATGTTCTAACGGTTGGAACTATACTATTGTTTTTAGGTGCAATGGGGAAGTCAGCGCAATTCCCCTTCCATATATGGCTTCCGGATGCAATGGAAGGTCCGACACCGGTTAGTGCATTGATACATGCCGCTACGATGGTTGCAGCCGGTGTATTTATGGTTTGTAGATTGTTTTATATGTTCACACCTGACTCGTTATTGTTTGTTGCTTATATAGGCGGTTTTACAACCTGCTTTGCAAGCACGATGGGACTGGTTGCAAATGATTTCAAAAGAGTGCTTGCTTATTCAACGGTTAGTCAACTCGGTTTTATGATGCTCGGTTTAGGTGTGGGAGCATTACAGGGGGGATTTTTCCATCTGTGGACACATGCTTATTTTAAAGCATTGTTATTTTTATGTGCAGGTTCCGTTATTCATGCCGTTCATACAGGCAACATCTTTGAAATGGGTGGATTGAAAAAGTATATGCCTGTTACTTTTATTACAATGTTGATAGCCACTTTTGCAATTATGGGTATTCCACCGTATTTAGTATCTGGATTTTTTAGTAAGGATGAAATTGTAGCAGGGGTTCTGGATTTTTTTTATACGAATAGACATCACTGGCTATTGGGGATTTTTACTTTTTTGAGCGTATTTCTTACGGCATTTTATATGACACGGCTTATAGTAGTTGTGTTTTTTGGTGGCTATAAAGGTGATACACATCATATTCCCCATGAATCACCTAAATCAATGATTATACCTCTTATGGTTCTGGCTGTATTGTCCATTGTAAGCGGTTGGGGGGCAATACCGAAAAAGTTCGTTCCACATCTAAAATTTGAAACTTTTTCACAGCACTTTAGCAGTGAGGCTCATATTGCTGCAATAATTGGTTCTTTTGCCTTTGCGCTCGTTGGTATAATGTTTGCGTTACTTTTCTATATGGAGAGCGTGCAAATCTTTAATCCAGATGCTTGGAAACAGAAATTCAGATGGTTGTATAATCTCCTTTTCAATAGATACTATATAGATGATAAAATAGTAAATGGTTTAATAATTAAAGGTATATTGAAGTTAGAAGAAATTTTGGCAAGATTTGATTTATTAGGTATTGATAAGTTTGTGGATAATGTAGCGGAATGGGCAAAATCGCTATCTTTTAGTTCTGGGAAAGCAGACATAAAATACATTGATGGAGCCGTTGATACTGTGGGTGAAACGATTTTAACCACGGGAGAAAGGATAAGAGCAATCCAAAGCGGCAATATAAAACAATATATTACGTGGGTTTTAGGCGGAGCGCTAACGCTCATTATCATTGCAATTGTGATTTCAAAATGGTTATATTAAAAAATTAGGAGATAAAAGATGTTGAGTTTAGTTGTGTTTTCACCTATAGCGGGTGCAATAATTTTACTGTTTATTTCTAAACGGGAGGAAAAGTGGATAAGATATCTGACATTACTATTTACAGCAGTGCCACTTTTGGTCAGTATTATATTGATTACAAAGTTTGACAAGAATTTTACAAGAGGTGAAAAACTTTGTAGAGATGTTAATATGGAGGAACTTCACGAGTCAGGAGGGAAGTGTGGAACTTTTCAATTTGTAGAAAAAGTAGGATGGATAAAATCTATTAACGCTAATTATTTTGTTGGGATTGACGGTATAGGTCTTTTGATGGTATTTTTAACTTCGCTTATATCTTTTATAGGTGTTTTGGTTTCTTGGGAAATAGAAACCGGGGTAAAAGGTTATCATATATTATATTTGATATTAGTTGGTGGTATGGAGGGGGTATTTGTTTCTTTGGATTTTTTGTTATTTTACATCTTTTGGGAGTTGACTCTTTTCCCTATGTATTTTTTGATAGGTATCTGGGGTGGACCTGAGAGAATAAAGGCGGCGTATAAGTTTTTCTTATATACGCTTTTTGGTAGTATATTTATGCTGGTGGCGATGCTATATTTATATTTTAGGGTAGAGCCCCATACGTTTAGTTTTGAGGAGTTAAGTTTAAATAGACATTTTTTCAAAGAAGGTATATGGTTTATTATGTTTATATTTTTGTATTTAGCATTTGCGATAAAGGTGCCTGCATTTCCATTTCACACGTGGTTGCCACTTGCTCACGTTGAAGCGCCGACCGCTATAAGCGTAATACTGGCAGGTATTTTATTGAAGATGGGTGTGTATGGTTTTATAAGGATATCATATACAATTTTGCCGTTAGCGGCGCAAAAATTTGCACCTTTAATGGCTTTAATTGGAACCATAAACATACTCTATGGCGCACTGTGTTCTATGGCTCAAAAGGATTTTAAAAAACTCATAGCATATTCTTCTATAAGTCATATGGGTTTTTGCCTTCTGGGATTGGCAGCTCTTACCAGCGAAGGCATAACAGGCGCAACAATGCAGATGTTCACACACGGTATAATAACAGGGGCTTTATTTATCATTGTCGGAATAATTTATCACAGGGTTCATCACAGAAACCTTGACAATTATGGAGGACTGGGACAGGTATTACCTCTCTATGCCGGCTTTACAGCAGTTGCTTTCTTTGCCTCTTTGGGATTGCCCGGCTTGGCAGGATTTATAAGTGAAATCCTAGTATTCTTGGGATCCTTCAAAGTTGACTGGTTAAGACCTTATGCAATAGTCAGCACCTTAGGAGTATTACTCGGCGCAGGATATTTGCTATGGACCTATCAAAGAGTATTCTTCGGCCAGCTGAAAAACCAAGAGTACTCCAAATTACCAGATTTACATTTTAAAGAAGTGGTCTCACTTATTCCCTTGATAGTGTTTATGGTATTAGTAGGAGTATATCCAAAATCAGTTATAACGTTCTTATCTGCATCAATAGAAACAATAAGAACTTTCTTGCAGTAAGATTAGCTTTTGCTAATCCTGATAAAATTTCTTACTATTATGTAGCCCAGTATTAGTATAATTAATAAAAATATCAATAGAAAATATTTTTTGTATCGTTCGCTAAAACGACCTTTATTTTCTTTATAAGCTGAGTTTATAAATTCACTGCCTAATTCTACTGAAACGGTGTTGTTGATGTCTAATTCCGCGGAAATCTTCTCAAAATCATATTTCGGTTTTTGCGCCTCTGCGTTTCCATAAAATACCTCTATATTTGAGCAGTCCCTGTCTGACCTAACTATTAGAAAGTGATTTATTACGTACACTATAAATCCGTTTATGATTAGTGGTGGAGAATCTTCGTTAATGATTTTTAACGTTATTGCATTAGATTTCGTTTGAGGTATTTTTATAGATAGAAGCGATTTTTCACCGGATGAAGAACTTACGCTTTTTATCTTATATTCACCGATGGGTTTTGTATCTGTATCTGTTTCTTGTAAAACTATAACCTTCCTTTCAAAATTTGTATCTTTGGTGTTTATGGAAAGAAAATTTATTACAAAACTTTCAAATATTTTACATATAGTTTCTTTGTTATTTTTATTCTCTTTACATTGAAAATTTTTTATTTCACGCTGAACTCTGTTCTGTTCATCTGCTTGTATTATATAAGGAAGTTCGTAGGTGTTGGATTTTTTTTCTTTGCATATTATTCTTATGTCTTCAAAATTCGTTTTTGAATTTGCTATAATGTTGCTATCCATCTGTATTCTTATAATCTTGCTTTTAGGTATGTTATTAAGAATTTTATAGTATCTCCATTTTTCTATGTCAAAATCGCAATGTAGGTATGAGGCATAGAATATGAAAATTGATATGAATGAAAATGTTTTATACACTTACTTGTAAATTCTTCTGCATTTTTTTGTGTCTGTGATATAAAAATGATGCAGTTATAAGCAGTGCACCTAATCCTACAATTACTGCCCATGGCCCTAAATAACTATGATAGGTTTCATTCATTAGTTTGTATATCATGGCATAATAATGCCAAATAAAAATGCAAATATGCCAGAAATGCTCATCCACGATAACCCTACA
>CAZWFP010000041.1:6683-16076 GCA_964633175.1 uncultured Planctomycetaceae bacterium | reverse complement strand
TGAAGGATGGAAGGTAAACTACAAAAGGGGAATTTGAAAGTGTGGTAATTTCTGTCAAGCATCTAAGAAATTATTAGCGCCTTACACTTTTTGTTTTGTAAAGAAAGAAAGTAATAGGTAAATGCCTCCGTTTTAAGATGTGTGTTTTGCTTCTGAAACTATTAATGCCGCTTACTTTGCCGACTGCCCGCCTTTATCTAATTTCTCTTGAATATCATTCAGCTTCTCTAATATACTTTTTACATTACCTTCTATTATACTTTTTACATTATCTTCTATCTCACTAACTTTCTTCTCAATTTCTTCAAGTTTTTTTATTATTTCACTTATATTATCACTTTTAGTTCCAGAAAAAAGCTCTAACTCAATTCTCTTTAAAAAATCACTTATATTATCTTCAGTTCCAGAAGAAAGCTTTAACTCAATTCTCTTTAAAACTTTATTTCTTAATACCTCTAATTTAACAGTTTGTCCAACCTCATACCTTTCTAAAATATCTTTCAGTGAGTCCACATCTTTTATATCCTCATCATCTATTTTCAATAAGATATCACCTCCTTGCAATAGGTTTTCTGCGGGAGAATCCTTTTCTACCTCCAATACAAATACCCCTTTTGCTGAATCTAACCCAACGGCTTTTAAAAATTCTCCTATATTAGCATATTTAGTGTTGAAATCAGATTCCAACACATCTAAAATTTTAGAATCGCTAACACTAATTCCCTTTATACCTATCGTTGGTTTGTAAAACAGCTTACTCAAAGAAATTGTGTTATTATTCAATGTTATATTATTTATCTTTATTTTCTTACCTTTACCTATTTCTGATCTTCCACTTTTTTTATCTTTATATTGCTTATCTAGTTCATCTGTGCCCTCATCTTTTTTCTCAACCTCATTTAAAATTCTTTTCAACATATATTTTGTGTTAAAACTATTGCTTGACCTGTCAACTTCCTTCTTAATAATTTCCAAAACAGATTTATCTTTCTTGGCTAATTCTAATAATTTATCGTATGCTTGATTTCGCTCCGCTATTTTATCACTATCCAATTTTTGTATTAGAGTAGATACGTCTTCCTTCTCTTGTAAAACTAAAAGATTACCAAAAAACCATACCGCTAATACTATCATCACCGCTTTCTTCATAACACTACCTCCTTACATTTTACTTTTCACTTTTCTACCATTATATACGCTTAGAACATCATTTTCATTTGAATACCCGTATCGGGAATCTTTTATTTAGTACAAACGACGCGAAGGGAATTATCTCACTTTGACATTACAGAGAAGAGTGTGCTTGCCCGATAGTCCATTTCAATCACAAATCGACAACTGACCCCATAAATAAAATCACACCATCTTTCTTATTCATTATTAAAAAGAAAAACGGTCTATTAACTATAAAATTAAATTCTTCCACATAAGACCTCAATAACATCACAGAAGTAACTGCAGCCGCTTCTGTCCCTTCCTCGTTTACTTCTACAAATGTTTTGTGTTTAACCTTACCTATACCTATATTTACATTGAGGTCTTTACTTATTTTACACATATTAGAAAAATCTGCTTTTGGACTAAAAGCCACTTCCATACCTAACTTTTTTAATATCTCGCTTAGTTCCTCTTCATATTCTAACTTAAATTTCGGAATTGATAGGTGACCTTTCATAGCGTGCAATTCTGATAACCATTTTTTTACGTTCTCATATGTCAAATTAGCATAAAATTTTTCCAAAGAAGAATTTACTGACGGTAAAAATATATACATCCTATACTCATTGCTATATAGAACTTCTACCAGTTGAAAATCATTGTTACCATAGTAACCAACCTTTTCTCCTTTAAAGTCAATATTCATAAATTCAACCTTCTTTTTACTCCCGTCCAGCAGATTGAAATTATCCTCTTTAGTATTTTTTTTATCAAATTTATATTTCCATATTCCCTTAAAGTATATTGCATTTAAAATAATTATAATATCGCCTGGGGAAAACGTTTCTATAATCTTTTCAATTTTACCGTTCGTATTATTTTTAACCCAGTCATTTATGGTTTTAATGGCATCATTATCAAAATTCAAACTTTCTATCGTGGCTTTATAATGTTCCTTGTTTTTTGCAAGAAAATCTTCTTTAAATTCTACCCCTTTTTTTGCCCATAGTGAATTAGCAATGGTTAATGTAACATTAGAGTCCTTTTTCGTCAAAGTAGCCATTAAATCAGAAAAGGATTTATTTACTTTTCCTCTCACATCTTCACTTTCACACCACTGCTGGTTGGGAAGTAATGTTTTTTCAAATGCTTTCTTAGTTTCTCCACTTGCTCCATTGTAAGCCATAGATAATGCATAAGAAATGCTTAAAGGAGATATAAATATATTTTTATTGGATTTCTCTTTGATTATTTCTTTAAATACATTAAAAGCGAACTTATTCAAACCCTCTAATACATTGAGAGGTTGTTTATCTTTATCAACCTTGCATTGCACTGTTGCATCGGCGTATATACTTGCCAAACCTACAAAAACAATAATCCTACAAACATATAGTATCTTCTCACTCATCTTTTTACCTCCTTATAATAAACTTTTTTACATACATCCATATATAATAGATGCTACTAGATTATAAAAGGTTACACCAAGAACATCGCTTATTAATTAGGATTACTTTTATTCTTCTGGGAAGCATGCCTTTTTAAAGCGTGGCATATCTACAAAAAATCTGTCAGATAAAATCTCGTCTTCACAGTTTAAATTGTCTTCATCTTCTTCTTTTTTCCTTTCTTCTTTTATCTTTTTTATCTGGTCACATTTACATATATCCAGATACGCACATTTACTACAAGTATCGTCATCGTAAAAAGTGAAAATTTTAAACTGGTCTTTGAATAAATCACACCAAAATGCTATAGACCTGCCATTTGTTGTTTCATCGCTCCTATAAATATAGTTATAGAAAAGGAGAGTATAATATAACTGTTTTTTACATCGCTCTATATCCTTGATTTCTTTACACTGTTCTGAGGTAACAACATATTTTTCATAATCTTTTATACATTTCTTGCCAAAATCATCTTCTGGAACTTTAAACACCTCATTTGGTTTCAACTCCAAAGGTTTAGTAAGTTCACTATCATTTTCATCTTTACATGTCTGGTTACACTTATCAATTGCTTCCTTTACTAACTCTTTACCGAAGTCAATTACATTTTTTAGCATTTTTTTATACACATTAGGAAATTCGAAAGAAAGTGTAGCAAGCCACATTTGCATAAATGTAGAATTAAACTTGTCATATACAAGAGAACCTTTTTTCTTAGCTGGGTCCTCTAAATCCTCCTTTTTTACTTCTACAACCTCAGGTATATCATGTAACATAGATATCCAGAACACCCTATCGAGAGGATAAATATTTTGGCAATTGCATACGACAGTATCTATTTTTGTCTGTGGAAATATTTTATTTAATTCCTCCCGCAGCGCTTTAAACCCTTCCCGTGAAGCCAATATGTCTACACACTCACCAAAGCCATATAACTGTTTTATATAAAAAGGTTCCAAACTTGAACATGGTTCTTTTACAATATCCTTAAGGTTAAACGATATTATTACATATTTTATCAGATTTTTTGCAATTCGCTCCAGCGTTTTTTTATCATCACTCTCAACTGCTTTTAATAGAACGTCAGCATAAGTGTTAATCCTTTCTAAAATTATATAAGAATTCATCATTGCCAAATAATGATTAGCCAAAAGTAGTTTTCTCTGTGGATTATTTTTGTCAAATTTATAAGGGTCCCATGAAATTTCAAAAATACCAAGATCAATATATTCTATGGCAACACGAGTTATACAGTCAATGTCCGGCTCCTTTCTTAGTTTATCAATAGTTTTTTTTATAGCATCAACTGTTTTAAAAAATGGATCTTTCTTCAACGCCTCAAAAAAAGACTCCCCACCATTAAGGTAGAGAAGAAATAATATAAAACTAAAAACTATTACACCTTTACTTTTCATCAGCATATTATAGGTATGCATACTTTCAAAATTATAAAACTAATACTTTATAATTAATAAAAATAGTTCACCCATTTATGGAAACAATAGGAAAGTTAATATATTACATTGATAATGTAAGAAAGGTTTCTATTATTAGTATCACGCCGTTTTTTGTAGGCAGTGCTGAGTATTGCAACTTAAAAATAACTTACAAAGAAAAACAGGGATTTTTCAGAATAGACCAGAAAGGTTCATTTTTTACTATAACAAACCTGGACGAAAACAGTAACAAACTCTTCCTTAACGGTGAAAAGGTAAAGAAGAAAATGTTGCTTACCCATAATAGCGAAATAATTTATGATAATATAAAATTTGTATTTGAAAAAGAGAAAAAAGAAGTGGTGTCACTATATACTACGAACAGGATACAAGAAACTTTGAGAGGTCTGCAATTCAAATTAAGATTTAATCTTCCTTTTATCATTATAGCAATATGCATTATCAGCATATCAGCGACGTTATTTCTTTTTTATCGTAATTACTTAGATGAATTAGAAGAAACTGCATATCAGAATATAATTACCGCAGGCGTAAATTCAGATATAAGAAGGGCTGAAGATTTCTTAAAAAAATTCCCATCTTCCAAATACAATAGTATAGTAAGAAAATACATAACTGATATGAAAAACTTAGAACACGAAGAGGAGGTTTCCATATTAAACGCAGTTAAAACAAAAAACATACAGGCGCTAAAAGAATTAATGCCTAAGTTAAAAAGAACCTCAAGTAAATTACTTTTATTAGATACTTTATTAGAGTATAAGATAAACCTTGATAATGCAAACGATATTATGACAATCATATCAACGATAAAAGATTTTGAATCTATAAAACAATCACCTTCGGTATCCCTATCATATAATAAAATAGACAATAGAATTGGTAATGCCAATAACACGGAAAAAATCTTATGGCTTAATTTAAAAAATATATATGATGCTTATATAAACAACAGGTTCAGACAGGACCTACAAACGCTAAGAAAGTTCGAAAAAATAGATATTGAACTTAAATGCACATATTTGGAGAATTTATTATATTTCTATGATGTAAAAAGATTTGTAGATGTCTTAGAAAAAGAAGAAGCATCCTGCACCCTCCCAAAACAAAACAATCCTATAAAAATACCGAAAACATTATTTACAAATAACAAATCATTAAAAAAAATAAAAAAATACCATACGAACTTTATAAGAGCATTAAACAAGTTTGACATCCAAGCAGCATATCAAAATGCTAAAATATTTGTAGGATTAGCAAAAAAGTTAGACATAGATGTTGAAAAATATGAAAATTTTCTAAAATCCATACAGAACATAATTCAGAACAAAGTGAAATTTAGTTCTACTACGTGTGATGTTGATATAAATAAGATAACTAACCCGCAGGATATACAAAATATAGTCGAAATATGCCTTTTCTTAGAGAAAACAAATTTAGATAAATTGGCCGTAAATGTCTACAAACACGTATACTTACAGAAGCAACAAAAGATTGAAATCCTATCAAAAATCTTTAAATTAGAAACTCCTGAGGATTTCAAGTTAATAAAGAATAAGTTAATACCGCTAAGCATATACAGCTGTGAAATGGTGAAAAAATCATCTACATTATCAACCTTTCACGCTGCCTTAAATAAAGTAATAGAAATCACAAATAATAAACATCTGAATATGGATAACCTAAGACGTTGTTTAACTGATATATTACCTACAAAAATTGCATGGTTCAAAAATACAATTAAAGAAAACTTAGAATCTAATAGACAATATTTAAAATTATATAATGTCAGAAACTTACTAGATAAAGCACGTAATGAGGCATTGGGGAAAATATTTGACGAGAATTTTTACACCTATGACCTCTCTAAAAATGACCATGGTGAGAATGCGCAGCCAGAAATAGACAAATTAGTAAATAAAGTCCAGCAAATTTGGGATAATCCAGTCGAATTTTTAGACAAAGATGCTCCAACCAATGTAAAAAATCTACTTGAAATTTGCCGGAATATAGAGGAAATGAGCAACAAAATAAAATTACCCATCGCTAAAGTTCAGCAAGATTCTATATGTTTCTTTCTTAATTACAATATAGGTGCTAATTTAAAAGGGTTCGTTCTAAATGATAAGGAAAAGAAAGTAAGAGATTGGGATAAAGAAGCGCAAGAATATAATGAGAAATTTCAGAATCTGGAAGAGAAAGGAAAAATTGTAATAAAAGTTATCAATGAATATAGGAATATGATGGGGTTACAATCCTTGAAGTTAGAAAAGGCGCTAATAGATGCAGCAAAACACCATGCAAAATATTTAGTAGATGGTGGAACATTTGGACATACGGAAGAGGATGAAAAATATAAAGACCCGTTATCAAGAGCAAGATCATATGGATTTAAAGGAGGCATGGTAGGAGAAAACGTTTATGCAATAGCATTTGGAAATAATAAATCTATAAATTCAACAAGCACTTTTAAAAATAGCGTATTTGAAGGATGGTATAAATCAAGTGGACATCACAGATTTTTACTATGCAAATGCTGCAAATATGCTGGAATAGCACGAGCATCAAAGGAATCACAGTCACTTCCATATAATAAAGAATTCTGGGTATTTGTAGCCGGCTGTGAATAATAAAGTATTACTTCCACTACCTACCTTTTACCTTAACAATTCTTACTTCATTTCTAGTATAAGTTTTTATAATTAAGTGCTATGCTCAAATGTTATGTAGGGATTGATGAAGTTGGATATGGACCTATTTTAGGACCTCTGGTTATAGGATTTATTCCTGTAGTAACATCATTAAGCCCCGATGAATTCAATAAAGAGATTAATCAATTCCTCTTGGCGAACGATTTAATAGAAATTAAAGACAGCAAGCTATTTTTCAGAGGTAGAAATAAGCACTTAAAATTGGAGTTAGAAATATTGGGATTTCTGTCAATTTTTTATAACCCTTTGACATACTATAAAGAATTTCTCAGAATGTTTTTAAAAAATAAGATAATGTGGGAAAAAACGATATGGCTTGACCCAAACTTGAAAGTGCCATTTTTTATAAAAGAAGAATCCTTATCACTTATTTTAGAAAAAAGAAGTATATACAAAAAATGCTTTTCTACGAATACAATTAAAATCCGCAAACCATGGTTATTTCAGATCGAACCTTACTTATTTAACAAAATGCTGGAAAGTTACGATACAAAATCAGAACTTATAACTTACTCGGTATGCGGTTGGGTAAGAAGATTTATAGAGATTCATTCACCTGATTACGAACTCACGTTCTACATAGGAAGACACGGAGGAAGAAAATTTTATCAGAGGCATTTATACAGATTTTTTGAAAAAGTGCAGATAATAGAAGAAAAAAATGCCTATTCCCATTACAAAGTGCAATTAGACGGACTACACAGCAATTTGATATTCATAACCGATGCTGAAAAAAAATTTCCTATAGTAGCACTATCTTCTATGGTTGCAAAATATTTCAGAGAACTTTCTATGCACTGTTTCAATCTGTTCTGGCAAAAATACAAAGTTGCCTTAAAACCTACAAGTGGATACGTTCCTGACGCTTTGGGGTTCCTGGAAAATATAAAAGATGTCGTTCAAAAACTAAATATGAACATTACTGAAATTGTCAGAAAAGTGTAATACATTGTTAAAATTCATTCGTATCTACGATTTAGATTTAAAAGATATAAAGAAAACAAAAAAGGTTGTTTTTATTTGTAATTCATCTAATCACTTCTTGCAGTATTTCTGCTTTCTTGCCATAAAAAAGCAACTCCAGAATCTATTTAATAAAATAAACATACAAACGTGCAATGTTTCTAACGAAGAATTAATAAACAATATGCTTGCTACCTCTACCTCACTTATTTCAAAAAAATGTGAAGCAAAACTTGTGGGGTTTTTCATTTTGAATGA
Organism: uncultured Planctomycetaceae bacterium; assembly: GCA_964633175.1. GTDB lineage: Bacteria > Planctomycetota > MHYJ01 > CAZWFP01 > CAZWFP01 > CAZWFP01. Next base: position 8,078 of record CAZWFP010000041.1, on the reverse strand, counting down.
GGCAAAAGACAATATAATCCAACCTATAATAGATTTCATAATAGCAAGACTTAACAGTAAGAATGAAACCGTTGAATTGTTTTACCTGGATAGTTTAACCTCAATAAAAAATCGCCTACCTGAATCAATTATTACAGACTTATGCTTTGTAATTGACTTCTATAATATACCATGGAATGACTTAAAAAAAGTAGTGGATTACATGTTTAATTATTTCAATATTACCGCCACCAAAGCAATGTTAGAAAAAGCATATTACACATTTCTACCAGCAAACTTTTATGACTTATTTACAATACTCAACATAATTGACTTAGCAGGCATAGATAAGAGTAACAATTTGGCACTTGAGAAAGCATTTATAGAATTAATAAAAAATGTAATACAACAAAGAAGATTAAAGTCCGTCATAAAAAAAGATTTGAAAAGCTTTTTTCACTGGAAAAACAAACAAAGTATAAACGATAACGCAGAATGGAAAAGCTTTTTAAAATACAAGGTAATGGACCTACTGGAAGAGGACTTAAGCAAGGATTTAAAAATCGAAGAGAAAGTTAATTGGTGGGATGATTTAATAAATAGTCTCAGAGAGGTTGACTTAAAATCGGTAAAAGAAAGTGTAACACCCTCTGCATATAACCTATTTTTAAGTGATTTTATCTTTAAATACCATGTTTAGCGTTACTTTTTCGTTACAATATCCGCATAAAGTTACACTTTCTACAGCTTTAATGAGGAATAAATTTTGCTATAATAGGAAAAAGCATTATTCAAAGGATGGAAGAAAGGGTGGCAAAAAGTATAAAAAACAATATAATATTTGCTGGGTATAGAGAGAATATGTTTAGAAACAATGAATGGTAAAATGACGGCGAGATAACTATGAAAAGAAGGGTAGTAGGGATAAAGGACAGTGTTATATTACTAATAATATCTATCATGTTAGCAGTATGTGCGGTAGATAAAGATGATCAGAAAGGGTCCGATAATCAAACGCAAGAAAAAAAATCGGTTGGTAATGTGGAAAAAAGGGCGCTATTAGAAGAAATCGGCACACTAAAAGGTGAGCTTAGAGAATTCTTAAATGAAGCAGAAAAGGTAAGAAAGAAAATATTATCAAAAATGTATGGAACTCAAGCAAGAAAAGCTATTGTGGAAAAAGTAAAGGATTTCATAACACCGGCGCAAGAATTATTGGATAAATGTAAAGAAAAAGAAGAAAATGTATGTGTAACACCAAAGGTCATAGAGGATGCATTAGCTAAAATTGAAGAAGAAGAACGTATGAAGAAATTTGAAGAAGAGAGGGCAAAAATGGAAGAACAAATAAGAAAACAACAACAGCAACAATCACCACCATCTACTGGAAACCCTCCACTACCACCACCATCCACA
>CAZWFP010000041.1:0-6583 GCA_964633175.1 uncultured Planctomycetaceae bacterium | reverse complement strand
ACCACCACCATCCACAAACTAACTAAAATGAAAAGCAGTTTCAATGTCTTAAAGTTCCAAAGTTCCAATCTTATACCGTGGATAACTATTATCTATTGGCTATTATCTATTGGCTTAATTTATAGTGTAAATAAACCTCCCAATTATGTTACTCAGTCAAATGAGGGAAAATTATTTTCAGATGAGGAACTTGCAAATGAGCAGTTTAAATTAAACTTTAAATTAGAGGGTGCCGACAGATATACGGTGAAGAAACTTCTTGCCGATAACCCTGAATGCTTAGAAGGGGAGGTATTAAATCTACTATTAGGAATGGACCCTTTTACTGCAAAAATAGAACAAATTTTAGAAGATTCTCAAGAAGTTGAAAAAGTAAAAAATGTTTTCAAAAAAGCCATTGAATGTGCGCAAATATACTTAGGAAAAATACAAGTAGAAGATAGTAACTTTGCTACACAAAACCCTGAAGAAACAGAAGTAAAAGAGAACTACGATAAATTCAATAAAATAAATGAGGAATTATATATATGCACAAATAAGGTTTTACGATGTTATGCTTGCAAACAGGACTGTGAGAGATTCAGCGTAATAGATGCTAATGGCAACCTATCCAAAGAGGGCTTGCAAAATTCTAAAACATGTTACCAGCATTGTATAGGGTCTATTAGTATATTACCACCACCACCACAATCACAATTCTGTGAAAGGTGCTTAGATACATTCTTCATAACCGACAGAGAACTATGCAAAGAGGAATGTGATTATAATCCATTCAAAAAATGTGCCAGTGTGGCGGGTGCCCTTCAAAATTGTTTCAAAACGTGCAAAAGCAAATTTAGCATAGAAACGCAACTGGCCGAATTAGAAGGATGTAAAGATAAATGTAAAACTGACTTAATGAAAAAATATGGAAAAATTATTCTTGGCGGCAGTGATAAAGTATTATTTTGGTGTTTTAACTTACCAGATGTGTTTGAAAACATTGGATTAGGTAAGAAAGTTGATTTTGCGCAACTTGTTGGCGTATGCATATTACCACCAGACCAAGCAAGAAAAACTCCTGGACTACAACCAGCAGGGCCTTGCGCGGCCCCCAATGCTATACCTCAACAAGCAGGAACAAGTGGGCAGGGAACACCATCACAAAGCACGTCCTCAACTTCTACACCCCCAGCAGCAGGAGCAGGAGGAGGTCCTACTCAAACCTCTTCCACACCTCCCTCATCAGGTACAAAATAAAAATAACTAAGAATAGATACCAGAATACCGAACAGTTACACGAAAGGAGCTAATCAGATTTGCCTATTTGATAATATATCACCTATGGACTTGTTGCACTTCTCCAAATAATCTCTCAAATCACTTATACACTTCTGCGCACTCTTTAATTCAGTTGTAGCACTTTCCGCCTTTTTTAACGCTTCTAATAGAAGACCGGGGACACGCGGTAAATCCATTAAAATTTTCTGGCTGTTCATATTAGCCAATATCCTATCTTTATTTGCTATCATAAACAGCACAATATACATTAAATAACTATATGGCACAATCATTATATTCTGCTCCAATACCTTAGAAGACACTTTCAAACCCTCCTCTTTTAAAGCATCTGGTATAGCCATAATAGCAAATCCTAATGATTTATTAGACCTTATATACTGTCTAATCTCATCTGCCCTATCCAATAACTTCTTACCTGCTTCTTTTTCATTTTTTACATCTATTACTTTACTATCAATAGGTATAAATTTATCATCAATAGCGATAGCAAACTCTACGACACCTCCTTCAAATTGCACATTTCTTTTTAACCACTGCGGAGGTATAGAGGAGAGTTGTTCATATACTATCTTCTCTCCTATTAGCCCTTTTTCTTTAGTACCCAAAAGTTTATTATGCAATTCTGTAATCTTATCTTTTATAAACTGAGCACTTTCATTTACTACCGTTATAGGATCTGACTTCCTTTCTATACTATCAATTTTTTCCTTTAGAGAAACAACCATGTCATTAATTTTCTCCAGATTATCCTTACTTTGTTTTGATATTACCAACTGTGAATTTCCTCGCTCATCTATTAACGTTTTAAGTTCTATCATCTTTTCAGACAGATTCTTTGATAATTCCCTTACTTTTTCTATCTCTTCCCGTTTTGCAAGTTGCTCTATGGTGGTCGGAGTAAGAAACTTTTCAATCAACTCCATTCTATCTCTTATTTCATCTAAAGTATTTTTGTAGTCAAAAAAGAATTTCCCTTGCTTTACAACGGATATTAACATTACAATGGTAACGATAACACCCATAATTAATAAACCACTTATAAATATTAGCAATAAATTCATAATATAATAGTGCCAATTATATTGAAAATTTTTATGATTATATTAAAATTGTATTTACATTGTATAAAAGGGTAGTATTAAAGGTCAGTGGTGAAAGTTTAAGCAGCGAGGGAAAGAAGGGTATTGATTTAAAAGAAGTTGATTTTCTGTGTAAAGAAATAGTAAGTATAAAGAAGTTAGGTGTGCAGATTGCGATTGTTATAGGAGGGGGTAATATAATACGTGGGAGGGAACTATCTACATCCGGAATAATTTATCCTGCAACTGCTGATTATATAGGTATGTTGGGAACAATAATAAATGCTTTGGCATTACAGGATGCCTTGGAGAAACATTCTGTGGAAACAAGGGTTTTAACTGCTTTACCGGTTCAGTCAGTTGCGGAACCCTTTATACGAAGAAGATGTATATCCCATCTTACAAAAGGGAGGGTAGTAATTTTAGCTGCTGGAACTGGCAATCCTTATGTAACAACAGACACAGCAGCAGCGTTACGAGCAGCAGAAATAAAAGCAGATGTAATATTAAAAGCAACCAAAGTAGATGGTGTGTATACTGATGACCCACTTATTAACAAAAAGGCTGAAAAGTTCCATAAACTATCGTATCTTGATGTCGTCAACAAATCCTTAAAGGTAATGGACTATACTGCTATGACAATGTGTATGGATAACAAGATACCTATAATAGTATTTAGTTTAAAACCAAAAGGAAATCTATTAAAAGTTATAAAAGAGGAAAAAATAGGAACATTAATATCATAAGAAGTGAATGTAAGAGTTTATTAATTTTATTTAAGGAGAAGTATATGAAGAATCCTTTAATTATGCAGGCAGAAGAAAAGTTCAAAAAGTCACTTGATGTATTTATAAATGAAATTAAAGGAATAAGAACAGGCAGAGCCACAACCGCTATATTCGACAATATATACGTTCAATATTACGGCAAAAACACGCCTCTAAAACAGTTAGCCACCTTTGCCATACCCGATGCAAAAACCATAATTATAAAGCCGTATGATGCATCTATTTTGGGTGAAATAGAGAAAGCCATACAAAAATCAAATTTAGGGTTAAACCCATCAAATGATGGGAATATTTTACGGGTGATTATCCCTCCATTATCTGAGGAAAGAAGGAAACAATATACAAAAGTGGCTAAGGATTATTCAGAAAAAGCAAAGGTATCAGTAAGAAACATACGGAGAGATTTACTTAAGGATTTAGAAAACCAAAAAAAAGAGAAAAAAGTGACAGAAGACGAAAAAAAAAGAATAGAAAATGAACTACAAAAACTCCTCAGCGATTACGAGAAAAAAATTGACGAGATCTTAGATAAAAAAAATAAAGAGATTTTAGAAGGATAACATAACAACCCCATTATGCATAGATAAGTAATAGCAGTGGTAATTACGGCTTTCAAGGAATCTATCAAAACATCTGAAATAAAAAATATAGAATATAGCATATCCATACCTTTTGTAAAATGCTTGAAGTTGACAGGAAAAGATACTATATCTTTCATAAATAATATTGCAAGTTTCTATACAAAAAAACTAGAAAACGGATGTTATGAACATGGATTATTCCTAAATAAACTTGGCAAAATATTGACAGATGCATATTTATATAAACTGGATTCAAATACTTTATATCTTGTAATACTTGATTATAAACTGGATACCTTTATACAATATCTAAACAATCATATTTTGATAAATGACGTAAAGATTGAAGAAGTTCAGAATTTTAAATATATTGTAGTTCCCCATCTTCCAGAACCATCACGTAATGATAATGCTCCTTCTATACATATTCAAAATAATACCATTATAGGCAGAGGATATTATGTAACCCCAAACGATATGTTTTTCATAGGAGAACCTAACATTGAATATAAGGAGGTGAATATTGAAAAAGAGGACGCTATAAAAGTGATAAATCTACTGCGGCTAAGAAACAAAATTCCTTATATAGGAGTAGATTTTGATGAAAAGATATTAGCAAATGAGGTAATGGAATGGATAAATATAGATATATCGAAAGGATGTTTTATAGGGCAGGAATATGTTTCCCGTATAAAGTTTAGAGGGAGGGTGCGCAAAAAATTGGTTTATTTTAGCGCAAAAGCATCGATTGTAGAAAAAGTCGATAAAGAAATATTAAATATTACGAGTTCCTATTATGATGACGACACAGATGAGCTTTATGGTTTTGGATATCTGGCCCTCCAGACAAAATTAAATTAAATAAAATAAAATTGCTTTCCTATGGAATTTAAACCCATAAAATATTTGAGGTGGACATATAATAACTGGGGTAATGCCAAATACGATTTAGCAGATAGTTCAGCAATATTTGCTCCAAAAGAAGTGTATTCTCACATACGAGAAACTCCTTTTAGCGCTCCAAAATATAGAGAATTATATAGTCAGTTCGTATCTATAATAAGCGACAGATACGGGGTTGATAAAGAAAATATATACCTTTGCTATGGGACAAGTCTGGGAATATATATGGTGTTTGCTTCTCTTTTCAGAGAAGGAGATGAAATCCTCTTAGAAATTCCGAACTACGAGCCGTTATATAGAAATGCAAAATTATTCACAAAAAATATGAAAGTTATTGAGAGAAGTTTTGAAAAAAGATATAGTATTGACCTTGAACTATTACAAAGAAAAATCAGTGAAAATACTAGAGCAATTGTTATATCAAACCTTCATAATCCCACAGGTATTGGCATTGAACCAGAACAATTGGAGGAAATAGCAAAAATTGCAGAAGAAAATGGCGCATATCTTATATGTTATGAAATCCACATAGACCAAACATTCGAAAAAAAAATAAAATCGGCTGCATCAATGGGGAAAAATGTTATCACAATTTCCAGCTTTACAAGAACGGCGGGATTAAAAGGTATGAAAGTTGGATGGATATGCGCTAATAAAGAAATTTTAAAGAATATTAAAACTATTGATGATTACCTATCGGTTGATATATCTTTTCCAGACCTTCTAACAGCCGTCTATGTAGGTAAAGAATTAGATAAATTAATACAAGAAGGTAAGAAAAATTTAACTGAAAACATAAAATTAGTGGAAGATTGGATTGCAAAAAATGAGAAATACACAATATGGACCAAACCAGATGGAGGAACTATGGCGTTTTTGAAACTACTACGAGGCATTGATTCTCAAAAACTTGCAAATCTTCTGCAGGAAAAGTTCAGTACTCTGGTCGTACCAGGAGACTTTTATTGGGCAAAAGGATTTATCAGAATATGCTTTGGTATGGATAAACAAATTTTAGAAGAAGGATTAGAAAACATCTCTAAAGCGTTTGAATTATATCACAAACAATATACAGAATAAGTTTACTCACTATATATAAGTTCTGGTGTTTTTAGAAACACCAGTTTTACGTCGTCTAAGACAGGCGACTGATAAAAAGAAACTTCACCATCAAGCGAGGGCTTGAAAATAATTTCATATCTATTAACATCAGTATAGTTACTATTTACATTTATTGCGCCGTAAGGTGACATTGAATATGATTGATCGCCAATTTTTAAAAATATACGAATACCGTTTACGCCGTTATAATAATTTGTCACAAATGCTGATGTCCCTGCAACTATTACACCTTCCTTTTTTATATTACTCTCATCCAGATAAAATCCTTCTATATTGCAAAGAATTGATAGTAAAACAGGTTTTGTAGCAATATTTATATTGACAGGGATTTTGCCAACTAATTTCATACCAGGCATTTTTAAATCCTTTATACTTTTCATATTACCCTCTTTATACGAATGATTATATACTTCTATCACATCTTGCTGCTTTCCAAATACAGTTATGAATTGTTTAAGATAATCATAGTTTGTGTCTAATAATTTTCTAAGAATCTCGGGAGTAATACTTTTATTGTTTAGATCATTTTCCTGAAAGGAACTTATAACCTCTGCTATGTTAACGTTCAGATTTAAGATATTAGAAAGACAAGACAAGGCATTAAACGTTCCTATGGTTTTATCATTGACGTTTATTTTACTGCTTTCATCTACTACTTTCACTTTATAGGCTACAATTAAATCCTCTTCTGACTGAATCGCGCCTGCAAAAGAGGAAGATGGCGATTTTTCTATATCACTATTGAAAGTATCTAAAACACCATTTTGATTTATATCAGAAATTACCACAAAGAGGGAATACCTTAAAAAGTCAAAGGTCAAAAGTTCAA
>CAZWFP010000040.1:0-16595 GCA_964633175.1 uncultured Planctomycetaceae bacterium | reverse complement strand
TGAACTTTTGACCTTTGACTTTTTAAGGTATTCCCTCTTTGTGGTAATTTCTAATTTCTGGAATAAAGTTGACAAAAAAATAAAAAAAATTCTATAATCACTCCTTTGCTTATTATAAATAATGATTAGTTTGAAATATAAGAAGAAAGGGGAAGGTACATATATACGAGTTTTTGTTACTATATATCTGCTACTTTTAGTCGCGCGACTTGCTTTTTCCATATATGGAGGAATTGATGCAGAATGGTGGTTTTCACCTTTGTTTAATGTATATGCTTTAGGTGAATTTGGCTTTACTTATGGGAAGGTTATGTCTTTTCTATTTTTTATTGTTCTTGCTTTACTTTCTTACATATTTTTAAATATTACAAAAGTAGTTGACTTTTTAATAGAAACACAAAACGAACTTGCCGTTGTAACGAGACCAACAAAAAAAGAGTACTTGGGCGCTTCTATAGCAGTTATTGTTATGGTTGTAATTGTATCGGTCTATCTTGCTAGTGTAGATTCATTCTTTACTATAATATTTTTCAAATGAGCATTGAAAAATGAAAAACGAAATACATACTGCAGAACACGTGGAAAGAAAAAATTAATTCGCTAAACTCGTAAGTCATGAATAAAGTAAGAGTTTAAAAATGGCATGGTATATTATAAAGGTAGCAGGAGGAATGGAAGACAAATTAAAAGAAAAGATAGAGAAGAAAGTGCGAAAGGACAATATGGGTGATCAGATAAGACAGATATTGGTTCCTAAGGAAAAGGTTAAAGAAGTAAAAAAAGGGGAAGAAAGAGTAACGGAAAAGAAATTGCTTCCTGGATATTTATTAGTAGATATGAATTTAAATGAAAGTACGTGGGCGTATATGAGGAAATTAGGTGGTGTAAGTAATTTTATTGGAAGTGTGAAGCCACAATCTATTAGTGATGAAGAGGTACAGAAATTTATTAAAAAACAACAGGTAGAGGAACCAAAGCTTAAGGTTGAATTTAAAAAAGGCGATTCAGTTCGTATAAAGCAGGGTCCGTTTGAAAATATAGAAGGATCTGTAGAAGAATTAATGCCTGAAAAGGGTATGGTTAAGGTTGTGGCAATTGTGTTTGGCAGACCAACATCCATTGAAATAGAATACTGGCAATTAGAAAAGGTGTAGGATGGCGAAAGAAGTAACAGCGGTAGTAAAGTTGCAATTACCTAGTGGACAGGCAACGCCTGCCCCACCTGTTGGACCTGCTCTTGGTCAACACGGGATTAATATAGGTGATTTTGTTAAAAAGTTTAATGATAGAACAAAAAGTCAGGATGGTATTATTGTAACTGCCGTGGTCACCGTTTACAAAGACAGGTCTTTTGATTTTATAATAAAAACTCCACCTGCATCTATATTACTAAAAAGAGTATGCGGCTTAGCCCGAGGTTCAGGAAAACCAGGACAGGAAAAAGTTGGAACAGTTACTTTTGAACAATTGAAAGAAATTGCAAAAATAAAATTGGTTGACTTAAATACCACTAATATTGAACAAGCAGCGAAGATGATTGAAGGAACAGCGCGAAATATGGGGATTGTGGTGAAAAAATGAAAAAGAGAAGTAAAAGATATGAAGAGGTAATCAAAGCAGTTGATAAAAATAGGTATTATTCTATTCCAGAAGCAATTTCAACGTTGAAAAAAATGTCTAACACTAACTTTGATCAAACAGTTGAAATTATTGCATGCTTGAACATAGATTCTAAAAAATCTGAGCAGGCAATTCGTGGGTCTTTCAGTTTCCCCAACTCGTTTGGTAAAACGAGAAAGGTTCTTGTTTTTGCAGAAGGACAGGATGCTAGGGTAGCTCAAGATGCAGGTGCTGATTATGTAGGTTCAGAAGACCTTGTAAAGAGAATACAAGAGGGCTTCGAAGATTTTGATGTTGTTATTGCACCGCCGTATATGATGAACAAAATTGGAAGATTAGGTAAGATTCTAGGTCCTAAGGGTAAAATGCCATCACCTAAAACAGGAACTTTAACAAATGATGTAGGTAATGCAGTAAAAGAATTTAAAAGAGGTAAGGTAGAATTTAAAAACGATGCAAATGCTAATTTGCAGCTTGCGGCCGCTAAGGTTTCCCAGGATGATAAGAAAATACAGGAAAATATAGAAAGTTTTATTGAATATCTAAAATCAATAAAACCCCAGACAGTTAAAGGATTATTTATAAAGTCATTATATATAAAGGGAACTATGACACCAGCGTTAAAAATTAAAATTGCCAACTAAATATTAAATAATGAATATTACAGTTAGGAATTATTTATTAGTTTTATTACCAATTTGGCGTGTTAGTGAGTTGGATTGGAAAAACTTGCTAAATGCCTTAATTCGCAATAGGATTATAATAAAATAGTAATGGTTAATAGATATAAACAGATACAGGTGGAAGAAATAAGTAAAAGATTACAGCAAGCACGTAATATGATATTTGTTGATTTTTCTAATTGTAGTGCTACTAATATGACTAATTTTAGATTGGAATTAAACAAAAATAAGTTGGGACTGTTCGTTTTAAAAAATTCATTAGCGAAATTATCGTTTCGTAAACTGAATGCACCATCTGCCATAATAGAAAAACTGAATGGACAGAATGCGATTATATATGGAGATGACCCTATAGTTTTATCTAAAGTTACAAGAAGTTATTTAGATAAAAAACCTATAGTAAAAATTAAATTAGCATATTTTGAAGATCAGGTTTGCGATAAAAATATCGTAGATCAATATGCACAATATAATTCGAAAAATGATCTTATAGCAGTATTTATAAGTAGAATAAAACAACCTGTGTCATCTCTGGTTTTTGATTTAAAATATATCATCAGTAAGTTTGTTAACGTATTAAAAGAAGTGAGAAAGAAAAATAATAAATAGAAAAAAGTGTATGCAGTGAAAATAATAATTAAATAAAGGAGGTTTAAAAATGGTTGAAGGAATTGTGAAAGAAGTAGTTGAAAAGGTACAAGCACTCCCGGAAGATCAAAAGACGGAAATATTTGTAGAATTAATAAGTAACTCTAGTGTTTCTTTTATTAGTAGTTTGACAAAGAGATTAGAGGAAAAGTTTGGCGTTAGTGGAGCAGTATTTGCAGCAGCCGGAGCACCTACTCAATCACAGGCACAAGCTAAACAGCAGGAAGAAGAGAGAGCAACTTATGATATATTTCTTAAAGACATAGGACCGAAAAAAGTAGAAGTAATAAAAATCACAAAAAACATAACGGGTTTAGGATTAATTGAAGCGAAAAATTTAGTTGAAAAGGCACCTACGATGATAAAAACAACCGTACCTAAGGATGACGCCCAAAAAATAAAAAAGGATTTAGAAGCGGCGGGTGCAACTGTTGAATTAAAATAGAAGATAAAATATAGATAATAGTAAAATAAAAGTGCGGCATTGTTTTGGAAAGCGCCTTCTAAGTTAAAGTGGCTTTCAGCATACCTTTTCTGTCATTGCAAGACCCCTTCGGCCTCCGCAATTCTATTATAGTTCGTAAGGGAAATTTTAGTTTAGATTTTTATCAAGTTTTGGAGGATAAATATGAAAATTGTTGATTTTAGACCAAAAAAGGATTTTCTAATGGTAGATGATCTATATATTGTCCAGAAGGAAGCATACCAAAGATTATTGCAAAAAGATGTCAAGCCTGAGGATAGACAAAATGTAGGTATTGAAAGTGTATTTAGAGAAATCTTCCCAATAGAAAATAGTAAAAAAACGTATACATTAGAATACAAAGGATACAGAGTAGGACAACCACAGTATTCTATTGAAGAATGCTACCAGTTGGGTATTTCTTATACGTATCCCGTATACGTAACCTTTAGATTGGTATCTCCTTATGAAGTAAAGGAAGAAGAAATATATTTCTGTGAAATACCTGTTATGATAGGGGGAGGAAGGTATGTAATTAACGGTGTGCCAAGAGTAATAGTTACGCAAATACACAGGGCACCCGGAATAGATTTTACTGAACAAAAAATAGGAGATAAAAAGTTCCAGATAGCAACCATTATAACGGAACGAGGTAATTGGCTTGAAATTGTGGTTACAAAAAGAGAGTATATTACTATAAAACTTGATGCAGCCACAAAATTTACTGTTACTTTATTTTTGAGATGTATGTCCCCAAAATATTCAAGCTCAACAGATATTATAAGAAGTATATACCCTCTAAGTAAAGTAAAAATAAAATCAAACACTAATATTAATGACCTGTTAGGTCATTATCTTGCTCAGGAAGTTACCATAAATAATGAAATCTTATATGGTGCTGGCACTGAAATAGATGAAGCAATAGCAAAATATTTAACGGAAAGTGCAGGTGACGATAGCATTGATATATACATTGTAGAGAAAAAATACAAGCCAGAACCTGTATTTTTGAAGACACTTATGGAAGATGCAAAATTAGGTATTACTTCACATGAAAAAGCATTAACAAAATTTTATGAAAGAATAACTGGTGGGACACCATCAACTATTGACATAGCAAGAAATTTATTTACGGAAAGATATTTATCAAATCTCAGATACAGAATAGGAGTAGCAGGTAGATATAGAATTAATAGGAAATTCGGATTACAAATAAGTGAAGCTGAAATAGGATTGATACCGGAGGACATAGTAGGCATAGTGAAATATATAATAAAAATGCGTAATCGTGAAGGGGAAGAAGATGATATTGATAGTTTGGAGAATAAAAAAATTAGACCGGTTGATGAGCAATTCTGTGATGAATTTAGAAGATCTCTTCTGAAATTAAAAAGATCCATTGCAGAAAGATTAAATAACGTAGAAGAAGGTGAAATTGTAACGGCAAAAATATTAATAAACCCTAAGATTATAAATTCAACCATTGAAAGGTTTTTTTCAAGAAGTGAACTGGCGCAGCTTGCTGATGAAACAAATCCGTTGGCATTGCTAGCTCATCAAAGGCGCCTTTCAGCATTAGGAGCTGGGGGATTAGAAAGAAAGCACTCGGGATTTGAGGTAAGAGACGTCCACCCAAGCCACTATGGCAGAATATGCCCCGTAGAGACACCAGAAGGCGCTAATATAGGATTAGTTGTTTCTCAAGCATCCTTTACAAGACCAGATAGTAGAGGATTTTTAACTACCCCTTATAGAAAAGTAGAAAATGGCATATTAACTGATAAGATTGTTTATATGAATCCTTATGAAGAAAAAAAATATGTTATAGCTCCGTGGGATACGGAAATAGATGACAATAAGTCTATAGTGGGTAAAAGGATACGGGCAAGAAGGCATGGTGAGATGATTTGGGCAAAGCCAGAAGAAATCGACTTTATAGATGCCTCGTACGCACAGATACTAGGAATTAGTGCTTCATTAATACCTTTCTTTGAACATGATGATGCTAATAGAGCATTAATGGGAGCCAACATGCAAAGACAGGCAGTTCCTTTAGTAAAAACAGAAGCACCCCTCGTCGCTTCCGGTATGGAAAAAACTATCGGAGATCATAGCGATCTTGTAATTAGAGCAAAAAAAGATGGTGTCGTCAGAAAAGTTACCGCTACACGTATTATCATAGATGAAGAAATATATGAGTTGGAAAAATTTAAAAATACATCAGATAAAACATGTTTTAATTGGCATCCTGTTGTAAAAGTGGGAGATAAGGTGAAAAAAGATCAGGTTATAGCAGATGGTCCAGCATTTTCTATTGGTGAACTTGCCATGGGTAAAAACTTACTCGTGGCTTTTATGCCATGGGAAGGATATAATTTTGAGGATGCTATTGTCGTTTCTGAAAAACTGCTAAAAGAAAATTCTTTTACATCTATATATATAGAAGATTTTACTGTTGAACTACATGATACCAAAGAAGGAAAAGAGTTCTTGACAAGAGATTTACCTAATATTCCTGAATCAAAACTAAAAAATCTTGATGAAAATGGTTTAATACTTGAGGGTGCTTATGTTCAGGGTGGTGATATCCTCGTTGGTAAGGTTGTGCCGAGAAAAACGGAACCGTTAACACCTGAAGAAAAATTGCTCCTCGCCATCTTTGAAAAAGATAAAAAAGAAATGGGGAAGGCAGAACCATTTACTTTACCAGCCGGATTGGAGGGAAGAGTCATATCTGTAAAAAGATACTCACGTAAGATTCTCGCTACTGATTATGAGAAAAAAGAATTGAAAGAAAAAATTGATGAAATAAATAGAAAATATTTTTTGTTAGGTAAAGATTTGTTTTTCAGCTTAGTGTCCAGTGTGGAAGACATAGTTGGTAATAAAATACAAATGGCTCAAAAATTAAAAACTGCTACTGTCTCTAAAGAGAATATTAACGTTGTCTTTGACTGGGTCGGCAGCTTAAAAAGCACAATTTCAAGGCAGTATGAATCTAAGGTAAAAGATGTAATTCCAATATTGGATAAGTACCTATCTAATCTGAAATTGTTACAAGAGGAAAGAAATCAAAAGGAAAAAATAGCAAGATTTGGTGAAAAAATATCCATTGATATAAGGGAATTAATAAGAATATACGTTGCAAGTTTGCGAGAATTGGAAATAGGTGATAAACTGTCTGGTAGACATGGTAATAAAGGAATAGTTGCAAAAATTTTGCCTGAAGAAGATATGCCTTTTTTGGAAGATGGTACACCAGTTGATATCATACTTAATCCCATGGGAGTTCCTTCAAGAATGAATATCGGACAGTTATATGAGACACATATTGGCTGGGCCGCAAAAAGATTGGGTCTAAAAATAATAACTCCTCCTTTCGCTGGGGCAAAAGAAAAAGATGTCGTTGACTATTTAAGAAAGTCAGGGTTACCTGAAGATGGTAAAGTGGTTCTATATGATGGCAGAATAGGTGAACCATTCAAAGAAAAGGTTACAGTCGGAGTTATGTATATGATGAAATTACATCATATGGTGGCAGATAAAATACACGCAAGAAATACCGGTCCATATTCTCTTATCACACAACAACCATTGGGTGGCAAAGCAAGAATGGGTGGACAAAGATTCGGAGAAATGGAAGTATGGGCTCTAGAGGCATATGGTGTATCACACCTCTTGCAGGAAATGCTAACAATAAAAAGCGATGATATAGATGGTAGACATAAAATATTAGAACTCATAGCAAAAGGGCAGGAATTTTTAGACCCTGCTTTTCCCTCCTCATTGGCTGTTCTGGTAAATGAACTTAGAGGATTAGGATTAAATGTAAAGTTTGGAAAATAAGTAATGAAAGTTAAAAGATAAAGTTAGGAGATAATAAAAAATGGTGACCAAGTTTTTTATTGATAGAATAAATGAAGTGAATTGGGCAATGATAAGATTGGCATCACCAGAAGAAATACTGTCTTGGTCATACGGTGAGGTTTTGAAACCTGATACAATAAATTATAGAACTTTAAGACCTGAAAAGGATGGTTTGTTCTGTGAAAAAATCTTTGGCCCTGAAAAAGATTATGAATGCTATTGTGGTAAATATAAAGGGTCTAAATATAAAGGATTGGTTTGTGATAGATGTAAAGTTACAATTACCGAGTCAAAGGAAAGAAGATATAGATTCGGACATATAAAATTAGTTGCCCCCGTAGTTCATATCTGGTTTTATAGAATAATACCAAGTATTATAGGCACAATGCTTGGTTTGAGACAAAAGGATCTGGAAGATGTTATAAATTATAATGCATATATAATCACAAAAATAAGCGATATTACTATTCTGCCAAAACTAAGGGCAATGCTTGGTTATAAAGAAAAAAATCTCGATTTAGTTGATGAATATCCTGTTATACGCGCACAAAAGTCGCCAGATAAAAATGATACAATACTATCAGAAGATGAAAATCTCGCAAGGGTCCAAAAAGAATTTCCTGATGCTTTTGAAGTAGGGCAGGGAGCAGAAGCAATAAGAACAATCCTCAAATTTATGGAGTTAAATAGGTTACAAAATGCTCTGATAGAAAGAATAAAAAAAAGTTCATCCCAAAAACAAAAAACATATACAAAGAAACTGGAAATAGTGGGAAAATTCATCACAAGTGAAACTAAACCAGAATGGATGGTAATGGATATATTACCAGTTATACCACCTCTGGCAAGACCAATCGTTACATTAGACAATGGAACTATCGCAACAAGCGATATTAATGACTTATATAGAAGAGTTGTAAATAGAAATAATCGTCTCAAAAAACTAATGGAATTAGATGCTCCAGAACTTATCCTGCGTAATGAAAAACGGTTGCTCCAACATGCAGTAGATGCATTATTTGATAATACAAGGTGTAGAAGACCAATGTTAACTTCCGAAGGAAGACCCCTCAAAAGTTTTGCTGATATTATAAAAGGGAAACAGGGAAGATTCAGGGAAAATTTGCTGGGTAAAAGAGTTGATTATTCGGCAAGAAGCGTTATTGTAACAGGTCCCCATCTAAAACTAGATCAATGTGGGTTACCAAAAGAAATAGCAGTTGTTTTATACGAACCATTTATTTTACAACATCTGCTTAAAGAAAAAAAAATGGAGTATATAGAAGCAATAACTCTTATTAGAAATAGAGATGAAAGAATATATGATATTTTAGAAACTGTTGTACGACAAAGACCTGTATTGCTGAATAGAGCTCCTACGTTGCATAGGTTGAGTATAGAAGCATTTAATCCTGTGCTTATAGATGGTAAAGCAATTCAAATTCATCCGTTGGTTTGCACACCTTTTAATGCTGATTTTGATGGTGACCAAATGGCTGTTCATTTACCACTTACTTATGAAGCAAATATAGAGGCCAAACTGATAATGCTATCTTCTTTAAATATAATGTCTCCAGCTCATGGTGGTATCGTTATGACGCCTGCACAGGATATTGTACTTGGTGTTCACTATTTAACGCTTAGTAAATATTGGGACCCTGATAAACCCCTTTTAAACTGTCATTCGTATGCCGAAGTCGAAAATGCCATTGCTTTTGGAAAAGTTGATATACACAGCACAATAAGATATTTATTACCAAACAATAAACAGGTTGTTGATGCTTCTCACACTCAACCCATAAAACCTCAAAACAATTACGTATCTACAACAGTTGGTAGAGTAATATTTAACAATATATTACCTGATGAATTGCCATATTACAATATTGAAATTGGAAAAAGAAAATTAAATGAGATAATAGAAGTGTCATATAAAAAATGCGGTGCGGAAAAAACTGTCCAATTGTTGGATAGTATAAAAACATTAGGATTTAGATGGGCTACCTACTCCGGCCTGTCATATTCGATATGGGATATGGTTATACCCAAAACTAAGGAAAAGCTTATTGATGATGCCTTTAAAAAAGTTGAATATGTTGAAGAAAATTATCGCAAAGGTGTTATTACACCTAATGAAAGATACAATCAAATAGTTGACATATGGATGGAGGTTAGGGATAAGATAACTCAGGAAGTTGCAAAAGCATTGGAAGAAGATACAAGAGAAGGCAAACCCTACAATAATCCTGTTCATCTGATGGCAAATTCAGGCGCGCGTGGGAATATGGATCAGGTTAGACAACTTGCAGGCATCAGAGGTTTAATGGCGAAACCATCCGGTCAAATTATTGAAACGCCTATTTTATCTAACTTCAGAGAGGGCTTAAGTATCCTTGAATATTTTAGTTCAGTTCACGGAGCAAGGAAGGGCTTAGCCGATACCGCACTAAAAACTTCAGATGCAGGTTATTTAACCCGAAAAATGATCGACATTGCCCAATCTATATATGTATCAATGTATGATTGCGGAACGCTAAACGGCGTAGTGAAAGGTATAATTTATAAAGGTGAAAGTATTGAGGTGCCGTTAAGAAAAAGAATATATGGAAGAGTTGCAAGAACAACAATTGTTGATCCAGTAACTGATGAACCTATTGTTAAAGAAAATGAAATTATAACAAGTGAAATCGCAGCAGAATTAGAGAAAAAAGGATTCTTGAAAATTATGGTTAGAAGTCCTCTTAAATGTGAAGCACCTTATGGTATTTGCGCTCTTTGTTACGGGATGGATTTGTCTACAGGTAAGTTGGTAGAGGAGGGTACCGCAGTTGGTATTATAGCGGCACAATCTATCGGTGAACCCGGTACTCAACTCACAATGAGAACGTTTCATATAGGTGGTACAGCCCATAAAGTCGTTGAAGAAACACAAATAATTGCAAAATCATTTGCAGGATTTGTAAAATTCGAAAATATGAAATTCATAAAACTGGAGGATAAACTTAAAGTGTTAAATAATAGCGCCGAAATTACAATAGTAGATGAAAAGGGTAGAGAATTAGAAAGATATAACGTACCAGCAGGTGCTACTCTTTTTGTTGTTGATGGACAAAAAATTCAAGCCAACTCTGTTTTAGCAAAATGGGAACCACTATACACCCCTATATTGGCAGAAGAGGAAGGCAAAATCGTATATAAAGATCTCATTGAGGGAGAAACATATAAAACAGAATATGACGTTAAAGCTAAAATTAAAAGAAAAATTATAATGGAATATAGAAGTAAAGAAAATCCACAACTTATGATTGTTGATAAAGAAGGCAAAAAATTAGGAATATATTCACTTCCGGAAAAAGCATATTTAGAAGTAGAAGATGGACAGGAAGTAAAAAAGGGAACTTTGTTAGCTAAGATACCTCGTGAAGCAGTGAGCACCCAAGATATTACGGGGGGCTTACCTCGCGTTACAGAACTATTTGAAGCAAGAAGACCAAAAGATCCTGCCATAATCAGTGAAATTGATGGTGTCGTAGAAATTGGCGAGAAGAAAAAAGGTAAACAGGTAGTAAAAGTCAGGAATCCTCAAACGGGTATTTCCGTAGAATACCTTGTTCCAAGAGGAAAATTTATAAGATATTATACAGGTGATTATGTAAGAAATGGCGATCCATTGACGGATGGCGATATTGCCCCACATGACCTGCTTAGAAAAGGTGAAGACGCAGTTCAGGAATATTTGTTAAATGAAATCCAAAAAGTGTATAGATCTCATGGCGTATCAATTGACGATAAACACATTGAAATAATAGTATCTCAGATGACAAGATGTGTAAAAGTCGTTATGAGTGGCGGAACTGACCTTTTAATAGGTCAGGTCGTAGATAAAAGGATATTTAAAGAAAAAAATAGTATTGCAATCTCCGAAGGTAAGGAACCAGCTATTGCCAAACCTTACCTTATGGGTATATCCAGGGCAGCGTTGCAGGCAAAAAGCTTTATCTCCGCTGCTTCATTCCAGGAAACAGCTAAAGTGTTAATGGATGCCGCTATTTCAGGGAAGCAGGACTTATTGCTCGGATTAAAAGAAAACATCGTTTTAGGTAGAAGAATACCCTGTGGTACGGGCTATCCTACTTATCAGAAGATAGAACCTAAAAAAGTTGTCTCTATATTTGAAGAAAAAGAGGCAGTAGAACAACAGGGAGCATAATAGTATCCAATAACCAGCGTCCATAACCCAATAGTCATATTTCCTAATGCTCAATCCAGAAACTGTTATTCTTTCATCTTAATTCATTATTTTAAACCCTAATTACTTCCTAGTTTCGAAAGTCTCTGACAATTCCTGATATTCTTTCAGTTCCTCTATTTTTTTAGATATTTTCTTTGCCTTTCTACGCAACCCTATTTTTATTAAAGCGTCTACCTTCCCTTGCAATATTTCAATGTCCCCCGGTTCTATTTTCAATGCTTTATTGTATGCTGATACAGCTTCAATATAGTTCCCCAGTTTATATAAGGAAAGTCCTTTCCCATACCAACTGGCTGCTATCTTACTATTGGCCACCACCTCACTATTTACTTTTATAGCTCTGTCAAAAATTTTTAATGCCTCTCCATACTTCCCCATCTCTAAAAGAATGTTACCTTTGTTTATTAGTGCTTCTAATAAATTAGGTTTTAATTCTAAGGCTTTGTCTATCGCTGCTATTGCCTTATCATTTTCTCCTATCTCTGATAAAGTTATTCCTAAATTAACCCAACCTTCAACAAAAGTTGGTTTTCTCTTTAGAAGTTCAACAAATGATAATGCTGCTTCTTCATACTTTTCTAACGCATACAATGTTAATCCCTTTCCATTCCATCCTTGTTCATCATCTGGTTTTAATTCCAACGCCTTTTCGTATGCTTGTAATGAATCTTCGTACTTTTCCAACGCACTAAGTATGACCGCTTTTTTTATCCATGCATCATAACATTTTGTGTTCGCTTGTATAACTTTATCATATTTCTCCAATGCTTTATCATAATTACCAGATGCTTCTAAATTTTCTGCTTCTTTTAAAAACTTATTAACCATTTTTTTGTCCTGAATATAATAAACAACACCAAACAAAATAAGTGAACAAAGCAAAATTATAATTACAATAACTATAACTCCCCCCATTATATTCTTATCCTTCATATATTGTCCTTATTATACAAAAAAATAAAATAAATTACCTGCGAAATCAGAAATTACCCCAAGTGTAAATTGAGATGACTTTTTATTGTTGATATACTTTCGGTGTACTCAGTAATTAATAGTAAATGGAATTTTCTGTTACTTTATATGATTTTTAGCCAATATAAAGCAATACTTATTCTTCTCCTTATTATTTAAGATTAATTGTTCTAACTTTTACCCTACAGTTCCATAATAATTCTCCTATGTTATAAACTTAAGTTCTTTTAACTCCTTCCTAATATCTTCCCCTTCTCCTAAACATAATAACAAACGTTAAACTCTCTCGCAACATTTTTACTATTTCTTTCGCCATTAATTTCTCTTCTTGGGATGGGGGTGTAAAATAGAGGATTTACCTGCTATCATAAAACAACTGCTATGAAATTTCTTTAAAAAACAACTACCATTCATCATCTCTACTACTATGTTGGTTTTAGGGTGTTTGAAATAATTCATCTTATTTATTATTTTAGTCCATAATTACGAGTTAGCGAGTTTGATTCTTCTGAAACTTTTTGGTTTTCATTTAATTCCTAACTACTGTATTTATAATTCCCTTCCTTCCTGTGTTCTGTATCCTCCATTCTTCTTTTTGATTCGTGACCGGCGCTTTTCACAACGCCAAAGTGGTGCTTATGTCTTGGTCATGTGAACACTTGAATGAGAAGTATTACATCTCGATAGTAATTTCTGATACAAAAAATTTGACATATAAAAAAATAAAAGTATAAATACATGTTGTAATTGTCTTTAAAAAGTAGGTAGAAATAAAGTAAAGGAAAGTTACTAAGAGAGTGTAGGGGATGCCTTGGTACACCAAGGCGATGAAGGACGTGGCAGGCTGCGAAAAGCTCCGGGGAGCTGCCAAGCCAGCGTTGATCCGGAGATTTCCGAATGGGGAAACCCAACAAGGTGCACCCTTGTTATCCGCAAGGATGCGAAACCAGGGGAACTGAAACATCTCAGTACCCTGAGGAAAAGAAAGAGTCATCGATTCCCTAAGTAGCGGCGAGCGAAAGGGGAAAAGCCTAAACCACTTATACGTAATAGCCTTACCGCGTTGTATAAGTGGGGTTGTGGGAGTTTTTCGGAGGATTGGTAAGAATACTCGGAAAGTTACAAAATATACTTATAGATGAAGTAGTTGGAAAACTACGCCATAGAAGGTGATAGCCCTGTAATCGAAATAAGTATATCTTTCTGGAAAAACTTCCCAAGTATATTCCGTCACGAGGAAGCGGGATAGAATCTGGGCAGACCACTGCCTAAGGCTAAATACGATGGTGTAACCGATAGTGGACTAAGTAGCGTGAGCGAAAGGTGAAAACAACCCCGGAAGGGGAATGAAAAGAGCTGAAACTACACTCTTACAATCAGTGGGAGTACACGATATCATATCGCGTATGACCACGTGCCTTTTGGATAATGAGCCCGGGAGTTACTGGTATGTGCACGGCTAAAAGTGTTTCACTTGGAGCCGTAGGGAAACCGAGTCCGAATAGGGCATTAGTACATATCAGTAGACCCGAAAGCCAGCGATCTATCTATGGGCAGGGTGAAGAAGGGGTAATTCCCTTCGGAGGCCCGATAGGGTAGAATGATGCAAAATTCTCCCGTGACCTGTGGATAGGGATGAAAGGTCAATCAAGCTGGCAAATAGCTGGTTCTCCCCGAAATAGCTTTAGGGCTAGCCTTATAATTAGACTATTGAGGTAGAGCTCTGTTAGGAGTAGTAGGGTTCGCCTTATTACCCTGACAAACTACGAATGCGATAGTCCTTATTATAGGAGTCGGAACGTGGGGGATAAGCTTCACGTTCGAGAGGGAAAAAGCCCAGATCATCGGCTAAGGCCTCCAAATCTATCTTAAGTGGGATCGCCGAAGGAAGTTTAAGAACGAAGACAGCGGGGATGTTGGCTTAGAAGCAGCCATCATTTAAAAAGTGCGTAATAGCTTACCCGCCGAGTTCTTAAGCACCGAATATGATCGGGCCTTAAAGATAGTGCCGAAGCCATGAAATCTGTATAATCTTTATACAGATTGGTAGGGGAGCGTTCTATACGCAGTGAAGATATATCGTAAGATTTATTGGAGCGTATAGAAGTGATTATCCGGGCATAAGTAGCGTATCAATGGAGGCAAGAAACCTCCACACCGTAAGCCAAAGGTTTCCTGGGGAAGGTAACTCCGCCCAGGGTTAGGCGGTTCCTAAGGCGAGGCCTTAAGGCGTAGCTGATGGAAAACAGGTTAATATTCCTGTCCCTCTCGTCTATGATAACTATACTAACGACGAACTTAGGTAGGTAATCCGGACCGTAAATTGTGTTCGGCCACAGCTATAAAAGGGTTGTGG
Source organism: uncultured Planctomycetaceae bacterium (assembly GCA_964633175.1). Classification (GTDB taxonomy): domain Bacteria; phylum Planctomycetota; class MHYJ01; order CAZWFP01; family CAZWFP01; genus CAZWFP01. The sequence continues at coordinate 1,734 of CAZWFP010000040.1, read as the reverse complement.
GGATGACTTCCAGAGATGGATTTCAGTAGTTACTGACCCTAGGTTCCGAGAAAAGTTAGTATGGGTCCGAAAGGAGCATAGATGAGAGACCGTACCGCAATCCGACACTGGTAGGCGAGGAGAAAATCCTAAGGTGTTCTGGACAACTCTCTTCAAGGAACTCGACAAATTGGCCCCGTAACCTTGGAATAAGGGGTACTTTTGGGTGTGAAACTATTTACTAGTGTAGCACCTAGAAGTCACAGTAAAGTGGGCTCGGCGACTGTTTATTAAAAACACAGGTCTGTGCATAAAGCTAATAGCTGAGGTATACAGACCGACGCTTGCCCGCTGCGGAAAGGTCACGGTAAGGGGTTATTTCTTCGCAAGAAGAAAGAAGCTCCAAACCCAAGCCCCCGTGAAGGGCGGCCGTAACTATGACGGTCCTAAGGTAGCGAAGTTCCTAGTCGGGTAAGTTCCGACGTGCATGAATAGCGTAACGACTGAGCCATTGTCTCGAAGAGAGGCCAGGCGAAATTGTAGTGGCGGTGAAGATGCCGCCTGAGCGCAGTTAGACGGAAAGACCCCGTGGACCTTTACTGCAACTTCATATTGGAATTTGTTGCATGATGCGTAGCATAGGTGGGAGCCGTTAAGATCTGTCTTTCGGGACAGGTATAGGCGACAGTGAAATACCACTCTTCATGCAATAAATTTCTAACCTTATCATATTAACCTATGAAAGGGACAGTGTGAGGTGGGCAGTTTAACTGGGGCGGTTTCCTCCTAAAGTGTAACGGAGGAGTTCTAAGGCACCTTCAGCACGGTTGGCAATCGTGCGTTGACTGCAAACGGATAAAGGTGCTTAACTGTGAGGCGTAAATGCCGAACAGATGTGAAAGCAGGAGTTAGTGATCCGGTGGTAGCGTGTGGAAGCGCCATCGCTCATCGGACAAAAGGTACCCCGGGGATAACAGGCTGATCGAGTCTGAGAGTCCATATCGACGACTCGGTTTGGCACCTCGATGTCGGCTCATCGCATCCTGGGGCTGAAGCCGGTCCCAAGGGTTGGGCTGTTCGCCCATTAAAGCGGTACGTGAGCTGGGTTTAGTCCGGCGTGAGCCAGGTCGGTCCCTATCTTCTGCGCTCGCAGGAATCTTGAAGAGGAGTCACCCTCAGTACGAGAGGACCAGGGTGAGGATACCTCTGGTGTACCGGTTATTCTGTTAAGAGTAGTTGCCGGGTAGCTATGTATCTGTTGGATAACCGCTGAAAGCATCTAAGCGGGAAGCCGACCTCAAGATAAGGATTCCCTAAAGGGTCCTTGAAGACCACGAGGTTGATAGGCCAGAAGTGGAAGAACCGTGAGGTTTTAAGCTGACTGGTACTAATTACCCGTTTGACTTTCCTTTACTTTAATTTCTACTTACATTATTCGTGTAGCTGTTCCATTTTTCTTGTAAGTGGGCACTTTATAGGGAAATTTTGCTATCTTATGGCGATTTTCTCGAAGAGTGCATAACAAGATCAGGCTGTTGCATTAATACCTCCTAAACTATTGTGAAAGCTGACTGTTTACTATGAGAAGGTTTTGAGGAGATATTAGATTTCCATCTGTGTAATTCCACCGCGACGTTAGTTGCTCTTAGAGACTGACCAATAGTTCGCCGAAGGGCGAATTTTAATCTTTTTTAACAAACTCAATACCATTATTAACAAATTGTAGTAAAATGTATAAACACTTCTTCCTACCCA
>CAZWFP010000039.1:7181-16614 GCA_964633175.1 uncultured Planctomycetaceae bacterium | reverse complement strand
AAGGATGGAAGGTAAACTACAAAAGGGGAATTTGAAAGTGTGGTAATTTCTGATAGTTTGCAATAGCTCGGCACAGAGAAATTGTTTTAGGGATAAGTGTAGGGAGAAGAGATAACTGCCCTTCCCATTCTTAAGGGTTATACGCCGCTAGACAGCTTACTTACTTTTCTCACAAGATTCAATATAGCGAGTACTTAGATAATTTTCTATAAGCTCTTTATTTACATAGTTTCCCAAGATTAAAAAATACCTCTCTGCCGTGTAAGAATCTTGAAATTGACTTAGGATTAAACTATCATTGCTAATAATCCCTGAACAAAAATCCGCGTCTTTAGAGCATAAATCACAGCATTTCTTGTAATTTTCTGCAAATTTAGCAGGACCTATTGTCTTGAGTGTATCAGGAATTTTGCCATTTTCATCTTTGAAGTTATTGTTTAGAATGTACTTAACAAAACTCAGAGTTGATTTGCAAATAGCTTTTTTAGTAAAATCAGGTATTGTGCAAACAGGTATACTCCCTAATCCAAGATCATCATATCCTATATCTTCATCTATGTATTTGGGACAATTGCCAGGAATACAAACTGTAAGGAAATTATCATTGAAGGTTTGATATAGATGGTTATCACAGCGAAAGGAACTTAGATCATAACAGTATCGGATTAGTTTTTCTTCTCCAATATTACAGAATATTGCAGAACACGCTTCGCCTAACCCTTCTACATTTCTTCTTTTGGTGATATCGAGTAACACACGGATATATACTTTATTCATAATGAATTTCACTGCCTCTAAGTTTGGTATGCAATCAACAAAATCATTATTTTTACCCAGCATACATTGTATGATATCGGTTATTTCTGAGTAACCTTCTAATTGGGGGCATTTATCTTTATTTTTATTTTTTTCATATAAATATTGAACTAAGGTTCCAAAGGGAATTGCATAAAACCGAGAAAAGCCCACTAAAAACACCGCGTCCTTGAACTTTTTAACATCTTTACTTTGAATATATTCTCCGAATATCTTCTCAGATAGGTTCAGTAGTTTCACAAACAAATTTGCAAGAATTAAAATAAATTCTTCTTTATTTTGCAATCTTATTCCCATCTCTATTCCGTTGGAGAGATATAGAGGTAGAATAGATGCTACACATATAGAAATATTCTTATCGTGGATATTTTCTTGAACAAACTTTGTTAAACTCTCGAAATTGCCAATAACCTTTAAAATCTTCTCATAATTTTCATTTACTTTTCTTGCCCTCTCAAGGTTTTCATTTGATAAAACAAAGATATCTGTGTCCATTACTATTTTATTTAACAATTCTTTAAATTCGGTATTTTCGCAATATTTATTTACTACTGCTAACTTTTCTTTTTCATTATGAATTGCCATTGCAACCTTTAACTCTTTTTCTAAACGAATTTTATATATAAGAAGTCTTAAAAATTCTTCGTATCCTATATTAGTTTCTCCTTCGTTATTTCTTTTAACATTATTTACAATAATTGGTAAAATCTGTTCCCGTAATATACGCTCTGTTTTTTTATACCACTTAGTGATAGAAGTATAATATTTTTTCACCATTTCTTTAAATCTGCTACATATAGTATAATCAGTATTGGGAAGAGTTACCCCATTTAAGAGATGGTCTGCGCAAGTAGGTATGAAATACTTCGTATATGTTGACCAGATACAAACGCCATAATCGTTTAAACTGAGGATGTTTTTACAAGGATTTTCCCAAAAAATTCTGAAATTATAAAGCATTCTTCGATCGGCACATAATTGAGCTCCTGTAATTTTCTCATTAATTAATACAGGGTAGAAATTATCTAAACCCCTCATTGACAAACTGAATGTGCCGACAGAATCAGACCAGAGATCTGTAGAAATAGCTTTTTTCATCAGATAACTTAAATCTCCCACGTTTGTGGCTATATTACAGTATTCACCCTGTAAAACGTTTTGTAACGTCCCAACTAATTGCCAGAACATAACAGCTTTTAAAGTAGTGAAGTTGAACCACTCTTTAAATCTGATATAGTCCTCATTATACTTGGTTAATGTGTCGTTGCTTTTCGAATTATCAGCGCTCACATCTTTATCTTTCTTGGGCTCTCTTTTTTTAAGAACTTTTAATATCTTAGAGAAATCCATCACAGATGCTTTATTTATTCCGTTATTTAATTGTGGGATGGACTTAATATACTCTTTAAACATTGAAGAAGTTAGAGATTTGTCAACTGTTAGGTTATTGTCGGAAACTTTTGAATTTTGACCTGCGCTTTTGAGTTTTGACTTTTGACCTTTAACATTTATTATATAGTGCTCTGGCTTCCTAAACAATAGAAAAGGATTTGATAGTTTCTCTATTAACTTCTTTCTAATTTTAATTTTCTGTTTGAGGGTTTTGAACTTATCTTTTCGTTTTGACTTTCGCGCTTTAAGTTCTAACATTCTAGCTTTGATTAGCTGTTTAATATTTTCCAGAAATTGCTGCACATCCACTTTGTCATTGCTTACTTGTAATAGTATAGTAGAAGATAGTAAGGTAATAACGACAAAACGGTCTTTTAACAACGTCATATAATTGTCATTATGCTAAATTATATTGAAAGAAAATTGATTTTCAGCTATTCCTCTTGTTCAACCCTATCCCATCAATGAGGATGGCTTTTAAAGGTTATTCACGAAAATTTCCCCAACCGCTATCATTATTGCAGACAAGGTTGTTGAAACGTTCTACTCGTTAATGTATATTTTTACTAAAACCTCCTTTTTGATTTCTTTCTTTATTTGATTCACCAGGTTAGTTATCTTCTCACTATACAGTGTGGAATATATATTCTCATAAACATTCTTATCAAAAAGTGTTTTCTGTTTGCCATTTTTATACTTTTTTATGTGAAATAAATATACCTTCTTGCCACTAACAAAGATATGAAAGCCCTCTTTCACTTTTAAACCCTCTATTTTTCTATATAATTCCTTATCAAACACATTTAAAGGATAGAATTTTCCCGTTAAAGGTTGCACCTCGTCGCTGTATAATTTGTGTATTTTGTAAAAAGAATATCCTTGTTTGACCATATTAATAATGGTTTTCATATATTGTATTATGTCTTTTTTATCATATTCATTTTTAAATTCTTTTACAATCCATACCCCTTTTATCATTGGGTGTCTATAGAACTCATTCTTATGGCTTTTGTAATAAAGTTTTATTTCTTCCGGCGCTACAAAACTATCTACGGGATTATCGCTAAAAAATCCGTTTTCACTTGCAAAAACGCTTTGATAAACTTTTTTGCCCATAATGTTAAATCTTAACTCTTTTTTAAACTCCTCGTAATTTACGGCTATTTTTTTTAAATACTTATTGAACTTTTTAAGTCCGCCCAATCTATTGATAGTGTTTTTTAATTCTTTTTCAAGTTCTTCGTCCGTTACATATATTGATTTGTTCTTAGCATAGTTATCAACTATTTCTATGTCTAACGCTCTTTGTAATTCTTTTCTAAAAAGTTTTTCTCCTGTTTTAATCACATTTTCATCATTAGTTGTCTTCTTCATTTTATATAGAAGGGGTGCAATTTTATTGTAAATAGAATCCGCGAATATGGGTGTGTCGCCAACGCGGGCTACTATACCCTTGAACCCTATTTTGTCCTTTATCTTCTCTAACCATATTACCTCTTCTATGTTATTCTGAGAATATACAATAGCCACTAATCCTAAGCCAATAGTCAATAGAAACGATTTATGAACTTTCATTTATTTATGTAATAATCAATAAGTGTTCCCAGAGTTATTAAAACACTTACCATTACATTATTCATAAAGAATGCTTTCTCTGCAAAAAACGCTTTATTCTTATTAAGTTGTAAAAACATTATAACTAATATTATAGAAGACAAAATTATGGCAAGATATGAATAAATCCACGTATGGCTTCCTATATATACAAAAAAGAGTATAAAAAAAATCAAACTTACTACATAACTGATGGACGCTGCAAGGATGGAACCAGATTCTCCAAATTTTGCCGGAATTGAATACAACTTTTCCTTTCTGTCGAACTCCAAGTCCTGTAATGCGTAAATGATATCAGAGCCAGCAATCAAAAACATTATGGCAACACTTAAAAATAACAGGTTAGGATAAATTTTTTCATACAGAGCCACACTAATAGCCAGTGGTAGCATAGCGTGAACAGAACCTAAGACAAAATGGCATAAATAAGTAAACCTTTTTGTATAAGGATAAAATGCCATATATAGTAATAATAAAGGTGACAATTTAAAAGATAGCGCATTTATGGCAAAAGCAGAATATAAATATAGCAATAGAAAAGCAATGAGAAAAATGAATGTTTGTTGGATTGTCAATTTCTTTTTCTGCAACGGCCTGCCAATGGTTCTCGGATTTTTAGAGTCGACGGAATAATCAATAATCCTGTTTAAAGCCATTCCAATCACACGGGCAGAGGTGAAAGCAACGAATATCCAGAGAATTTTCTGAACGTTCATATAACTGTTATAATACTGCAAAACCACCAGAGTAAGCAAGAGGAAAGGGAGAGCAAAAACGGTGTGTTCTATTTTTACAAGCGCACAAAAATTTTTAATTTTTTTTAGCATACGCCTTCTTCTTTACGACACCTTTGCTTTTTTCCCTTAAGGTTTTTATCATATCACGATACTGAGCTGCCTTTTCAAACTCGAGTTTTTCTGCTGCCTCAAACATTAACTTCTCCAATTCATAAATCATTTCGCTTGTTTCGTATGACTTATCCGTCAAACCGAGTTTATTTTTAATAATCTCCTCCGCCTCTAACAGTTCTTCAATACCTTTCCTAATTTCTTTTTGAATTGTCTGGGGAGTTATACCATTCTTCTGATTGTATTCCAGCTGAATCTTTCTCCTTCTATCCGTTTCTTTTATGGCATTTTCCATTGACCTTGTGATTGTATCTGCAAAAAGAATTACCTCACCGTTTACGTTTCTTGCGGTTCTTCCCATCGTCTGGATTAAAGATGTCTGCGAACGCAAGAACCCTTCCTTATCCGCATCAAATATTGCTACTAATGAAACCTCAGGCAAATCTAACCCTTCTCTTAGTAAATTTACTCCTACAAGAACATCATATACTCCTGTTCTCAAATCTCGTAAGATTTTTGCCCTGCTTAATACATCTATCTCTGAATGCAGGTAATTTACTTTTATGCTTTTCATAGAAAGGTAATTAGCAACGTCTTCTGCCAATCTTTTTGTCAGTGTTGTAATCAGTACCTTTTCATTATTTTTCACTCTATCTTTTATCTTTCCAAGTAAAAACTCCACTTGTCCCTTAGCAGGATGAACTGTCACTTTAGGGTCAACAAGTCCCGTAGGTCTTATAATCTGTTCTACAACCCTGTTATGCGACTTTTCAATCTCATAATTAGAGGGGGTAGCGCTGACAAACAAAATCCTATTAACGCTTTTTCCCCACTCTTCAAATTTCATTGGACGATTGTCATAAGCACTTGGAAGGCGAAATCCATACTCTATCAAAGATTGTTTCCTGCTTCTATCTCCATTATACATACCTCTTAACTGAGGAACGGTTACATGACTTTCATCTACAATGCACAAAAATTCCTTTGGAAAATAATCTATTAACGTAAATGGTCTTTGTCCCGCTAACCTGCCGGAAAGATGCCTTGAATAATTCTCGATGCCCTTGCAATATCCTACCTCCCTCATCATCTCTATGTCAAACTTTGTCCTTGTTTCTAATCTATGGGCTTCTAACATTTTACCTTGTTGTTTAAACTTTTCCACTTCTTCTTGTAACTCTTTTAAGATGCTCTCAATTGCCATTTCTATCTTTTGTTTAGGCAAAACAAAATGCTTTGCAGGAAATATTGTAATGTTTTTTAAATCATTTAATGTATTACCGTTTAAGTAATCAAATTCTATGATTTTCAAAACCTCGTCATTATCGCTAAAATATATTCTTACAGGATAATCGGAATAGGAGGGGAATATATCTATGCATTCACCTCTAACCCTGAATCGTCCGTTTTTTAATTCAACGTCACTTCTCTGATACTGAATCTGTGTTAATCGCTGCAAAATATAAGTCCTGTTAATAGATTCTCCAACTCTAATGCTCAGAGAAAGCGTTTCAAAGTCCTCAGGAGAACCTATATTGTATATACAGGAAACACTTGCAACGATTATAACATCTTGCCTTGTCATCAAAGCATTTGTTGCAGCAAGCCGCAATTTTTCTATGTTCTCGTTTATAGAGGCATCTTTTTCAATATAGATATCACGCTCAGGTATATATGCCTCTGGCTGATAGTAATCATAGTAACTTATAAAATAACACACCGCATTGTGGGGAAAAAATTCTTTAAATTCAGCATAAAGTTGAGCTGCTAATGTCTTATTATGACTTATAACCAGAGTAGGAAGTTGTAACTTTTCAATAAGGTGTGCCATTGTGAATGTTTTCCCCGAACCGGTAACACCAAGTAATGTAACCGCATCCGCATTTTGATATTTAAAATAATTTACTAATTGTTCAATTGCCTTGGGTTGGTCACCTTTGGGTTGTAAATTAGTTACTAATTTAAACATATTTCTTAGCCAGTATAGATTTTTTTACATTTCTCAAAGATTATAGTTTTGAATTTTTGTAAAAGTGGATAGCAAATTATGGGATTATTAATATTCTCAATATGAAAAACAGCAAACCTTAGATTTTTAAATCTTTTATTTAGTATTTGAACGTCACCTTTAAGTTTATAGATAGCAATTAACTTTTTTTCATTCCACAACCATATGTGTTGCGTTCTCAACTTCTTTAGACCTGCTATTTTTCTCGGCAGTACAATATCGCATACATTTATACCGGTATCCACTATTCCCTCATACCTTACACCGTTTATATGAACTTTCATAGCAATATGACCGCCAATGCTAACTAACGACTCATTATAAGCTATGAACTGTTGGCTATTAGTTATTATTGAAGAAACATTATTAGTGCAATTAATTTTGACTGCCGATTGTTTTAGCAAATCCAGACCCAATATACCATCATACTGAAATTTTTGGAAATATGAATATATACCGATGTTTTTTACGATATCTCGTGCATACTCCAGATATTTTTGCCAGTTCACCACTAAAATATCTGTTATTTGCAGAACATTATTAGATTTAACTTTCACATTTACCTGGTCGCAAGGTAGTAAGAACGTCTTAAATCTTACCCATTTTTTTCTACAACCAGAAGTCAAAGTTGACTTCAACCTGAATATTATTGTCTTATTTGAGCCGGTATCAACAAGCAATTTATATTTTTTATTTTTAACATCTATATTTATGTAAGGATACACCACAAACTCGTAGGATAAATAAGATTTTATAAAAAATAAAGATTTGAATCATCAATCTTAAATCTTATAATTTTTAGTTGGGGATGGAGAGCTGGCTGAGTGGTTGAAAGCGGCGGTCTTGAAAACCGTTAGGGACCTTTGCTGTCCCTCAGAGGTTCGAATCCTCTGCTCTCCGCCATTTGCGAAACATCATCAAACTCCAGCACGATACCATCATCTCAAGACATCCTTTCTAGTAAGTGCAATAGATAAAATTGTAATCTTTCAAGTAGAAACACAAATATTTTTGACTTTTTAGTTAAAATATGCTATATAGTATTTTATACTGAAGTAAAAATGATTTTCAATAAAAACTACCTCCTCTACGTTGAGGCACAAGGGTTGGGTAATCATCAAATTGAAATGGTCAAAAAAATAGCCGACCCTTTAGGCATAAGCGTTTACGAATTATTAAAAAATAATTATGCCATTTCAAAATAATAAAAATTTTAAAGAGAAAAGAATGATTAATAGAACACAAGATATTAATACTTCTTGGGCATATAAAACAAATAAAACCCAAAAGACAAATAGTCTTGTTCTTTTAGATAATGTTCAGTTTATATATGAATTAGCGCTTGCGCAGTTAGAACTTCAAGCTTTAAACATCGATTTTCAAGTTACTAATGGACTGAGAGAATTCAAACTTTTAACTTCAAAAAATTTAGATGCATTAGCAAAAAGGACAGCTTACTTTAAGATAGTTGAAGGAAAATATAGTGATTATTTTCATATTATTCAAAAAAATAATACTCGTTCTGTAAATCAGTATTTAACCCATTGGATTTATCCTTATAAAGGAAAATTTCATCCACAAATGATAAGAGCTCTTTTAAATATTATTGGATTAAAAGAAGGTGATATTGTTTTGGATCCTTTTATTGGGAGTGGAACCACAGCCGTAGAAGCCCAATTGTTGGGAATTAACTGTCTTGGTGTAGATGTTTCCCCTTTATGTATTCTTCAAAGTAGAGTCAAGACAGAAAGTACAGAAGTTATTAACGAAATAGAAGAAATTAAAGATAATATTTTAAACAAAATGACTCATGGTCTTTTTAATCAAGAAGTTAAGCCATTTTTAGATACAATTAGCTCTATACCTAATGAGAAAGTTAAAAATTTTTACAAAATGGTTTATCTAATAGCAGTTAGTGATAATGCTCGCAGAGGAAGAAATTTCGAACAATCGTTTCATAAGAATTTAGACTTAATGATTAAATCAGTTAGAGATTTTAGAGATATCGCTAAACAATTGAATTTAAAATTAGGAAAAACCGAGATCATAATAGGGGATGCTCGAAACTTACCCCAAGGAAACGATAGTATTGATGGCATAATAACTTCACCTCCTTATTCAATTGCTTTAGATTATGTTTCCAATGATGCTCACGCCCTAAAGTGTCTTGGTTATAATTTATCAGAAATTCGAGAAGAATTCGTCGGAGTAAGAGGACGTGGCAGGGAAAGAATTAACTTATATAATCACGATATGGAGAAAAGTTATGAAGAAATGTATCGCGTACTCAAACGTGGTAGATTCGCAGTTATAGTTATTGGGAATGCCACTTATATGGGTGAAGAGATTAAAACCGTTGAATTTACAATCGACTATTGTCAGAAAGTGGGTTTTAAATTTATCAAAAATATAGATAAGATAATCTTTGGTCTTTATAATGTAATGCAGAAAGAAAATATTTTAATATTTCAAAAACCATAAAAAAATAATATGAATGATGAAAAAGAAAAATACATAAAAGAATTAGAAGATACGATTTCACAGTTCTTAAAACCTCTTAAGAACATTCCATTCAAAATTGCTATTAAAGCAATATCTGGCTGTGAAGTAATACCATTCGATAAAAATGATCCTGACGATCAGCAATTATTGAAGGATCTCAAGAAAGCAACAAAGATAGCTGCTAGGGAGGCTAATGAAAAAGGAATATTTACAAGGAGAGAAAATGAAGTTGGAAATCACATTGAGCGATTTA
>CAZWFP010000039.1:0-7081 GCA_964633175.1 uncultured Planctomycetaceae bacterium | reverse complement strand
TTTACAGGTAAAGGAACTTTATGTATGGGTATAGTAGTTTTTTAAGAGGGCAAATTGTTCTATGGCGTTGTAAATATTGCAATCAATGGGGTTTTTGAAAAAGAAAGAAAGATGTTTCAAAACACCCTTTTCACGGTTTTTTACAGATAAGTCAACAAACCTGATTAAATCCCAAATCAATGGGGCTGCAAGTAGCCCATCGTGCCCTTTCCACGTAAATTGTAGTGACATTCTACTACCCAAAAGCCCTTCCCACTCTATCAAATTCCAGGCAGTTTTCCAATCGCCTAAATCTTTGACAAAATCAATCCTGACATTATGTTCAATCTCATTGCCGAGTGCCTTTACAGCAAGAGATTTGTCTAAAAGTTTATCTTCTCTTAACTTCGCGTCCTGCAGGGTTAAACCGTCGTTGTCTCCTAATATATTATGACTTTCCCAAAAAAGCATACGAAAATTTCTAAGTTTGAAAGCAGGCGCTAATATACTTTTTATATACGTTTCTCCTGTCTTGCCGTCTCTTCCACAATGAGCAACCTTTCTAATCTCAGCCAGTTCTTTGATGGCTTCTATACTGTTTGCCTGACAGGAGGTAAAGTTTATAAAAGGCAATCCTAAATCAATTACAGCATAAGTATATAAAATGTTTGGTGGTAAAAGAATTGTGTCTTCTGATATAACCTTTTTTAATTTGGACAGTGGTATATTGTCCATATTGTCTATGTGCTCTTCCGCAGATGAAAGGTAAATTACAATAACCCTGTCAAGATTATTCTTCTTCTGAAAATCTGTTATCATACCTTTTACTTTATCTATTGCATTTTTATTACTTTTTATATTATTCGGCATCACCCCAACGTCAAAATTATCATCCCAGCTTTTAAAAGTTTTCTTTATTGATTCGTTTTCAAGCAATCCTTTCACATTTAACCTGTCACGTTCAATGACCGATTTTACATTATTGTATAGATTGTCCTTTCTTACATCCACTCCACCAATTGCACAGATTTCTGATGGTTGCAAAAGTTTTATTTTATTAAAATATTCCAGCGAAGTAATAAAGTTCTTATCATTTGAAATCAACTCATTTTGCAAGAGTGCGATAGTGAAAATAGTTAACGATGATGTAGAACCTAATCCACCTATAAAAAACAGTCCTACTTTATTTGTTGCCATAATGCTTTTCTTGCGTAATTTAAAGCGATAAGCGAATAGGTTGTCGTGAGAACGTCGTAACTTTCCCACCATCTATCAACCTCATTTTTCCAAGAACCATTTTTTTGTTGCAATGAGGACAACTTGTCGACTAAATCTAGTGTCCAGCATTTTTTTATTTCCCCTCTTCCACTTTTATCACCAACCAAAAAACAGTCCTCACCATAGTGATATAATGCTTTCGCAAATGCCTGATAATAGTAAAACAATCCCTGTTTACCGAGGACAGGTTTTTCTGTGGTGGCAAGTCCGGGATTTTCATCTAAGGTATAATTATTACGTATCCAAGAAAATGCCGCTTTCACACGCTGGTCATTCTTATTAACGAAAGCATATATAAAAGATAATAGGCCTGTATAAGTCATACTACCATAACTTTTAGGTCCTTTTTTATTCTCAGCACTTGTTACTTCACCTGCTTTACTAACGTTGGGGGCATATACAAAGCCGCCATCGTCAACTGCAACTGGTAAATCATTCGTTTCAGAAAAATTCTGCGTTCTTGAGACAAATTTTAATACTCTTTTCCAAACGACGCTATCTTTTGGTAATCCTGCTTTTCTCAACGCCTCTATTGCGAAAGCGGTATTAGAAAGGTCAACGGTATCTTTGCCTTCCTTTTCCCTGCTTCCGCCATAAGCCCAACCACCATATCTAGGGTCGGAATTCTTCAAATCTTTATAATCTTCTGAGTACTGTTTCTTACTTAAAAAAACAACCGCTTTCCTGATGTTCTTATTATATTTTTTGGGTGCCACCGTCTTTAATGCAAGTATAGATAATGCAGTAGGATAAGTAACGAAAAAAGGTGTTTTATCAGGCTGATAAAATCCCCCATCTTGTTGTTGATTCTTAACTAAAAACTCTACCCCTTTTTTTATATTATTCCAATACAGTTTTCTATATCTTTTTGAAGTGCCTATTGAAACAACTGATAAAGCAGTTATAGCAACATCACTACTACCAGCAGGATCCTTCCAATAACCACTTTCGTCCTGTTGTGATATTAAATACTTTACACCTTTTTTATAGGTATCTTCTAACTTTTTCTTACTCTCGCGCCATTTCTGGTTAGTAGGTTCTTGGAGAGGCAGAAGGTAAACTACACACAGCAACGTTACTATAAAAGTAAACATTTTTCTCATAATCATTCCCTCCCAAATTATTCATTAAAATACTTTTTCAAGACCTCTTCATAACCATACCAATTCTGCAAATATTCAACGCTAATTTTAAACTTCTTATTATTTTTTTTATCATATACTTTAGATTTAAAAGTCAAAAGTTCTGTTTCAATGTTTTCTAACATACCATTTATTCTTTTAGAATTCTCCATATTCTTTTTTATATTCCTTGTATGGTATAACAAATCATCAATGGCATCTTTCATTTTATCATCTAAAACTTTTTCCATCAGCTTGCTTTTGGCATTACTATCAATAAATTGTAACTCATCTATTTTCTTCATTATATTTTCTTTCTTACCACCATTAATTATAATGTCTTTAATATCCAACATCTTTTTTATTTCTCTGTCCATGTAAACTTTTTCAGGCATTTGAGTGTTATAACTAATATTGGCAGATACACCGTTTTTTATAGTAGCGGCATATTCACCAGTGTTAGAAGGTTTGTTTGTTGTAATTACTTTGTCAGACATAAAAAATATAGCAATAAAGATAGATAGTCGCGCACAATCAATAGAAAAGTCCTTAATAAATAACCCATAAAAAGATTTTAGTTTATCTATAACAACAGAATAAAACGGATTAGAATTATTGCGTAATCCTATAGCAGTGCTTACTATAAGATATGGTTCGCCTTTATATAATGTAAAAATATCGTATTTTAATAGTAGATAGATGAACAAAGCAACATAAAGTATAAGTATAGCGGTATAAGTCAGCGAGGTATTAACATTTATGCCTAAAAAAATATATGATATTTTTATACAGGATAATGATAAGAACAATGTAGATGATAATGTAATTAGGAGTTTAAAGACGTATATACATCTTCCCATCATAAATATAGACGATTTTGGAGCGCAAAAAGTTCAGTTTCAGGCAATATTTTAACTATTTTTTACCCGTTACGTCATCCAAAAAAGACAGCATTGTTTTCACATCATTTGTTGGTAAATTACACACAAAGTTTTTACATACATAAGCGGTTGTCTTGCCTTCTATACTTTTCTGGTTCTTAGTATAAGGAGCAATTGATATTAAGTCATTGGGGTCAGCATCATCTCTAAATAATACTATTTTATTGGGTATGAACTTTGAATTTAGGGCGTCTAAGAACAACTTTGTATCCTGAGAATCTTTTTTGCCTGATATTATGACCTGGTATGAACTATTGAGAACAAAATCTATGCCAATCAGAAACTGGGCAAAGCCGGGACTATAATTTTTCACTTCCTTTGCAAAAGCATTTATCAGATTATGCGCTTTTTCTTTGTATTTATTGTCAGAGGTTATGTGCCATATTTTAAGTAAGTTCAGCAATGCAATTGAATTTCCAGAAGGTATGGCGCCATCATATACTTCTTTACTCTTGATTATATGTTGTTCGCCATCAGCGGCTGTTATAAACATTCCACCATTTTTATCGTCCCAGAAATGTTTTAGTTGGTAGTCAGTCAATCTAATTGCCTCTTTCAAATATTTCACATCAAAAGTCGTTTCATATAGTTCCAGTAATCCCCATACAAAAAATGAATAATCATCCAGAAACCCATCTATTTTTGCAACACCTTCTCTATAACTATGCAACAAACCTCCTTTTTTATTATCCATTTTATTTAGTATGAAATCAACTGCTTTACTAGCCATATCAGCATACTTTGGATTCCTCAAAATTCTTGAAGCAATGGATAGTGAGGCAATCATCAAACCATTCCAATCAGTTAATACTTTATCATCTTTACGTGGATGGATTCTTTTTTCTCTGACTGCAAAAAGTTTTTGCCTAAGAGTTTCTATATTTGAAGGTAGGTTGTTATTAGAGACGAGATATAGAATATTTCTCCTTTTATTTTCTTTCTCATTATATTCGTGAAAATTCCCTTCTTTTGAAAGATTAAAAGTTTCAATAAAAGATTTACCATGTTCATCACCCAGGACCTTTTTCACTTCATCAGTAGTCCATAGATAAAATTTCCCTTCCTCCCCTTCACTATCGGCATCCTCCGCCGTATAAAATGCACCTTCTGCCAAAGTCATATCTCTTAATACATAAGTAAAGATTTCATCAACAACCTGTTTATAAAATTCCTTTTTTGTTTGGGCATACGCCTCAGTGTAAGCAATTGCAAGCATTGCCTGGTCGTATATCATCTTTTCAAAATGAGGGGCAAACCATCTATTATCCGTAGAATATCTATGGAATCCGAATCCTATATGGTCATAAATACCGCCTAACCTCATTTTTACAAGCGTATTTTCTACCATTTCCAGCGCTTTTTTTCCCTCGGTTCTGTAATAATATCTTAACAAAAAAGAAAGAACGTGTGGTGTAGGGAATTTAGGTGCATTACCGAATCCTCCATATTCACCATCATATCTTTTTTCAAGTTTATTGAAAGCATCGCTTAAAATCTCTTTATCAAGTTTTTCACCACTTTTAGAACTTTCTAAATAACTCTTTATTTCTTCTGTTATTTTTTCAGCATTATCAATAAGTTTTTCTTTATCCTTATTCCATAAATCAGAAATTTTTGTCAAAACATCGATTAATCCTGGTCTGCCAAACATATTTTTTTTAGGCAGATAAGTTCCCGCAAAAACAGGTTTTTTGTCAGAAGTCATTATTATTGTTAATGGCCACCCACCACTACCTGTGATTGCTTGGCATATATTCATATATACGCTATCTATATCAGGTCTTTCTTCTCTATCAACCTTTATCGCGACATAGTTATCATTTAATATTTTTGCTACATCTTCATCTTCAAACGATTCTTTTTCCATAACATGACACCAGTGGCAGGTTGAATATCCTATGGAAAGGAAAATCAACTTACTTTCTTTCTGCGCTTTGTCAAACGCTTCCTTACCCCACGGATACCAATCCACAGGATTGTATGCATGCTGTAAAAGATAAGGACTTTTCTCTGAAATAAGTTTATTTGGTTTTTTTGTATGGGTTTTATTTACTTCCATATCCATATTTACAATTCTATCATCCTTATTTTTTTTATCTTTTTCTACATAGTCATTTCTATTCATGTCTTTGTCAGTGCATCTAACAAACTTTACAATAAAAAAACCTATACAGAAGGCAAACAGCAAGCATAATATTAAAAGATGAAAACCCCTTATTTTCATTAACCCTCTTTTTTGAGGAAGGAAGATAAAATCAAGTTCCTTTTATAATAAGTCCTCGCCCAAGTTTTTAACCTTGGGCGAGGCTCTGCATTCCAAAATGTCCTTTACCTTATGTTTTAGATTACTAATCTGAAGTTGGTCCACCTCCTACACCGATTCGAAAACCTCCGCCACCTTCCCCACTTTCTTTTTTTTGTTTTTTAAGCTCAACAGCCTTTTTCTTCCATATACCATTTTCTTCAACCCAGTTGTATCTTGCCTCACCGTTTTTCTTATGAATTGACACTTCGGATATCTCGAATCCACTATCGGTTTTTTTCATAAAGAAATCTAAATCATAAGTGGCTTCCCCATCCTTTGTTTTTAAATCTACACAAGCAAAATAAACATCTTCATACACCTTGGACAATTTATCCTTATGAACTTTATCAAGTGTCAGAGTAAGGGTAGCATCTTCTGCTGGATCAAAAATAACAAAATACCCCCCTTTTAGTTTAGAATCATCTGTTATATATTTTGTAATAGCATTTGCTAAGTCATCAATCGTTACTTTAGGTGCTTCAACTTTCTTTGGCGCGGGATGTTCAGATGGATGTTCTGTCGGATGTTCAGACAAAATAAATGTGTTAAAAAGCAATAACATGCTTATACTTACCACTATACTTACAACATTTTTTATCATTTTGCTCTCCTCATTTTAAGATAATTCTATTTTTCTTGCACTTTAAAAAAGTGGTTACGCAAACAGCGCATTAGTATCATATGTCATTCCATCTTGCAATAATTTGTTTTTTATTCTTCATTATTAGTATTACTTATTTTTTTATAAATTCTGCTTTTTTAGCCCATTCTGTGTTTGGGTATTTTGAAAGCAGCGTTCGCCACTGTTGAAGTAATGGTTCTGGGGAACCCTTTTGCTTATATCTTACCACACCTAACCAGTATAGCGCTTCTGGTTCCCAGATAGAAGATGCGGCGCTTTTTACTACATCATCTAAAAATTGCTCACTTTTATCAAGCAACCCTTGATGAAAATAAGATAAACCTAAACCTATCTTTAGAGCATTTATAAAATCATTTGCAGGAAGGTATCCGTAGGTTTTAAAATCTACTACTAATTTCTTACCATCTCTTAAACTTGTAATCAATATTCCAGGTGTCCATGCAACATTAAATTCTTTTGCAAGTTTGATATTATCAGTAATAGTAATATTAAGTTTTACAGGAATTGTATTTTTTATTAAAAACTCTTCTATATCTTTATTAGGATATACAGAGCTGTCCAGCTCTTTACAACCCCCTCAACCAGGATTGAAGAAATCTACATATACTACCTTATTTTCTGCTTTTGCTTTTTCCTTCGCATCCTCTAAACTTTCTAAAAAATACCCCGCCATCTTTTACCTCCTTAATTATTGGCTCTTATACTATTATTAAATAGTTCCATAGATTATAAAAAAAAATCTTCTTGTCAAGTCAATACGACAGAAATTACCACACTTTCAAATTCCCCTTTTGTAGTTTACCTTCCATCCTTC
>CAZWFP010000038.1:0-16853 GCA_964633175.1 uncultured Planctomycetaceae bacterium | reverse complement strand
TAAAGACCGCGTCCTCACCGCCGGGTTGCTGATAGAAATTGTGAACTAAAAGAACTCGCATTTTCAAACAT
This sequence comes from uncultured Planctomycetaceae bacterium, assembly GCA_964633175.1. Taxonomy (GTDB): domain Bacteria; phylum Planctomycetota; class MHYJ01; order CAZWFP01; family CAZWFP01; genus CAZWFP01. The sequence continues at coordinate 16,782 of CAZWFP010000038.1, read as the reverse complement.
TATACCTAATATGCTTACTTGAGCATAAGTATCTTCTGTCTAAGGTTAATGATTTTCCCCTCCCGTCCTTTGATTTTAGCTAAAACAAAATAGGCACCAGCTGGAAACTTACCTTGTTGTTCTTGAAGGGAAATTAAGCATGGTGTCGAATGATATATACCTTGCCAAATTTTTTGACCAATAATGTTAAATATCTCTATTTCAATATCTGCAATTGAAGGTATATTAAAAAATGTCAGAACAAATTGTCCGCTTGATGGATTTGGGTATGCTACAACCGATGGTAAAAGTGGTTGAAGGGTTGTATCAGGTACATTTAAAGTGCTCTCTACTTTAACATAAAATCTTTTTTCAGATACTTCCCCAGATGTATTGAACGCGATTAGCTTGGCAATACTTATACCAGTATCAGCAAGTTGGGGTACACCTACCAATCTTTGTTTATCTGTATCAATAGTTAACCAATTTGGTCCTTCAAGGCAAGTAATCACGCCAGTAGGCGTATCAATTCTCGGTTGATAGAATAGGCGTAAGTTGTTGAAATAATAAGAGATGAGTAGATTATCCAGTTCACGAACTGGATAATGGAGAAATTTTTGGAAAAAGGACCAAGAAGAGGACGCAGAATGAGATGCCCTAAATGTGGTAGTCTTGAGACAGTAAAGAACGGCAAGAGGACGATACGACCTGGGAGCATGGATGGTCACAGCAGCCGTGAGGTACAGAAGTACCGATGCAGACAGTGCAACGCAATATTCAGTCTTCGAGTAGACAAAGGCAAGAAGTACGGATTCGATTTCAAATCTGAGCTGGTCAGGATGCATGTTGAAGAGAGGATGAGTTATCGAGTGATGTCAAAGAGATTGAAAGAGAGGTTCGGGTTAAGTATAACGCCGAGATACTTGTGCAAGATGGTAAATGAGGTTGCGCAGATGAGTAAAAGCAGCATCGAGATAAGCCGTCAGTTCAAACCAAAGTGGGATGGATATCTGGCAGTGGATGACAAGTACGTCAGAGTACGTGGCAATAGATATCTATGCCTGGTGGCTGTGGACACTACAGGAGATCCAGTGCACATCGAGCTCATTGACGAGCCGAACCAACAGGCATACGATAACTTCTTCAGATACCTGGTCGATCACGTCGGTTACACAGTCCGGGCGATAACGACCGACCTCAATCCGATGCTGCACAACGCAGTGAAAAACGTGTTTGGCGATAAGATTTTGCACCAAAAGTGCATCTGGCATGCCCTGGAGATCGTCAAGCGACAGATAGATTTTCAGAAAACCAGACAAAACTATCTGTGGTTTAAAAAGAGGTGCGATGCTCTCTCTGCTACCCTGGAAGACAAGAAAGTATTCTATCACTCAACCAGTCAAAAGCTTCAGCAAATGAAATCGGACTTGGAAGTTCTCAAGGAAGAATATCTATCGAAAGAAAAAGTCCTTACCGATATCCGTGAGTTGTTCAAGGAGAAAACCGTAAGCCAGATCACTTCCAGGCTTAACTTCATCAAACGACGCTACATAACCAAGTACCCAAAGGTCGTCTCTTTCCTGATCGACAATCTCGACGGCCTCACCACTTACACCATCAACCAATCTATACCGAAGACAAACATCATGGCGGAAAACTTCAACAGGCAGCTTCAGAGGAGACTTAAAACCATCGAATCCTTCCAAGCCTTCACCACCGCTTTTAACTATCTCAACATGATCAGGAATTATCTTCGCTTCAAACCTTTCACCGATTGCAAAGGCAAAAGAAAATATCGAAATGGTATGGCTCCTATCGAGTTATGCAACGTGAAATTATCCTCTCGCAATTGGATCAAAAACTCTATAAATTTACCTAAACCATCAACCGCAGATTGATACGCTTACTCACGCCATCGGTATAGTCGCCCGCTATTTCATATTGGAAATTGATGTGGTCTCCCGCTCTTGCTATAAATGTGTCCCTATCAATTTTAATTCTAAATTGCTGATCAGAAAAGCTAAGGCTCAAATACCAAGTTATTTCTGATTGCGCCACCCCATTGAAAACAAAACATGTGAGTGTATCATAGTAGGGCGCTTCCGCTTCCACTAATGTATCGGGTAGAAAAGTTACTGAACTTGAGTTTACTCTCAAAGGTTTTCCATTGAAGTTCCAAAAATAAGTAATATTAGAATCTCCACCAACATATATTTGAAAATTATACTCCTGTCCCTTAAACAATTTTAAATATCTCCGCCTTACCTTATGCATTTCCTTATTTTGGAATTTGAACTCTAAAACATATGGAGAATAATTGCTAATTAGTGGGGGTATCTCATCATTTACAAATGCGTTTATAACATTTTTTGTAACTCGTATTACAGTACTATCAGCTACCCCCAACGCTCCTAAACCATATGACCAATCAGTGGTTCCAGCATTAAAAACATATCCCTTGCCATATTTAAGAAGTACTATCGTTCCATGCCCAATAGTATCAAGTGGACTTGTTCTATAATCCTTTCTCACTAAAACGGAACCTAAAATCATCGCGCTCTTTGGAGTGCCATCCGATCCGTTCGGTAGAAGATTCCCATTTATTTCATCAAACTTTGTTCCGTCTACCTCATAACCTAGAACAGTAAGTGCTCGGAAATTAACACTATCAAGCACCTTTAAACCAAATCTGTCTCCATTTTTTAGATTCGTTCCATTGAAAACCCAGCATTGATCATTGTAAACTGTATATCCACCGTATTCCCGTTGAATTAAGTAGGGTCTTCCTCCTTCTCTATAGTTACTCCCAAGGAATTTGTTTGGAGGGCCATTTACAGGATACGCAAACCAAAGCACAGTAACCAAATCATTTCTAGTTCCATAGAGTGGATCAAGACGATAATCTTTAAAGCAGATAATAGACCTGTAATCCTCACTGTACCTCACTTGCCACCAACAAGTGTTACCCGAAAAAACAGCAAGGTTACCACCATTTTGCAGAAAGTTTTCTATATTGCTTCTCATACCTCTTGACCAATATTCTGAATGCCCGACAATTATAAGCAACTTATAATTGGATAATAAACTTGGATCTTGATCTATGTCGACATCTGTGCAATAATCAACCTCATACCCTTCCTTCTCCAGCCACCAGACGAAATACTGTTCCCATTTGCCGTTCGGGCCATCATAGTTTGTGTATGGCCTACCTCCCCAAAAACCATCTCCAAGTCCTGCATAAGGCCTTTCAAAAGAAACCCTAAATGTTCTCTTTCCCCCTGAACTAAAATGATCATAACCGCTCTTGCCACCAAATGTGTTGTAAACTTGGTAAGTATTGATGCTTATATTAAACAAAATCTTAGCGCTCGGATGGACAGGTTTAACTATGAAGATAATCCTTTCAAGAGTTTTGCTAGTTAAGAACTCCGCTGTATAAACCCCTGTTTTCCAATCACTGGGAATAATTATTGTTAAGGTTGGGTTCCAGCGACATCCATAATAATAAGCTGAATCAGGTATTGGCTGGATACTTCCAGTAATATTCTTATAACTCGCAACCAATTCTTTTCTGAATCCCCATCTATATATATTCAGGTCAAATGTACTTATGTCAGTTGAAATATAAAAAGTTAGGCTATCACCTGGCTTAACACTAACTTTTGAGGCATAACCACCAAGTGTATCAGTTTCAACACCTGTTTGGGCAAGGACCATCAGGTTTACTGAAAATACATTGAGAAAGATGAATAACTTAACAGACAAGTTCACCGCACATTAACCTTATGGTTTCTTTTTTACTTTAAGCAGCATACCCTCTGCATAGTAAGGGAATAGCCTGAGTACTGAGTTGGTAAAAAGAAAGTCCGCAATGCTAAAACTATATTTACCCAACAACTCCCCCACTGATCTTATATTTTCCTTTTTAGGTATCCAAACACTTGAATAAAGATAGATTTCCACAACTTCAAATTTAAATTTTGCCAAAAAATCAATAAGTGTTATAGGTGAATACCAAAAATTGTGATCAGGATGAACTATCTCAACTTTGGCAATTGGGAAGAACAAGGTTTTGAATGATAATGCGTTAGGAGTTGTAATTATTATATCGGTATTACTATCTACGAACTCATACAGCTCTTTCAAAAAAGCACCTGGGTTATTTAAATGTTCAATTATATCAGCAGCTAATACGACCTCAAAATGAGATTTATCAAATGGCAATGTTTCTATAATGGAGTTTAATTTTTCAACATCTCCAACAAAACAATAAGAAAAGCCCAAATCTCTCGCTTTCTTTACCCCCCTTTCAGAGATGTCTATACCAACAACCGCTTGAGCAACATGAACCAGTTTCTCATGAAGCCAATCGCCAACCGCTAGTCTTTCATCCATGAGCCCTTCATCTGCAAAACCTAAATGAAGAACTACCTTTCCTCTGCAGAAATTTAAGATCCACTCGTCACGAGATTTAATTAACTTAGCTTTAGGTAACTTATGTAAGAATCTCATTACTTTGCCTTTACTTAATCTTCCAAATCATCTTAGAAATTTACCTGAAAAACACTAAATCACACCAAGAAACCTTTCCATTTACAACAATTTTATCAATTTGATAAAATCTTTTAAACCCAGCATAATAAAGATATTCTATTAACTCAAAATAGCTTGGTTGACCGATATAAAATCTATCAAAATTTACCTCAAGCATTACCCCTTGAATCTTACTTAGCTCTTCCCCCATTCCTTTTAAGACTTCAAGCTCATAGCCCTGTACATCTATCTTTGCAAAGTTTACACTGTTAGCATCAAGTTCAAAGATGCTGTCAAATCTCTTCTTCACCACCTTAATTTTTTCGTAATTTGCTCTATCACCAAATAAATTAATTACGTCCTGATCGGGTTCAAGGATAGAACTTAGGTTAGTATATTTCGTTCGTGTAAAGAATGTCTCCCCTTGACTGGAAGCAAGTGCTAAATTGTAAACTCGACCAGATATTTTTTGTCTTGAAAAAATCTCCTGCAGGATCTCCACCTTTTCCGGCAATGGTTCAAAAGCAAAAATATTGCTTTTGGGATATACGAAGTGCACTGCAAGAACAAAATTGCCACTAGCAGCACCTATATCAAAAACATTGTGCACCTCCGGTAAAAATGTCTTTATTTCAAACAACATTCGCACAAACTCCATTGGAATCCTTTTAAATCGCGCCTCCATAAGAAGAGGATTCTCTATATAATCAAGTAAAGAGTGAATTTTTTTAAGAAATACTTTCTTGAACATTTCTTAATTTTAACTTATTTAAAAGGTCAACATATCTTATAGCATGGTTCTCCCACGAGAAGTGATTTAGAATCGTTTCTCTATGTTTGAGTATTTGTCTTTTTATTTCAGGGTAATCCTCATAAATCAGCGAAATGGCTCTCGCTATACTTTGTGGAGTCACATTTTCTAACTTCAAAACAGGCACGCCCAACTGATCTAGTTCGAAAATGGCACCGGCTTTTTCATATCCAATAACCGGAAGCCCCAAAGCTACTGCCTCAATGAAAACCAAGCCAAACGATTCTCTAACAGAAGGAAGAACAAATAAATTGGCTTTCAATAATTCATTCTTAACCCCACTTGGCTCAAGAGCCCCTTTAAAATCTACATAATCTTTCAGGTTCAAGACCGATGACAACTCCTCAAAGGATTTCCTTAGCTTACCATCACCAATGATCACAAGTTTTATATTTTTATATTTTCTCGTGAGCTCGGAAATTGCATGTAGCAGATAATCTATCTTCTTGCATGGGTCAGATAAATGTGAAACCGCAACGATGCGAAATTCGCCATTTTCCACATTATTTTCATCGTTTAAGCAGGTTGACTCATTGATGTATATATTATCAATACCCAGGTAAACCTTATAAATTTTTTGCGAATTAATACCTAAGGATTTTATCTTCTCTCTGTTAACTTCGCTGTGTACCACTATTGCGTCAGCTGATTTTATAGCTTTAATCCAAAACTTTTGCAAAAAAGGAAAGTTAATCTTTATGTTATCGGGGTCTTCATGAACATCAACAACAAGTAGTGTACCAAGTCGATCTGCTACTTTCCGAGCAAGAAATGATAATGGCGAAACCCAATGAACTACCAACACATCTGGCTTAAACTGCATAGCTATTTTGATAACTTTTTTTAAATAGAGATAGCGAAGCAATATAATGTTTAAAAACTCAAAATAAGGTCTTGGAAGTGAGATATAAGGAATAAATAATATATTCCCTTCTCTCTTTTTCCTAAGAATCCGGCATGTTTGTTTTATCCATTCTTTTATCTTGTTTAAATTTTTAAAAAGATGCTTGGGAGGAATTAGCCTAACAAAAACTATCAAAAGCAAATCGCAATGTTTTGAGATATAATCTATATGGGATTTGACAAATAATGCGGTTAATGGAGACCTCTTGCTGGGAAAAGGTTCTGTCATTTCAAGTATTCTAAGCCCGTTCATGAGCGTTTTAGTTTCTCTATGTTAATAAGAGGTCTACCTAAAATAATTTTTGCAATAGATTTAACCAATGATTTTGCCCTTTTAAAGTTAAGCGCGGAAAATACAGGAGCTCCATACTTACGGCTAACCCTGTATGCTTCAATGACCGATTTGGTAGCACTAAAGTTAAATGTTTTGCTTTGGGAATGGATGCGAAACTTTGCAAGAAGTTCAGGGATATATATTGCTTTGGAAATTTTCAATAACTTTATAAAAAGATCATAATCCATAACAAAGTTTAATTGCTTGTCCAAACCACCCACCAAATCAACGAATTTTTTCCTGTAAAATGAACCAGGCTGGGGAACAGATTGTTCAATCTTTAAAAGTCTTTCCAAAGTTAAAAGCCCTGGTTTATATTCCCTGATTAAATTCCCATTTTCATCAATTATTTGAATATCCCCATAAACTAATCCTATATTTTCATCTTTATTAAATTCTTCTACCACTTTTTCCACGCAATATGGCAAGAGTACATCATCGCTATTAAGCCATCCTACAATCTCACCATTGCAAAGTTTAAAACCTTTATTAATGGCATCACTTTGCCCCTCATCTTTTTCACTTATCCACTTCAATCCCTTATGTTCATATGATTTGAGTATATCAATTGTGCCATCTGTTGAACCGCCGTCGATTACAATGTATTCAATATTACTATAAGTTTGGTTAAAAACACTCTCAATCGTTTCCGTGATAAATCTTCCCTGATTATATGATGGAGTAACTATACTAACTAATGGTTGGTTTCCCATGCTTTGTTCTCCCTATATTTAGCAAATTTCAAAGAAAATGAAAAAAGAGTAACGATGAAAGGTAATAAATTTTCTATAGCAAATAAGAAATTCCCACTTGTAAAGGACATAGAAAATACAGCTATAAAGCTAACCAAGATTAGAGCCAATATGTGTTTACCTTCCTTGGTTGTAAATCTGAAGAGCCTCAATAATCTCAAAATAAGTTTCACGAACAAATAGAACAAAAGTACCCCTCCAACTACACCAAATGTGAAAAATATATAACCAATAGAGTTGTGGTAAAGAAGCCACAATGTCATAGCTTCTGAAGATGTTTCTTCACCTGTTGGTGATAAAATTCCAAAACCTCTGCCAAAGGGGTTTTTAATTCCTGTGGTAAGCCCAAGGTAGATAGACAATAAACGAACTTGCATATTTTCAATATCTCCTCTGCCCGCATAAGTCGGTGAAAAAATTGAGATGAATCTATAAAAAGATGCTTTAGTCTCTGGCACAAAGCTAATAGCTACATAAAAAACTGCAAATATGACAACTAATGAAACAGCCAACCTCCTGAAAGCCTTAAAAACAGAAGTAGATTCGCTTAGTCCTCTTAAAAAGACCATAAAAATTACCCCAGCAAGAATCGCAAGTGTAAAACCCCGCGTAACAGTGAGTAGATTAGCAACAAGATTAATTGATCCAGCGATCAGCAGCAATATTCTCAAGGACAGTTTTTTTGTAGCAAAGAAAAAGATAAGACATGCCAAAAAGGCAATAACTTGGTAGTGAAAGGTTGAAACCCAACCATAATCTCTTATTATCCTTCCAATCGGCGTTTCAGCATATGTAATAACACCTTCTCTACTTCCAGCAAACGCACTAACAGTATAAATATCAAAAATCCTACAATATAAATCATAAATACTTCCGATTGTTGCTAATAATATCAAAATTGCAAAATATCTTTTAATATCACTTGCTTTAGATATAAGATATGTTGAAAATAGTGGAATTAAGCCATAATACAAAGCTAACTTGGTTTCCCTAAAAATGCTCTTCCAGTAATTACCTTGAGCAAGACCTATTAAAGTAGATAGAAGAATCAAGAATAAAATCACATAATGCAGTTTACCCTCTACAGGCACTTTCCCTAAGTTTAAATTCTGCCTTTTAAGATTTATGTAGCGCCCCGCGAATAAATTTATTAATACAAGGAGATAAATTAGAATTGCCATTAAATCTGTAGGCAAAAATAAAATCCCAAATAATCTAAATTTATATTCATATAAAGGCGTATAAAAAACTCCCATAAAAAGAAAGAAATACAGCGAAAATTTAGGCCTCAGAAGGAAAATCAGCAAAATGAGTGTTATTAAAACTAAAATGACCGCGAATTTGATTCCAAACTTATATGCGATCCCTAAAAGTGCAGAACTTAAAAAACAAAAAAATATTATCATTTCAGCCTTTTTCATTTTACAACCTCATGTTCCGCTTTAACCTTTTCGGCGCGTTTCTCTATAAATTTTGAATTCATAAAATTTCTAACTTCACCAAAAACCTCCACTAAAAGTGCGCTCAAAAAAACAATAAACGTAACAAGAAGGGCAATATATTCAGGTATAATACCGCTAATAGATAGAATAGATTTATATATGACAACAAGGATTAATAGAAAAAACAAAGGGAAAATAAATCTTAAAGAAGGAAGAGAACTTATTGTTAATTTTATCACATGCCATTTAAAAGTTTCAGCAAACCCAACCAAAATAACGGTAAACGAAGCTACTGCACCTAATGTAAAAGAAATACCAACTGACATCCAGCTCAAACTAAATATACTGCTTAAAATCAAAGATGTTAGGAGAGATACAATTAAAAATAAAGTATTCGCAGCTCCTATAAATATAGACTTCCCCATTCCTATTATAAATAGAAAAGCAGGTGTTGAAAGTGCAGTGAATATTACCCCAGTGCAAAGCATTCTGAAGGTAAATATCTGGAAATCTGATGTCTGAGAAATCCAAAGCCTTAGAATCTCATCTGCGAATAAAATAAAAATAAGAAACACCCCAGCAACAAATAGCCAGATATATTTTGTTGATTTTTCATAAAGCTTTTTTAATTGTAGGGTATCACCTTTTGCCATGTAAAAAGATGAGGCTGGGAATAATGGACTCATTGTGGAAGATACAACTCCGTGTAACATTTGCTGGGCTCTCCATACAATCTGGAAGTAGCCCACATAATCCAATCCGAACCTGTGCGAGATAAAAATCTTATAAAAAAATTCCAGACTTATACTTGCAATAGCGCTTACTTGTAGGTTAAAACTGTAAATTAAATTCTTTATCATAGCCTCCTTTAGGTCAAGTTTTGTATCCTGGTAACAGGGTAGAGATTTCAACTTCTTATGAATTCTCTGTGAAAAAATCCAAAACAACATCAAATTTTCAGCTAACGATGCAAAATATAAGCTCCATATTCCTAACCCAACGAAAATTAAAGAAAGGGACAGAGAAAAGTTTACCAGTCTGCCGATTAGAGTAATTATGCTTGAATAATGGATCTCTTGGAAACCTTCAACCACTGATCTTCTTGATAATGCGACCGTATACAAAATTGTAAGTGGAACCATGGCAGTCAGAAGATATGAAAAACCTTGAATGTACGTATCTCTTACACCAAATATATGTTGAGCTATTGGATTCCTAAAGATGTAAATAACTAGTAATAAAAGGAGCCCAATCCCAATAATTAAATAATCATATCCTCTTATTAAGGTTTTGACAAGCCAGTAATTAGTTCCTTCTCCGTCAATTTTTGCAGTTTCTTTAGTTAAAGCAGTTGCAAATCCAAAGTTTATTATATTTGAAGAAGAAATTATCAGACTTGCCAATCCCCATATGCCATATACATCAATCCCAAGATACTTGACTACGAACCGAACATATAATACTGTGGTTATTACAGTTATCAAAAATGATAATAGCCTAAAGATCGAATTTCTGGCAACAAATCTATTTGTTACATTATTTTTCATCTACATATTCAAATCATTTTGTAGCAAAAATATTTACTGAACTCAAATAATTTGACTCTGAAAGTAGGTCCATTGTAATTTTTAAAAACTCATTCTTTGAAACTGGAGAAAACCCTCCATCATTATTTACTTTAAATACTTTATACCCTGTGGCCTCAAGCAAATAAAAGATTTCCTCTGGCATATCACCGGCGTTATTTATACCTCTTGGCCAGAATTCAAAATACAATTTAGCGTTTCCCCTCTGCAACAGTTTGATGGCTCCGCGCAGCACCTTAAGTTCATATCCCTGAACGTCGATTTTAACAAAATTTGGTTTTATACCATTTTCCTCACAAAAAATGTCAATAGTGGTATATTTTACTTGTAAACTTTCAGATAAATCAATGACATTATTGGAAACCGGGGAGGCCAGACCTAAATTTTTTTTATCAAGAAATATGTGCCCTTCACCTGGAGTGTCACTAAGTGCCATCTGGAAAGCTGTTATATTTGTTAAGTTGTTTAATCTTGCGGAGGAGCAAATCAATTCTAAAAAGTATGGGACTGGCTCAAATGCCAAAACTTTACCATATTGACCAACCAATCTCGCTGCCAGTAGTGTGAAGTATCCGATATTTGCACCTATGTCCATTACTATATCCCCAGAAGAAATAAAATTTTTAAAAATTTTTGATGTTTGAGGTTCATATTCGTGGCCAATCCATAACGGGAAACCAACCCCTCGGTCACGGGGAACAACCATAAGTTTAAATCCCTCCTTGGTAGGAATAACGGTTGGTCTTTTAGGAGCTACATAGAAGAGAAATTCAAAGATAATCTTCTTGACTGGATTTACTTTATTTATTCCAAAAAGTTTGAGCAATTTTTTCAGCATCAATAACACTGTCATGTTGGTTTTCCAAATGCTTTACTTATTGAATCAATCATCTTACTTGTGACAACATCCCAAGTAAATTTTTCCAAGACCTCCTTCCTAGCGTTTTCCCCAAAATTCCATCGGAGTTGATCGTTTCTTAGAAGAGAAGCAATTCTTTCAGCATAATCTTCTGGATTAAAAGTTTTAACGACAAATCCAGCTTCACCATCTTTTACCATTTCTGGTATTCCACAAACATTTGAAGCAACAACTGGTGTCTTAAAATACATTGATTCAAGAATTACATTAGGCATAGTATCATAATATGATGGGAGAATAAACACAGCCGCTGTTTTATAAAGCGAGATAAGTTTTTGAAAATCATTTAAATTGTCCTTCCTTAAAAATCCTACTACTTCAATTCCTTCTTTTTCCTTGCCTAAAAATTCCGAAGGAACTTTCCCGGCTAAGACTAACCTTAGCTCAGGAAATTGAGTCTTCAGCATCCGGTAAACTTGTGTTGTAATTTCACCACCCTTTCGGTAAAAGTCTGTGGTCACTGACAATAAAATCGGCTTCTCGAAAGATCTCTTATCAAAATCATCAATATGCGGCAAGTTAGCACCATACCCTACTACGGTAATCTTATCCGGACTTAAACCATAATCATTTAATAGAGAGGCCTTTACCCATTCCGAGAATACGAATATACCTTTATAGCTTTTTAAAATTTTTTTTTCTAATTGGTTGATTTGATTGAAATATGTTGACGGAACTAGCTTTTTATAGTTTGGGTTTAAAGTATAAGCCTGAAAAAATGTAGCATCCAAATAAACAAATGCCGGTGCGTTTATTACACGCGTATCAATCAAAGTAGTGGTGGATAATAATGCTGACTCAGATCCAGGGGCAAAATTTTTAACCTTTAATTTAGTTAGTGCTTGAAGACCTAAAAATATTCTCCTATAGTTATTTCGCGCGCTTATTTCCCAAAGCGGTGCCCTTCTTTTTAGCTTAACACCATACCATACCTTTAAAGTTATATCAAAGATCTTTGGTGAAGATACTCCAATTGCACTTTCAAGATATCCTTTTTCTTTTAACTTTTGTGAGATATGATAAGGTATACCCGACCAGTTATGGATATCCCAAGGGTTTCCAATAGTAAGAAGAGTTATTCGCATGTTATCCTGTTATTTTTCTTGATCCGGTAAAAGTGCAACCTCAATGAAACGTTTTGCTATTCTTTCCCAAGAAAAATTTTCGCGCATGTAGCGTGCGCCTTTTCTACCCATCTCCCATCTCAATGCAGGGTTCACTATGAGTCTCCCCAGAGCTTCTTTTTGTTCTTCTATTGTTGCACACGCAAAACCATTACCCCCTGCTGTTCTCTCTTTTGCAATCAGTGAGTTTCTCAAGATTATCGGCACGCTACAGGCGGAGGCTTCCAGTGCGCTCATGGTTTCCTGAAAGGGCCAGATAGCTACATCTGCTGCTGAGTAGAATGCTGGTAACTCATGATGAGCCACATGCCCGTGCCATAAGACCTTATCCGACACACCATCCTCTTTGGCTTTTTCTCTTATCTCATTTGCAAGCTCGTCATAGATTCCGCTCCCAACATATAGAAGGTAAACATTTTCGTGTTTTTTTAAATATTCTCTACTTACCTCATATACCAGGTGGCAACCCTTTTCACGGACTATCTTCCCAGCATAAATAATTACGAAAGCATCCTCTGGAATTGATAGCATGCTTCTGATCTTTTTTCTCTTCTCATAAGAAAATGTAAACAGATCAACATCTACCCCGATAGGTATAATTGCTATTTTGCCATTGGGAACAGAAAATTTCTCAATCAGAAATTGTTTTGTCTCTTCGGAAATAGCCACGATGCATTTAATTGATTGAAGAGCGAACTTTAAAAAAATTCTCACAAAAAAGTACCAAGCTTTTCTGTACACTTTATTAACATAAGCTGAGTATAGCATGTGGTCATCAACAATCAGAACAAACCTTTTCTTAGATAATCTCTTCCAGAAGGCAACTTTCAGGGTTTCCCATCTAGATAAGCTATGTGCAATAACTATATCAGGGTTGATTTCTTTAAGTTTCTTGATAGAATTCTTTATATAAAGCTGCATATTAAACTCAAGTATAGCCGGAAGTTTATGGACAGAGAAACCCATATACTCTATGGACCCAGTCTCAGTGATTCTTTTTTTATATACATCTTTAAAAACTTTATACTCTTGTTGTAAGGGATAAGCTCTGTTTGATGTTAAAACATGGACTTCATGTCCAAATCTTGCATGGAAAAGAGCAAGATAAAATTCTTGATAGCCAAATTCTGGCATGAAATAGTTTGTTATGTGAACAATTCGCATTGATTTCACAAGCTGTATTTATTTTTCCACTCTTCAAACTTTCTTACCATTTCCTTTTCAATGGAAATTGGCATTCTTCTATGTGGTTCACCTTCTTCTATCCCTTTGAAAGGATTCTCAGGTTTTTCAATATACTTCTCAAAGTTACTTAAAACATATATTTCATTTTCATAATGCCTTCTCGCAAGTGTCTCAAGGTCATCAGTTTTAAAAACATGTGTTGGAACTACTGATATTATTTCACCTTTATCTACTTCCTCATCTATATAATGTAATGTCACACCAAGAGGTTTCATCTCATATATTGTCCATTTAAATGCATCAAGCCCCCTTACTGCCGGCAAAACGCCAGGATGGCAGTTTATGATCTTCTTGTTCTGGACAAAACTTCTAGATAAAATCCCAGCACCGAGGATAATATAAAGATCACATCCACTCGGTATTTCTTCATCACAGTTTACATTTACATATTCAATCCCATAAGCTTTTGCAATAACCTCTGGGGCAACTGCTTTATACTGAGCTGGACGATGTTCTATTAAAACCTGCCTTCTTTCTCTTGATAAATAAGGCAATGAATAAATAACCATATAATGGGGGGGGTACAGTCTTAGAAAATTCAAAATTACTTGTTCTGTTTTAAGATGTGGATAATGATATGTTATAAGTACGATTTTTGTCATAGGTTTTCTTTTATTATTTTTAAATTACCGTTATCAAGGCTATATTCGCTTTTACAATTTTCACAAACCGCGTAATTTCCACCAAACTTTAAAGTCTTACCACACTTGCAGACCCATCCAATTTGCTTGGCTGGAACACCAGCAACAAGTGCATAGGGTGGCACATCTTTAGTAACAACAGCGCCCGCGGCTACCAGTGAATATTCTCCTATTGTAACGCCACAAACTATAGTTGCATTTGCACCTATGGTTGCTCCCCTTTTCACCAGAGTTCGCTTAAATTCATGTTTTCGCTCAATAAAAGCTCTTGGATTTATAACATTTGTAAACACCATTGATGGACCACAAAATACATCATCTTCTAATTCAACCCCTTCATATACGCTGACATTGTTTTGTATCTTTACTCTATTGCCAATTTTAACATTTGGCCCTATCATAACATTTTGTCCGATCACACAATTTTCCCCTATTTTAACATTTTTTAATATATGTGAAAAATGCCATATTTTTGAACCTTTGCCAATCTCAACATTTTCATCTACATACGCGCTTTCATGAACAAAATAGTCAATGTCTTTTGATTGAATTAAGAAACTTGCATTTCTAGCACCTAAATCCTTCTGTGCTTCTTCAAGCACCTTCAAAACCATTAATCCTTCCTTTCCGTCCGTTCTAGGTTTTGCTCTACTTACAACACATTCAACAAAATACTTTAACTCTAATTTTAAAGGTTCCTCATTTCTTACCGGGATAACAACCTTTTCTGCTTTCTCGGCGACGGGAATTTTGCCGTTTTTCCATTCAATTTTATGTGGGTATAAAACCAGCTTTTCATCGCTCACATCATCAAAAACAGCCATTGCCTTTGTGCCAACAACAATTAATTTTTGTTCTTTATATGGGTGTAACCAGCTTACAAAAATATGTGCTTTTACGCCGCTTTTAAATTCAAGCATAGTTAAAGTAATATCATGAATTCCATTGTTGATATAATCACCACCCCAAGCGTGAACCTTTATCGGTTCTTCCTCCATTAACATAAGTATTGCAGAAATATCATGAGGGGCGAAACTCCACAGGATATTTTCTTCGGTTCTTAATTTTCCTATGTTAAGTCTGTTAGAATAGATATATTGAATTTTGCCAATTTCTCCTGATGATATAAGTTGTTTCAACTTTTCAACAGCTGGGTGGTATTGAAGTATATGTCCAACCATTAAAATTCTCCCACGTTTCTCTGATAATTTCACCAATTCTTCCCCCTCCTTATAGGTCAACGCAAGTGGTTTTTCAACAAATACATCTTTATCATGAAGCAATGCTTTTTTAGTCAACTCATAATGCGTTGCAGCAGGGGTTGAAATAACCACAGCTTTTATCTCTGGATTATCCAAAACATCATCAATAGATGTCCTAAAATTAACATCCGAATAACTTTTACTGAGATTTTCAATGGATTTGGAATCCACATCGACAGCTGTATGCAAGACGCCAAGCTCATAGAGATTACGAAATATATTTTTCCCCCAATATCCGAGTCCTATTTGCCCTATAAATTTTCCCCCTGACTTCACCGCTTTCCCCATATATCGTTTATTAAATTAACGATTCTTTCAGCTGCTCTGCCATCGCCGTAGATTTTATCATTACTAACTTGAGGAACATGGGAAGATTCATAATAATTTTTGTAAAGGATATTCCATCCACTTTCTACGGTTTCAATCCATTCTGTTTCCTCTCTCAATGTAATACATGGAACCTGCAACCAGTATGCTTCTTTTTGCAATCCTCCTGAATCTGTAAACACTAAGCTACTATTTTTGACAAGATATATCATATCAAAATATCCAAGCGGTTCTATAATCTTTATTTTTTCAGGTAGTTTTATCTCTTTCAGCAAATTTTTAGTTCTGGGGTGAACAGGGAAGATAATATCTTTTCCATTTGAGACATCGCTTACAAAATCAAGTAGTTCTTTAAGCCTTTCTGGAACCTCAGTATTTTCAGCTCTATGAATTGTTAAAACACAGTAATCTTTTTTATTAAGATTTAGTTCTTTCAGAATTTTAGATTTATCTTCTGCTATTTTAAGGGAATATAGCAAAACATCATACATAATATCCCCAACATTGGCTACTATAGGCTTTGAGATATCTACACTTGTAGCCGTGAAAGAATATTGCACAGGGATAAGCTCGCCGTCAAATAAAATTTGAGCAAAGCCTTCTTTTATAAGATTTTTCACAGCTGTCTTTGAAGGACATAGAAGCAATGTAGAAACATGATCGGTAAGAACCCGATTTATTTCTTCAGGCATCCTTTTATTAAAACTTCTTAGCCCAGCTTCTATATGAACTACCGGTAAATGCAGTTTAGATGCCGCTAAAGCACCACCTAAGGTAGAATTTGTATCTCCATATACAACCACAACATCAGGTTTAATTTTTATCAAAACTTCCTCAACCCTTTCAAGAATTTTTGCCGTCTGAACACCATGGGTTGATGAACCTACCTCAAGATGATAATCCGGCTCTTTAATCCCCAGCTCT
>CAZWFP010000037.1:0-17326 GCA_964633175.1 uncultured Planctomycetaceae bacterium | reverse complement strand
GAGCCTCACTAGATTTTGAGTCTAGCGCGTCTGCCAGTTCCGCCACGCCGGCATTCCTCCCAAAAACTACTTTTAAATTTCACCAGCAACATTATAATATTAAAAGAATAATATATAAAAAACTTAAAGGACAAAACAGAAATTACCACCAAAGGGGGGTACCTCAAAAAAGTTAAAGGTCAAAAGTCAAAAGTTGAAAAAGAAATCCAACTCGCTAACTCGGAATAAAATAATTAAATAATAAACACTGAACATAGGGGAATTTGGGACTGTGGCAATTTTTGGGACAAATCTCAAAACCCTCTTTGTTTTTAGTCCTCTACAACCTTTAACTAATCTGATTATACGCCAAATATTCTTTAAGCGACTGCTTTTCTGCCTCGGTTAATTTAGGTGAATTCTCGTAGTTCACAAACTCTACAACTTGTGTTTCATCATAGATATTGGGAAATATACTTGCAATCGTTTTTTCTTCTAAAATATATTGCAATGCAAGTTGACCAATCGTTCTTCTATCGTTTGTATATCTTTTTAAATCATCTACTATTTTCAAGCCCTTGAGTAACCATTCCCTATTTCTAAAACTCCTATGGTCAGTAGCATCAAATTTTGTATTTTCATCATATTTACCTTCCAAAATACCTGAGCAATGTGGAACCCTGACAAGCACGCTACTTCCCGCTTCCTTACACATTTCAAAAAAGTATTTCCCTGGCACCTGTTCCAGCATATTATATACGGTTTGAACTGCATCAACCTTTCTTTTTAATATAGCAACTCTTCCTTCTTCATACCATCCAATAGCAGGACCAAGGGCAACGCCGATTGCTCTTATCTTGCCTTTTTCTTTTTCTTTTAACAACGCTTCAAAAAGTTCATCAGAATGAATTGCATTTATTCTCGGGTTATGAAATTGATACAAATCAATCCAATCCCTCCCTAATCTTTTCAAACTATTATCCAACGCCTTCTTCATATAAGTTACACTCCAATCCTGTGGAATTTCGGAATGTCCTTTTCTATCTTTGGAATATTCGTAAAAATTATATCCAAATTTTGTAGCAACCACGACATTTTTTAAGTAATCACCAAAGGTTTCTTTCAATATTTCTTCACCCAGACCATCACCGTAAGTATCTGCTGTATCAAAGGTGGTAATGCCATACTCATACGATTTTTTCAGTAACTTTATCGCATCGCTTTTTTCATACTTACCCCACCAGCCAGTAGTAACGGTCCACACCCCAAAGCCAATCTCTGATACTATTACACTGCTATGCCCCAATCTGCGAAACCTCATACTTTACTCCTTAAAACATATACTAAGGTAAAACTTGAAAACCAATTTTCTTGGCATATTAACAATACTTTTTCATTATATACATCTTATCTTTTTCTAATTGTTGTTTTAATTCTTCTATAGAATTAAATCTTTTTTCGTCTCTTATTTTCTCCACAAATTCAATTCTAATACTATTACTGGTCTTATCTAAATTCTCATTTATAATGTGAGCTTCCAAAACCGGTTTATGCAAACTTTGAGTTTCTACGGTAGGTCTAACCCCTAAGTTAATCATAGCCAATTTAGAATTCACATAGCCGAAGTACACACCCACAGGCGGTAAAATCTGTTCCTCTCTATATTTTACATTAAGAGTAGGAAATCCAATCTTTTTACCTAAACCAACACCATGTATCAGGTTACCTTCAATAAAGAAGTTTTTACCGAGCATTTGGAGAACGTCGTATAACTGACCCTTTTTTATTTCCTCCCTTATTCTTGTGCTGCTTATAGGAATGTTCTTATACATTTCACTTTGGCATATGGTAACGCTTATATTAGTTAAGCGTGCTATTAGTGGTAATGTATCAGGAGTAACATCTCTTTTATTACCAAAATGGGCATTAAAACCTACTACAAGATGTTTACAACCATACTGCTTAATTAAAACGTCTTTAATAAATTTTTCTCCAGGTATCAGAGAAAACTCTTTGGAAAACGTCAGGACATAAACATCTTCAAACCCCAATTTTTTAATCTCAGAAATTCTCACATCCAGCGGCATTATATATTTTACATCAGTATCATTTAAAATCTTTCTTGGATGTGGTTCAAATATCAGGACTATTTTCCGTTCATACGACGTAGATTTTAAAATGTTAAAAATTTCCTGATGTCCTTTATGCAAACCGTCGAAAACACCTAACGCGACAGCGGATTGTTGCATTAAATTTAGAGGTTGCTATTTGCCGAACTTAGAGATAGTTTTCTCCCACGCCTCAGTTACCTTATTTTTCTCATAGTATTCCTTCTCCATTTTTCGTAACTCTCCAGATATTTTAATCTTTTGGGCAGGAGTAATCCTATCTATTATCAATATGTTATTCAGGTGGTCCAACTCATGCTGAATTGCACGAGCACCTAACCCCTCTAATTCCATTTCAAACTCCTGAAAATTTTCATCTCGACCTTTTACTTTTACTTTTAGGGACCTTCTAATACTAACATATATACCTGGCACACTTAAGCATCCTTCCTTTCCTTCCTGAAATTCTCTTGCCTCAACAATAGCAGGGTTTATAAATACTTTTTCACCTTTTTTATTTCTATCTTGTTCCACATTTATTATGAATAATCTATAACTTAATCCAACCTGTGTCGCTGCCAAACCCACGCCGTCACATTTATACATAATCTCAAACATCTTAGGAATAAGTTTTTTAAGGTCTAACTCCCCTTCTTTTACCTCCCGTGTCTTTTTTCGAAGAACAACCGCGGGATAGCGAACTATATCTAACTTATCGTAATCTATATTATTCATATTAATTTGACTAGTATTTTAAAAATTTATTTATAGATTTAAAATACAAATATTTAGAATGAATAAACTTATTACATTTCTTATAAACTTAGCAATTGTATCCACACCCATAACTGCCATATATTTATACTTTAAGTTAACCATTCCGCAGGTCAATATTACAAAATCAGAAGTTAATGCGTCAGAATACGGCAAAAAAGTGAATGAGAAATTATTTACAAACTACGACTTATTAATCAAATCCTTTGAAGAACCCAAAGGACAGGAACAGAAAAAAGGCAACCTTGCATCGCTGTTAGGAAAGTATTCATTATTAGGAATAAGTGCGGGTAAGAAAGAAAATAGCAAGGCAATAATAAAAAACAATACTACCAATAAACAGATGGTATTAAAAATAGGAGGATTGCTTGAAGGGGCAACGTTAGTTGACATTAATTTTGAGCAAAAATTCATAACATTTGAGAAAGATGGGGAGCAGTTTAGGTTAGAAATAATGAAACCGAAACCAGGAACAAGAGTTGCCACCATATCGTCTAACAACCCTATTCCGTCGGCGTCGGGTGAGGTGTCGAATATAAATGCTGCTCTGGGTAAAAAGAGCATATGGGAAAATAAAAAACCGGAAGAAATCATAAAAATAGAAAAAGACCAATATACGGAAAATCTATACTATACTGACCGCGCAAGCGTGGAATACATAAAAGAAAATTTATATAAACTTGCCGGAGATATGTATGTAAAGCCCGTATTTACAGATAGCGGAGATAAATTATTAGGCATAAAAGTGGAACAGATAAAAGATGTTTCTGTATTTAGAAAAGTCGGATTAAAACCTAATGACATAATCACAAAAGTAAATGAAACAGAATTAAGTTCAATAAAAGAAATTACGAAACTTTTCTATAGCAAAGAATTATACGAGATGAAAAATCTTCAATTCTTTATTTTAAGAGATGGAAAAGAACAGAAGATACAGATAAAAGTCAACGACTAATAATACCTAAAAAATGATAAAATCTATAATAGAAATTGCAAAGACAATAGGCATAAATACAGAATATCTAATTCCTTATGGTAAATATAAGGCAAAGGTTGATCTTAGTATTTTAAACGCCACTCAAAATCACAAGAAGGGTAAATATATTGTGGTCACAACGATAACTCCCACACCATTAGGAGAAGGTAAAACGTTAAACACCATCGGATTATCTATGGCACTAAACAGGATAGGCAAAAAAGCGATATGCACATTAAGGCAACCGTCTATGGGACCTCTTTTTGGAATAAAGGGGGCTGGCGTAGGTGGTGGAAAGTCCCATCTTTTGCCGGAAGACGAGATAAATTTTCACTTTACAGGTGATTTCCATGCCATAACTTATGTCCATAATTTAATTGCTTCCGTCGTGTATAATTCTATATATTTTGATAACCAATACAATCTATCATCTATAGAGTGGCATAGGGTTGTTGATTTAAATGACAGAAGTTTACGAAATGTAACTATAAATATGCAAAAAATCAATCCCTCTCTTGCCAACACAAGATTTGACATTACCCCTGCTTCGGAAATAATGGCAATACTTGCTTTAGCAACCAATTATAATGATTTATATAAAAGGTTAGGTGACATAATAGTAGGATTTACCACCTCTAAAAAGCCACTATTTTTAAAAGACATTGGCATTCAAGACGGGGTAATGGGGCTTCTAAAAGATGCTTTTATGCCTAATATAGTTCAGACATCTGAAGGAACGCCTGCGTTAGTTCACACAGGTCCTTTTGGTAACATTGCCCATGGCTCATCTTCAATAGTCGCCGATTATATCGGATTAGATTATAGTGACTACGTCGTAACGGAAACCGGCTTTGGAAGTGAGTGTGGTTATGAAAAGTTCGTTAATATAAAATGTAGAACGAGTGGTTTGAAACCAAATCTGACATGTATACTAGTTACCCTAAGAGGGATAAAGTTTCAATCAGGTAAGTTCAAAAAAAATGATTTGCACGAGAGAATATACGAGTATGATACCGATGCGATAGATAAAGGATTTCCTAACCTACTACATCATATTAACAATGTAAAAAAAACGGGAATACCATATTTAATTCTTATAAATAAATTTCCAAAAGATAAAGATGAAGAAATAAACTATTTAATAAAAATTCTAAAAGAAAATCACATAAATGAGTACTCAATAGCAGATGCTTTCAATTTAGGTTCAGAAGGTATGATTGATGCGGCGTACAAAGTAACAGAATTGGCGCAATTAGAACCAAAACTGAATTTCACTTATGATGTCAACGATTCCGCAGAAGATAAGTTTTATAAAATATCCAGAAATTTCTACAACTCTGAAAAGGTCGCAATAGACGAAAATGCAAAGTTAAAAATCAACTATTTAAAAGAAAACAATTTAACGAATCTACCAATCTGCGTAGCAAAAACACAGTTATCTATTTCCTGTAATCCTAAAGCATATGGGGTTCCAGAAAATGAGCCATCTTCTGTAAGGGATATAAGGATATTTAACGGAGCAAGATTCATAGTCATGGTAACTGAGAACATTGAAACAATGCCAGGATTACCTAAAGAACCTTTGATAAAAAAATACAGGTTTGATTTCAATAAAAAAACATTATATTTAGGATAAATCAATCATAAGTAGTTATTTAAGATTAACTGGATATGGTCAAGATCAAGATTGACAACAAAGAATTTGAAGCAAAACCGGGCGAATACGTAATAGATATTGCCATCAGAAATGGCATAAAAATTCCGCATTATTGTTATCATCCAGCTCTTTCAAGACCTGCTAATTGCAGGATATGCTTGATTGAGGTTGAAAAAGCACCCAAACCAATGCCCAGTTGTATTTTACAGGCGCAGGAAGGGATGATAGTTTATACGAATTCAGAAAAAGCCCAGCAAGCCAGAAGGTTCGTAATGGAGTATATGTTGCTTAATCATCCTATTGATTGTCCCATTTGCGATAAAGCAGGTGAATGTTCTTTACAAGATTTTTATTTTGAATATAACGCCCAACTCAGAAGGGCACCAAAAGAGCGTGTAAGAAAAAGAAAGGTTGTTGACATAGGCCCTACCATAATATTAGATAGTGAAAGATGCATATTATGCACCCGATGTATCAGGTTTATGGACGAAGTGGCAAAATCACCCTGTCTTGGAATAATAGAGAAAGGGGCGCATTCTGAATTGACCGTTTTTGACGGTAGACCATTTGATAACCCTTACAGTTTGAACACGGTTGATATATGTCCTGTCGGTGCCCTTACAAGTAAAGATTTCAGATTCAAACAGAGAGTATGGTTCCTAAATAACACCAACTCTATCTGCAATCTGTGCGCAACAGGATGTAATATTACTATCCAACATAAAAATAATCAGATTTACAGGATAATACCAAGGCATAATGAAAAAGTAAATGGATATTTTATGTGTGACTATGGAAGATTAACTTATAAAAACATACAAAATAATACTCTGGACTACTCTATTATCAATAATAAAAAAACTACCAATATACTTGAGATTGTCAATTTTCTTAACTCACTTAAAAAATCACAAAAAATCCTGTTTGTCATCGGACAGAATATGACAATGGAAGAATTATTAGGAGTATTTCTATTAATCCAAAAAAATCTTCCGAGTTATTTTGTTTATTACGATATTACAGATAGGGGGTTTTTAGATAGCGACTATGAGGATAGTTACCTTATATCAAAAGACAAAAATCCCAATACCGCAGGGCTGAAACTTGTAGCAGGTAAACTACCACAAGATATTGTATTAAACAATCGCACATTACAAATTACAAATTACCAGTTCGATAACATCCTTATACTGGATGAATTCTTCTATTTGAGAAGGCCCAACAATATGTATGAGCAAAACGGCAACAATCAAAATACCCTTGAAAAATTAATAAAGAAATTCGATGACAAGGTCATCTATTTCTCATCACTTAAAAACAATTACATATCAAAATTCTATAATGTGATTTGCACACCTAATATATATTCAAAAGATGGTTCTTTTTTAAATAAAAATAACACACTTCAAAAGTTTGACGCAGCATTGTATAATAAGGTGGCAATAAATTTATTGGAAGTATTCAAGATTTTAGGATTAGAAAGAGCGTCTTTTGAATATATATGGGACAGTGCAAAAAACCATTTTCCCCAACTACAAGAAATAAAGAATTGCACATCTACAACAATCTCCTGCAAAATATGACAACCTTTCATCAATAGATTTTATGGTGCAGATTATATATGCTGTATGCTTGCCATTTATGATATTACAACTAGTGCCGGTATTAGGGTGGATTGAAAGAAAGGCAAGCGCCCTGATACAAAACAGAGTAGGTCCAAACAAAGCAAAGATTTTTGGACTAACTCTCGGTGGCTTTCCTCACATGGTGGCTGATGCAATAAAATTCCTAACAAAAGAAAATTTCGTCCCCAAAAACACATCATACCTTTTATATACTCTAGCTCCTATAATAAAAGTTTTATTACTACTCATACCTTTTATATTTATCCCATGGATAGTGCCATTCGTATATAAAGACAAAGAATATACTTTCTTACTCGTGCAGAATAAATATTCCATCCTGTATCTTATAATTTTTTTGGAGTCCGCCATATACGGAATATTTTTAGCAGGACTTACTTCAAAGAGCAAATATTCAATAATGGGAACGCTGCGGTCATCAGCACAACTTTTAAGTTTTGAAATCGGATTCGCATTGCTTCTTTTTTCCATAGCAATATATTTCGATACTTTTGATTTCAATAAGATTGTCCAGGAACAAAATTCATACATTTTAGGATTCATTCCTCAATGGGGAATAATCATTAATCCACTGGGATTTTTTTTATTCCTAATATGCTCATTTATTGAAACGCAGCGGTTACCGTTTGATGTTCCAGAAGGTGAATCAGAAATCGTGGACGGCTATAGAACGGAATACTCAGGAGCTAAACTCATCCTGTTCTTTATGGCTGAATACGTAGGCATAATTCTTATGTCAGCGCTTATAAGCACATTATATTTAGGAGGTGGGTCGTTAGGATTTATAAGTGTCAATAGTTTAAATAGATGGTTCAATCCAAATATTACGGCAGTTATTAGTTTTGTTGTTCTGTGGCTAAAAATAATATTTTTTTCTTTATTTTTTATATGGGCAAGATGGACGTTGCCGCGATTCAGATATGACCAAATATTGGACTTCGGTTGGAAGGTTATCCTCCCCCTTTCATTCCTAAATTTTATAGTAAGTATATTATTAAAAAAAGACATATACATATAATTTTAGAAATTACTGCTAAGTCAAAAGTTGAAAAAGAAATTCAACTCGCTAACTCGTAATGAAATAATAAAATAATATAATAAATGTAATGAACAATACAAATGATAATAACGGTGTGGATTTAAGCCTGTTCGCCATAGCAAAAGGGTTTTGGGTCACGTTAAAACATTTAGTGTATAATTTAATCAATAGAAGAGGAATCCCTACGATTGACTATCCTTATCAAGAAAGAAAGATATCACCGAGATGGAGGGGCTTACACCGCTTAACAAAAAGGCAGGATGGTTCGGTAAAATGTGTTGCCTGTTTTTTATGTGCAACTGCATGCCCCGCAGATTGTATATACATAGAAGCGGAGGAGGCGCCAGACCCTACCATTGAAAAAAGACCAAAAAAATTTGAAATTGATTTGCTAAGATGCGTTTTCTGTGGATTATGCGTTGAGGCATGTCCCGTTGATGCCATAAGAATGGATTCAGGTATATACAGTTTAGTTGGAAATCAAAGATTGGATTTACTTTACGATAAAGAAAAACTTCTATCTATAAAATCACAGGAAGAAAAACAAAATGGCCGTTAGCAATTAGTTTTTAGTCATTAGAAATTTACAATAATTCAGTATCATTTAAGATGTACAAAGTAATTGCCATTGTTGGACCCACAGGTGTAGATAAAGACAAATATGTTTATGAAATAAACGAAAAGTTTCAACTCCCTATACTGATAGTTGATTCTATGAAAGTATATCGCCTAATGAACGTTGGAACCTCTAAACCTCCATCGGATTATTTAAATAAATATATCCACTTTGGCATAAATATCAAAAACCACTGGGAGACGTTTAATGTAGGAGAATTTTTTGAATATGTCAAAACTATATTTGGTAAATTCAATTACATAATTGCAGTAGCAGGAAGTCCAATGTATTTAAAGGTTATATTACACGGTATATTTCAAGAAAACATAGATACGACTAATGTGAGAAAAAAATTAGAAGAAGAAGCAAAAAATAAGGGCTTAGAATCTTTATATGCAAAATTAAAAGAGATGGATTTGGAATATGCAAAAAAAATATCCTGCAATGATAAAAAAAGAATCATAAGGGCACTTGAAATAATAGAAGCCACAGGAGAAAAGTTCTCCAAATTTCACACTCATTTCAAGAACAAACCAATGTATAGAACCTTAACTATCGGCATTCGGGAAGATAAGAAAAAGTTAAAAAAACTTATTGAAGATAGAACAAAAAAAATGATACAAAACGGCATTATTGATGAGGTAATAAACTTAAAGAAAATTGCTGACTTTTCACCACAGGCGAAAGAGGCTATAGGATATAAAGATACTCTGTCCTTTTTGGAAAATAAACACTCCTTAGAGGAACTTGAAACAAGTATCAACAGGAATACGTTACTATATATAAAACATCAGAACACATGGTTTAAAAAAATGGTAAATATCTGGATTGAAAAAAATGATAACAAAGCAAATGAAATCAATCAACACATCTTGAATTTTTTAAATCTTATTTAATAAATGCCGTAAATCCGTATCTAATTTATAAGAAAAAAGGTAGAAATTCACTTTTTCTACAAGTTGAGAAGCAACCTCAAAAACCAACGATTTTATCTTGTGTGAATTAATATCAACGAGCACTGTTTTCAAAAGATAATACAATGCTCGCCGCTTATTTATTTCCTCTATGCAGTTTTTATTAAGCTTTTTTAATACAAATATCCTCTCAAAAGGATGTCTATTATAGGAAAACAAACCATTATCTCCCCAGAAGGGGGTAGAGTAAACTATTTTGTTATTTACGTCTATAACATTTGTTTCATCATTAAAGACAGTTGAAAAATCTTTAACCTTATCAATAATAGTTGATTTACCATCCCCACTCTCACCTAAAAAGATAAATGCTTTACCTTTTAAAGTGAATACAGCAGAATGCGCCATTAGTTTATTATACTTAAGCAAATCTCTCGACAGTTTTTTTCTCAAAAACGTTTTGAATGCCAAGATATTCACAAAACCTTTACTAACCGTATAAGTTCGTTCATTTGCAAATCCTTTATGACTATTGACAACAAACTTACCAAAGTGTTTTTCTACCTGAGAAAATAAGTTACTACTTAATCTTTCAAATTTATACGTTAATCCTCCCACTTCTATGCGCAACATCAGTTTCAATGAAATTTTTACATGCTTTTATTCATGGTGTTGTCGCTGCCCTGAAATCATATATATTAGTATTATCCGGGCAATTTTTGCTGCTGCAATAACTATCATTACCATAGCAATCTTCTACCCACAATCTTGGGTATAAGAATGTCCACTTAATACAGGCATATGTCTATTTTTTATATTCAATAAAATGTTTTTTATTAGAAACAAAGCCTCTACAGAGTATAATATTGCGTAATAGATTCTTAAGGCACAAGATTATGGTCACCATGCTAATAATATAAAAGCGCTTTTAAGATATCTTTTATTATAAAATTAAGTTAATCAAGATTTATTAAAATTTAAAACTTAGAATAGAAAAAAATTATATGGACAAACGGATAGTGTGTGTGGACATTGGCAATACGGCTACGAAGTTCGGCTTCTTTATAAATGGCAAACTTAAAAAGACCTTTAGATTTACGAACTCTCCTAATCCAAAATTACCTTCAATAAAACGAGAAGATAATGTCATAGTATCAAGCGTAAATAAACGGTATGAAAAAGTTATGCTGAATAAACTTAATACCAACACTATTTGCAGATTAGGGGGAGATATAAAACCGAAAAACATATCTATGAAGTTTTTATACAAAGACATGGAAACATTAGGCAAAGATAGAATATGCTTTGCTTTTTACAGTTATCAAAGGTTTAAAAAAAATATATTGAACGTTTCTATTGGTAGCGCTTTGGTTATTGATTACATAGATGAATTTGGAACTTTTAAAGGAGGCATTATAACGGCTGGCCCGACCTTATTGTTAGAGGCACTAAAAAGATTAGATGGACTGAAGAAAATTAAACTTACAAACGTAAAAAATATAATATCAGGCAACTCAACGGATACGTGTGTTTCACTAGGAATAATTAACTCCGTTATACAACTTGTGAAATTCTACATAGAAAAGACCAAGTGCAAGCATATCGTAATGTCAGGTGGCAATTACGACATAATAAAACCATACCTTCCTAAAAGCATTAACCACCTTTACGAACCAGATGCTGTCATACTTGGCCTGTATGAAATTTATAAATCAGTCAAATTCGACTGAAACTCAGAAATTACCATAAAGAGAAAATAGCTCTGAAAAGTCAAAGGTCAAAACTCAAAAGGTGTAGGAAAATCCAACTCTAACTTGGAATAAAATAATAGAATGAAGGGTGAATGGATAAAAAAGTCAATGCTCAAAAGTTTAAGGTTTAATATGAAATAAAACTCGCAATAAAATAATAAAATGATAAAATGAAAGAGGGAAAGTAAAATACCCTCTCTGCTATTTCCCTTCGTTAAAAGGTGACAGTTCTTGAAGGGAAATATGGGGGCAACAGATAGGGTAGTTTGACAAAGACAGTAAAAGTAAAAGTGGAAAATACATATTACTCACTGGTTAGTGGTCACGGCATAAGTGCAATAGGAACGTTTATATTATTTGGTGAACATTTCAAAGAAGTTATAAATAAGATCTTCACACCAAAAAATCCACTAAAGAAAATAGATTTAGATAATTATGAAAAAATTAACTTTGGACTGTTAAAATTCAACGATATAATTTACGATGAAGTCGTTCTAAAAATACATAAAGAATCCCAACGTTTCCCATACATTGCACATTGTGAAATAAATACGCATGGAAGCATAGGTATAATAAAAGCAATTAAGCAACTTTTCTTGTCGTTAGGCATTAATGAAATTTCCAGAACTGGTATGCTTCTGTATCTTTTAAAGAATAAAAAGCTCAACTACCTTGAGAAAGAAATATATTTTGAACTCTTCAAAACCATGTCTGCAAAATATACAGAACTATTAGAAAAAGAAAAGGAAAAAAGTTTTCTGGAAGTAATAAAGAAAGCGATAAACGACAAAGTAAGAGTAAGGGAAATTGCAGAGGACCTAATACACAAATACATTATTATCTCAAGATTCAAAAAGCCGATAAAGGTAGGAATATTCGGGGCACCAAATGCAGGCAAATCCACTCTATTTAACTGCCTAACCGCAACCAACAGAGCAATTGTTAGTCCACAACGAGGAACTACCAGAGATTATCTTGTGCATACGGTAATTTTAAAGGACTTTACGATTGAATTCATAGATACCGCTGGTATATTCGAGTCAGATGATTTCATAGATACAAAAGCCAGGGAGATTACAAAAAAACTATGGCATAGACATGACATTACAAAAATAGTAA
This sequence comes from uncultured Planctomycetaceae bacterium, assembly GCA_964633175.1. Classification (GTDB taxonomy): domain Bacteria; phylum Planctomycetota; class MHYJ01; order CAZWFP01; family CAZWFP01; genus CAZWFP01. Next base: position 4,753 of record CAZWFP010000037.1, on the reverse strand, counting down.
TATTTTCTTATGATGCGCCTCAACCAAAAGAATTATCATATAATATACAAGGACAAGCAATAGATAAGAAGCCAATACTTGTCTATAATAAAATAGACGTTAAATCTTTGAGTCATTCAACCTGTAATTTATATAATCCAGTCCAAATCAGTGCCTTAAAAAACATAGGCATTGATTCACTAATGGAAGAAATAAAAAAGAAAATAGGTTTGGCTGATTTCCAAAACTTGACTAATCCAATAATATTTACAAAAAGACAGTATATCCTGACAAACAGAATCTTGCAAATTTTAAATAATAACGAAGATTCAAAATTAGAATTACTGATTAAAGAAATAGAAAATGGAAGATAAACATAACTTTCGCATAATAGACATTGAGTTTGTTGATATATTTAACAATACAATACAGAAGACGGACATTTTTGTAGAAGAGGGCAAAATTATGAAGTCCCCAAATCATAAAAAGCATTATGAAACAATAAACGGAAATGGATTATATCTACTTCCCTCCTTTTTTGACTTACACACACATTCAAGAGGGTTGGAGGAAAAAGAAAAAAATACTCTTGAAGAACTACAAGAAAGCGCTTTGAGAGGAGGATACTCTCACCTACTACTTATGCCTAATACACAACCTCCCATTGATTGTGTTGGCACCCTAAAAAGGTTAAAAAAGGAAGCAGAAAATTTAGACATAAACGTATACTATTGCGGATGTCTAACAAAAGGGAGGAAAGGTAAAACATATTCTCCATATCTTCCTTTGAAGAAAGAAGGGGTAGTAGCATATTCAGATGATGGCTCCTGCGTGCAGGATACAAAACTGATGTTAAATATATGCAGAATTCTTAGTAAGATGAATGCGCTAATCATAGAACATCCTGAACTTCAAGAATTAACTTTAAATAAATGTTCTGAGGTAGCAGATTCTGCTGTGACTTTTTCACATTGGACCCCGACATCTGTGGCGTTTGATGAAAACATTATCGTATATAGGGACCTTCTCATTTCAAAAGAAACAGGTGCGAAAATACATTTAACACATATTTCAACAAGTGAAAGTATCCGTCTTATTGAAGAATTCAATAACTACTACAATACAAATAATAGTTTTGACGTAACACCACATCATTTGCTTTTGTCCGTCGATGACATAAAAATACTTGACGGAACTTATAAAGTTAAACCATTCTTAAGAGGGAAAGATGAATGCAAAAAGTTACAAGATGCCTTAGTAAAAAACAGGATAAGCATAATAGCAACAGACCATGCACCACATACACCCGAGGAAAAAAAACTGCCCATTGGCGATGCTCCTTATGGTTTCATTGGCTTAGACTTTGCTTTTGGATTGCTTTTTACTTCCTTCGTCAAAACAGGCAGGTTGGGTCTTATTGATTTAGTAAAAAAATTTAGTTTAAATCCTGCCAAAATTCTAAATATAGATTTGAAACATAGTATGTTTGAAAACGGAAACTTCGCTTTGTGGGACTTAAATAAATCGTATAAATTGACCGAAGAAAAAATATCTTCAAGAGCAAAAAATACACCTTTTATCGGCTGGACTATATTCGGAGAACCTAAATATATTTTTATAAATGGGAAATTAAAATATCTTAATCCATGAAAACATTTCTTATTGATGCGTATAACTACATATTTAAAAAAATAGTGGATAGCAGATCAGACGTAAGTTCAGGATTACAAAAATTATTAGTTATATTGAACGAATTATCTACGAAAAGCAAGGATTCATTTATAGTATTCATAGATGGAGAAGAAGAAACGATGTTCAACACAGAATTTAAGAACAAAATAATGTGTGTTTTTTCTTCCAAAAAAAGCACAGCCGATTCTGAAATAGTAAATTACATTCAGAAGAATCCAGCGAATAACTATGTGGTTGTCACTGATGATATAGAGTTAAAAAAAAGAGTTAAACTCCACAAAGCAAGAGTTATCAATTGCGATAATTTTGCACTTATTTGCAGAAAAGCAGGTGAAATAGTCAACGAAAGCAAAGAAAAGGTAGAAAATGAAAGTTACATATTTTTGAAACGTAATCCCAAAATATCAAATGATGAGGTAGAACAATTATACAAAGAATTTTCTGATTCAGAAAACAAAAGTGATTAGTTAACCAAACTCGTTATATACAACACTATATCCTCAGTTTGTATTTCATTTCTCAACTGGAAAAAATCCTGGTTATAGGTTATTTTAGCAACAAAAATGCCTTTACTCTCGTTAATAAAACCATTACCCATTGACATTTTAACCAAACTATCATTCTGGGAAATACTAAATTTCCATGGCTCCAAAAACAATTCAAGAGGGTCATAACCCTCCTTTCTATGTATATCTATATGTTTTTTATAATCAGGGCCCTCTTCATTCTCATTCCACCATTTGTATGAAAACCATCCCTGCTTTGCAAATAGCGCCATACTACCCATATTTTTATGATATATACCTAAATCCATAAGTTCGTTCTTACTGTAAACGTCACAATTAGTGTATTTCTGTTTAAATATCTTATATATATCATCTTCTACATCATACCTGTTGCAGAAAACATAAGCAATTTGGTGGTCGCACAGTGCAAAGGCATCACTTTCATATAAGTCCAAATACTCATATTTTTTTACTTTATACGTCCTGAGAAATTTTTCCTGTTTCAATACTCTGTTTGGGTTATAAACGGTATTTACAAAATCCGCTCCATAGTCAGAGAATATTATAGCATCATATCCTAAAACATCTGACGTTTCAAGCAATTCCCTAAGAATATTAATGATGTTTTTTAGTTCATTAAAAGTCGTAAAACTATCCTTATATCCTGTTCGCTGTGATATATAATCCATATGTGGAATGTAAGTAAAAGCAACGTCCGGCAAATAATTCTTTAATATATGTAAAGTAGCATTCTTTATCCATTCACTACCTTTTATGTTCACATAGGGTCCCCAATACCACTTTAATTTAAAAGGCCCATAAATATCAACTAAGTTATTCCATAGCTCCTGTGGTTTAGTGTAACAGTAATCTATCATACCAGCATGACGTAAATGAACCGGTTTAGGCGTAATAATTATGTCTGCCCTACTCCCTAAAGATAGTTGCATAAAAATCAACGCCGTTTTTATATTCTTATCCTGCCAGAATGGTAACACTTCAACCAGATTAAAAGATTGATTCCAAAAACTAACGTTTCTTGTCTTATCAAAATATATACCATTAGCAATTATCCCGGTTTTATGGGGTGCCTCACCCGTATATAAAGATGCCTGAACAGGAAGCGTAAGAGCACAGAAAGGTGGCTTAAATGGCTTATAGATATATTTATTTTCCCCCAATCCTTTTTGCACTTCTCTTAAAAAAACAGTATTTATTGCAGGTGCAACTATTACTAACAGTTTCTTTTTCACCTCTCAAATAATATCTTATGCCTTTTTTTTAGTTCATCCACAACCTCATCCTGCACATTGTATGGCAAAACAGACAAACTAAAATCCAGAAGAGAGCAAAATGAAAAATGTTCCGAAGATAATCCTATTACTTCTTCTATCTTTTTTTCATCCCACGGAGAATTCTGTGCCATTTTTATCTTTTCTTTCAATTCTACAATGTTGTTCTGTAAATACGACATATATGGTGATTCAATGTAACTTGAAAGTTTTGCTACTATACATACCTCGTCAAAATCAATATGCACACCCATAATGCTCAAAAAACCCTGCACAACGTAAGTATTCTGACTGAGTTTTTTATCGGACAAGATGTTTATCAACTTCAATATATCTTTCACTATCCTTGAACGATAATAGCTAAGATTATACGTTATCTTTTCCATTTAATTGTTAAGCAATAAATACAATTTACTTGCAAAGCATGCTATAACCGGATTATCTTTATACGTATAAAGTTCTATACTTACAAATCCATCGTAATTCTTCTGTAAAAACTTAACAATATTTTTTAGAGGCAGATTCCCATCTCCTAAAACCAAATGATAATGTTCGTAATTCTTTATATCTTCAAGATGGATATGAAATATTTTATTGCCATATCTATCAAACGCATTTTCTATAGTATCCCCTGCCCAATATAAGTGCCCAATATCCAGATTAATTCCAAGATTTTTATTTTTAAAGTTTGCAAATATTTCTTCATAACCTGCTAAATTTTGTATCAAATGCCCTGGTTCTAATTCAATGCACAAATTAATTTCACTGGGCAACCATAAAAGAGCAATGTTCAGATTGTTGAAAAATGTATCTAACACCTCACTAATCTTTTTATCTTTGGCAACAGGACCTGAAGATATACTAACATTCGCGCAATTAAGTTGTTTTGCAATTTCTACATTTCTTATGAATTGCTTCAACTTTAACCGAAACAGTTCTTCCCTGCCAGTAAAAAACGGTTCTTCTCCAAACACACTTTCGAATTCTTTACAATCATTGGTATTAATGTTTGAGACGGCTAATCCAGACGTTTCAATTTTGGACTTTACATTGCAGATTTCGAACTTATCATTTATATGAGGGACGTCTCCCAATATTTCAATACCATTATATCCAAGATAGGAAACATACCTTATGGCTTCTTCCATCGTGTAATTAGTAAAAGCATTTGAACTAAAAGATAACTTAAACATCAGAAATTACCACAAAACTCGTTTAGCAGTATACGATTGTGGTAATTGAAATAGCAAAAATGTGCACTGCCAAACGAAATTGCCATCTCCC
>CAZWFP010000036.1:0-17335 GCA_964633175.1 uncultured Planctomycetaceae bacterium | reverse complement strand
GGGAAACGGTGTTCAACCTGTACTGCACAATGTATAAATGGGCAATGTGTATGTGGAACACCCTAAACCCAAAAATAATACAACCGTCATCATCACCTACAAATGGTGTATGTGACCAGACCGCTTTAAGTAATTGTATGTCCAAATGTAGTAGTGGTTGTGTATGTTCTATTGATAGTTTTTTTGGAACGTCATCTATCGTATGTGGAACGAGCAACGTAAACTGTAGAGGTACAAAGCCAACTTGTTCCGGAGGAACCCTTGCATGTGATACAAGGAATAATAACTGGGAGTGTAAGAGTTTAGGTTATAATCCTGGTTGTGATATATTTACAAAGCCAAAGAACTGTACATCTATAGGTAAAGACAACAGTTATTGGGAATGTACAACTACACAAACATCTACACCTACTGTAACAACAAAATCTACATCTACTCTCAGTGGTAGTAGTGGAGGACCAGGATTACCAGATGTCCCCGTCTCTCCAAATGGGCCTCCTATTAAATGACTTTGTAAGGGTTATTTGAGGGTAAGTAGGTTTTTTAGATACACAAATTATGAATGGTGGAAATGAGATTGCCACGCAAACTAAAAGTTTGCTCGCAATGACGGCGAGTGTGGTAATTTCTGAAGTTAGCAGATAATTCTATACAAGTTCTAGAACTTTTTTAACGAGTTTGCTTATACCTGCCTCTGCTTCTGAAATTCTCTGGGCTAACATATATGCAGGAGTTGTTACGACCTTGTTTGTATCGTCAACTACGATTTCATCAACTTTTGCAGATTGATGTTTTGCTCCGAATGACTCAATATCTTTTGCAGTATTTATATCAGTTCCTATAGTAACCTTTACTTTAAAGTCAGGGCCTAAAACCTTCGCAATTAGTATTGGAGCGATACAGATTGCTCCGATAGGTTTTTTTGCCTTGTGAACTGACTTTACCAATGTTTCTATTTGGGGGAGAACTTTAAAATTCCTACCATCTTTAGCATAACTGCATAGATTTTTGGCTACCCCATATCCGCCGGGGAATATTAAAGCATCTATTTGAGTTGTATCAAAGTTTTCAACAGGTCGTATATTGCCTCTTGCTATTCTTGCTGCTTCTACTAACATATTTCTTTTTTGATTCATAATAACTTCCTTGGAATGATCAACTACGTCTGATTGGTCTGTATTTGGGGCTAAAAATATGGGTATTGCACCATTTTTATCTACATATAAAAGAGTCAAAACCGCCTCATGGATTTCGCTACCATCTTTTACGCCACAGCCGCATAAAACTATCCCGACTTTTTTTGCCATTTTTATTCTCCTTATAAATAAATTCTAAGATAAATTATACCAAAACAAATATAAATTTCAATTATATGTTACTGTTGCCTGTCTTATACTAAAAAGTGAGTGGTTTTCAAGTTTCACCCTCACCCAACCCTCTTTTTTATTGGCATACGCTTTTGAGTTTTGCCTTTTGACATTTGACCTCTTATAGAGAGGAGTATGTTTTTCTTTAAAGCCATTTTTATCTTAGTATATTACGTTCTTTTTGTTAGAATGGGATTGTTAGCTTCGTGACAAAGTTATATATTTTAACTACAATAAGATTTATTATTATATATGATATTGTTAGCAATATAATGAAGTACCTGGTTAATATAAAATGATTCTTATCGGAATTTTTATTTTCACTTGTAATGGTATGCAAAGAAGGTATCAATCTGGAATATATGTATATTGCGAAGATAGAAGAAAGGGCTAGTAGTATTCCAATGTTATTTAAGTGGTTTTTAAATATTTCTATTAATAAACCAACTTTAGCAAAAAATCCAAGTAGTAGAGGGAATGGTAAAAAGTTTGCTATGAAAAATATCCATATTAATTTGTAGATGCCTGATAACTTATTTATGTCATCAAAATTTTCTAAAGAAACGTTGATAATGCTAAATATTACAAAGGTTGAAATCATATAAAAGGTAGTAAATAAATACATATAGAAAAGATAATTTCCGAAGTGATGATTTACATTAAACAGAAATGATGCCGGTAGCCCAAGATAGAACACTGCGTTGTATATGCTTGAATATCCCAGAAATCTTTTTAAGTTTTGGGTGGATATAGCGCCTATAATACTTATTAGTATGGTCAAGAATATAATTATGGAAAGCAGGTAGAGGAATTCATAGGATATTTTGTGAGTTGAAAAAACATAAAAGAATTGTCCTGTTGCGAAAAACAGAATGCTTTTCTGTAAAGCGAATAATATGGCGTATAAGTTTTTATTTAATATTTGGAAAACGTCACTAACCCAGCTATGGAATGGGAATATGCCTAATTTAAAGAAAAAGAGAAAGAACAAAAGGTATTGTAAATTAGAAAATACACAACGGCTATGTTTAGATGGGGGATAATATTCCACAAAGGGTATTAACTCTAATGTTCTTGTATTTCTGAAAAAGAAGATTGCGCCAATAACGAACAATATGCCAGCAGCTATATTTTGTATGAAATATTTTATTGCCACTTCCTTTTTGTTAGGATTATTGCTGCTTAAGATAAATCCTATGTTTGTCAAACTTATAAACTCAAGGACAAAAAACAATGTTACTAACTCTTTAACAAAAAGTAGGGTAGTCAAAAGAGAATTGTGAAAATTGATAAGTGATATTAGAATAATGTTTGATTGAATGTCGTTAGAATTGTGTAAAGAGAATAGATATAGAAAGGAAAGAGCGTTTAATACTATCAAAATGGGTAGTGGCAATAGAGAGTATTGAAGATTAGGTATATAGAATCCACCAATCCAGATATTATTATCTTTTGAATATGTTAAGATAAATCCGAATAGTATTATGCCGGCAATGTTCAAGATGGTACTGAAAGTTACGACTATTTTATTATTTCTCTTGGTAGGCGCCGTAGATAGCAAAGCACATATTACAAAGGAAAGTGCCTGAGTTATAATATAAATACTCATAGCAATATAGATGGTTTTATACCCAGTATCACTGATAAAACAATCATAGGAATTAACCAGTATAATCTTTCTACGTTTTCTATTTTTACACTATTGTTATTTGTAGTTGTAAAAATGATTCTTGATAGAATATTTACTGTAAGCCATGTATTAAAGAAGATAAATATCGCCATAGATACGATGTAGAGTATTTTAGTATCTTTAAACACGCCTGCAAGAGTATAAAATTCTCCAATAAAACCAGAAAAGCCTGGGAATCCCATATTTATTAAACAGAACAAAAAGAAGAAAATGCAGAACACTGGTGAATATTTAATAAGTCCATGATAAAATTTTATTTCACGCTGATGGTTATTTTCCAGAAGGAATCCTGCCAAGATGAATAAGCCACCTGTGCCTATGGCATGGCTTATGGCATAGAATAGGGCTATTTTTTCTGAAGCGGCTAAATTTATTGCCGTCCATGCAACACCCATATGACTTATACTGCTATATGCAATAAATTTTTTTAGGTCCTTTTCATAAAAAACTACCAGAGTGCCATATATTAGATTCAAAGCGGAGAAAATGAGGGGTAAATATGGCAAAAACCGTGAGAATTCAAAACCGCCAAACATATAGTATCCGTATAGTCCTAATTTTAATACTATGCCTGCGAGCAACACACTTCCTGCCGTTGGCGCTTCCGTATGGGCATAGGGTAGCCAGAAGTGAAATCCAATCAGCGGTATTTTTATACCAAAAGCAAGGAAAAGCAGAAGGTAGAATGATATTTTACTGTAAACATCATTGATACCTTTTGCACTCTTTACGAAATATTCTATACCACTTAAAAACTTACCGGAAGCGATTCTTTGATTTGGGAAATGAATTACACCGAAAACGATTATCAAAAGAATTGTTATACCACTTACGGCGGTATAAATTAAATATCTATATGCAGCGACTTTCCTATTTTCATAGCCATAATAATTTATCAACAGGAAAAGGGGTAATATTGAAAATTCAAAGAATATAAAGAACCATAGCGGTTCTTTAGAACAGAGGACGCCAAAAGAGCCCAGTTCTATTAGAAGTAATAGGAAAAAATATATATTAGGTTTGGGAACCTTATTCGTATCAGTTGACGCTATATTTATAAAGTTCAAGAGTGTAAGAAGTATAGACAGCCAGAACCCCCAATAATTTATTCCAAAATTTAAATATGAAAACGGCAAAAAGGGAATATTTTCGCCAAGAGTTATATTGAATTGCCAGTTATTCCCATCCCTCTTGTAGGATAGAATTAATATCCACAAAAAAAACATTCTGCGTAAAATGTCTAATAGAAGAGAAGTTTTAAAACTATTTCTTAATATTATAAGAAGTATAGATATCATAAGCAGAGAAAAGGTGTTTATAATTAATAAGTTATTTTTAAGAAATTCCATTACCAGTCAAGAGAAAGAAAAATACCAGCAGTGCTACAAGGATAATTATGAGGTAGTTATAAATAAGCCCGTTATAGAAAAATCTATACAAAGCATAAACAAACTTTACAAAATCGGATGTCATAAACTTATTAATAAACTCATCCCATAATTCCTCTACAGTAGTTCTACAAAGAAACTGAATGAATTGTGTAGGAACTTGCAAGATGTGGTAATATGCTCTTTCAAATTCTATATATTTACCTAATCGTGATATTTGTTTTATTATTTTTTCAATGGAATTAAGAAAAAAACGAGTTGCAGAAAAGACAACAATTATAACGAGAGATTCTATAATTAATGAAGGAAGGATTCTATGGTTATACCCACTGAAAATTGTGGGTATTGGGAGAAAAAGGGTGAATATTAACAAAAAGGAGCTGAGTATAACAATAGCAATAAGAGGTATTTTACCGTAACTAATGTTGCTTTTTTGCCCATCAGTCGATTTAACAGTTAATAGCCAATAGAATCTTGCGCAATAAATGTTAGAGAAAATAATAATCAGGATAGAGAAAAATTCTGAACGAAAAGATTCATTTAATTTTTGTAAGATTTCATATTTAGACCAGAATGTGCCAATAAACGGGAAACCGCTCAGGGACAATATTAATATAAACAATATTAGTTTTAGCGCGTTGTTTTTGTATAGAACGCCTCTTAATGTATGTATATCCTGCGTGTGGTAGTTGTGTATTAATATACCTGCGATAAGGAAAAGAGGGGCTTTGGTAAAAGCGTGCAAGATAAGATGGAGAAATGGAACAACATCTTGTTCAGTGGAAGGAGCGGCAAAAAAACCCATATACATTAAGCATAGATGACTTATTGTAGAAAAGGCAAGTAATTTTTTTATGTCTGACTGCAAGATAGCGGAAATTGCAGAAATGAAATAGCCTATTAGAAGGAAAAGCACGAAGGGATGTGCATTTGGTGGGTAAGGTGGATTGAAAAATGAAGTAGATAAAAATAAATCTGAAAAAAAGTGATAGAATTTGGTTAAATAAAACACGCCAGCGGCAACCATTGTAGCAGAGTGTAGATAGGCACTTACGGGAGTTGGCGCTGCCATCGCATTCGGCAGCCATATAAAAAGCGGAAATAACGCTGACTTCCCAATACAAGGTAAAAACATCAGAACTATTATGTATCCAGGAACACTATGTGTGTATCCTGAGGTACTATACTTATACGGCAATTCCATAAAATTTATATTATTGTAAGTTAAATACGCTGCCCCTATAATAAATCCTATATCCGTCAATTTTGTCAACATAAATGCCTGTTTGGCTTTTCTTAAATTTTCTTTGTCCTCAAACCAGAATCCTATCAGAAGAAATGACATAAGTCCTACACCTTCCCATCCTATAAAAAAGGTTATGTAATCCTTTGCAACAGTAAGCAGATTCATAGACAGTGTAAAAAGCACCAGATATATCATAAATAATACTCTTTTTTTATCTTCCTTCATATACCAAGTGGAATATAAAAATATACAGAAACCAACAATGTTAATCAATAAATACATTATAGCAGAAACGGTAAGTGAGTTAAAAAGTAGCGGGTATAATAGCAATAATATTATAGGAACAGCAGGAAACAGATTAAATATCATTTACCTTACTATAGTAATTAAGAGATATTTCATTGTGTTTCTTTCTATCAGCATAGAAAACAATAAACAGAACCGCTACCTCATAAGTGGCTACAATGTATAAAAATATTAAGAATAAAAACAATGAGGTTGATTGAAAATAAGAGGCGGCAAACAGCGTAAAAGCAGCAACAGAATTTATTACTATTTCCGCTCCTAAAACCATATAAAAATAATTGTTTCTGAACAGAATAATTCCTATCCCTATACCAATGCAAATATAATATATAAACAGTATATTATTAACTTCCACTTTCTTTCTTAGCAAAATAAAATAATATAGGTATAAGTATAAATAGCATAGATATTAGTTCAAAAACAAGAGTGTAGTATCCGAACATATCCGGAATCAAATCTGCACTTATTGGAACAAATTTAAGACGTAGCGAAGGGATTTTTTTAAATAAAATAGAGCCGATATATATCCATAAAGAGATAAATATAGTAAACTTCAAGAAATTTGGAAGATTGGTTTTATACTGGGGTAATCTCAAGAAAGACACCATAAACAGTAAGAATACCACGATTGCTCCCCCATATAGAAGTATTTGAATAATACCGATAAGTTCAAACCCCAAATTTACGTATAGTGCTCCTGTAAATACTGTGAATAATAAAAAGTATAACAAAGAATAGAGAGGTTTAGAAGTAATAAATATTGCTACGGTTGCTAAAATCACAACCATTAAACAGAGATTTTGAAATAACATCAAAGTTTCTATTTTAAAAATTAAGATATTTAATTCATTAAAACAAAGGCGGTAGCACTGCCTGGCGTGTCGGTAGCACCGACCGGCGTTGTCAAAAGTATATTTCAAAGTTCAAAAGTTTCAAGGTTTAAGTTTCAAAGGTTTAATGAAAAATCCAACTTGCCAAACGCCCAAAGTCGGAATAAAATAATAAATGAGAACCTATAATATAATTGTGGTAAAAGAAAAAACAAATTCCGGGATTGATAAAAAAAATATCTATTTAAGTTCTGACATAAAAAATCCTGAAGTTCTTAATATATCAGCAGGAGAACCACCATATTTACGTGGGATTTATCCTGATATGTATAGACACAGATTATGGACAATGCGTCAATACAGTGGATTTGGTGATGCAAAAGATACGAATGAACGTTTCAAATACTTATTAAAAATTGGACAGACAGGATTAAGTTTGGCTTTTGACCTTCCTACACAGATGGGTTATGACCCAGATGACGAACTTGCTCAGGCAGAGATTGGAAAAGCCGGAGTTTCAATTGCAACGCAGGAAGATTTTGATAACATCTTTGAAGGTATAAACTTAGAAGAGATTTCTCTTTCAATGACAATAAACGCAACGGCACCATTATTGATGGCACTATATTACAACCGCGCAAGGAAAAATTCTTTAAACTTAAATAAACTTTCAGGAACCGTTCAAAATGACATATTAAAAGAATTTATAGCCAGAAATACTTATATATTTGACCCAAAAGCAAGTTTAAAGCTTGCCATAGACGTTTGGGAATTTTGTATAAAATATCTTCCTAGATGGCATTTTGCAAGCGTAAGTGGTTATCATATGAGAGAAAAAGGAGCAAATGCAATTCAGGAACTTGCATTTACATTTGCTAATGCTTTTTGCTACATAGAAAGTGCTATAGAACGAGGAATAGATTTAAGCAAGATACTTGATAGAATTTCCTTTTTCTTTTCCATAGATAATGATTTTTTTGAAGAAATAGCAAAGTTAAGAGCTGCAAGGATTTTGTGGCATGATTTGATTGTAGAAAAGTATGGCAAACGATATAGTAAAGATGCCAAAGCCCGTTTTCACGTTCAAACAGGCGGTTCCATACTTTCATTTATTGAACCGGAAAATAACATAGTTCGTGTGGCAGTTCAAACGTTAGCTGCCGTTTTTGGTGGTGCACAATCCATTCATACGAACTCTTATGACGAAGCAATTTCTCTACCATCTGAAAAATCAGTAAAACTCGCTCTAAGAACTCAGCAATTAATTGCAAATGAGTTTGGAATTACCGAGGTTGTTGACCCGTTGGGCGGCTCTTTTTATCTTGAAAATTTAACTACACAAATTTATAACAAATCTAAAGAACTATTTTATGAGGTGGAGAAAAAGGGTGGCGCACTAAAATGTATATTAGAAGGATTTCAACAAAAAGAGATTGAAAAAGAATCTTATAGGGCGCAGAAAGAAGTGGAAGAAGGAATAAGAAAAATAATCGGCGTAAACTATCTGAAAGAGAAAACCCAAAGACAAGAATTCAACTCATCGTTCAAAATTAATATGGATTTAAGTAAAAGATTAGAATATATAAAGAATTATAAGATAAAACAAAGTAAAGTTAAGATTGAGGAAATTTTTAAGAATTTTAAAGAGGCGATAAAAGATAATGAAAATTCTATACCACACATAGCAGATGCTTTTTTAGTAGGTGCAACTTTAGGACAGATAACAAATGCTTTAAAGGAAATTTATGGAACCTATTCTCCAAAATTCTGATTTAGACCATATAGGAATTATTGTGAAAGATATAAAAATGGCAAGGGAAAGGTTTGAAAAACTTTTCGGGACCCCTATCCATAGTGAGAACCTCCTTCCACAGAAAATATTTCTTGATAAATATAAATTGAATAATTGTGTTTTAGAAGTGTTCCAACCCCATCCTGATAATGATAATCTCCAAAAGTTTCTATCAAAGCATGGGGAAGGTATTCATCATATCTGTGTGGGTGGTATAACAGATACTCAGGTGCAAGGACTAAAAACCAATAACTGGCAACTTGTCTATGTAGATTGGCAACAGGGTTCTGATAATTCAAACATAAATTTTATACATCCATCGGCTTTATGTAAGGTCTTGTTGGAACTGAAAAAAAAATAACGTTTATTTTATGGCAACTATTGACAATAGGAATTTTTATTGTTATAAAGAGTAAAAGATAAAAAGTTTTGTGCTTATGCAACACAGTAATTTTTAAATTTCTGTTGTTAAAATAGTAGTAATGATTAGCGGGCGTAAAAAGTATGATATATTAACCATACCCTTTAATACCTTTATCTTTATATGTGTTATGTCCCTATTTATCGCAAGAATAGCAAGCGAATCATCATACAACATTACAAATAATCAATTTGTTATGTATTATTCCCTATTACCATCAACTATTTTTACTCGAACAGGGTATTTGCAAATATTTACATCACCGTTCATAACAGCAGGCTATTGGGAAATATTTATAAATGTTTTCTTTATATTTTTAATTGCGAAAAACATTGAAAAGACCGCGGGCACCACAAGATTACTACGAATATTTTTAGAGTCATATTCAATTTTTATAATATTTTCATATCTTTTCTTTAAAAATTCTCATATCTATGGTTTATGGTTTTATGTGTTTAATATAATGTGGTTTTATTTACAAGAGCAGATTGATAGCCGTTGGTTTAAATATGGCTATCCAATTTTCTGTGTAATTTTCGCAATATTAATACTCCAAGGAGGCAAAACGGAATACTGGAAATTAGGACATTTATCAGGTGTTATGTGTGTAATATTAGATGACAAACTATGCCAACTAGTTTATTCATTGGCTAATACCTATAAAATTAAAAAAATACAAAAGCAAAAGGATTTTACAAAAAATATAGAAAAGCAAGTAGATGCGATTCTGGAAAAAATTTATAAACTAGGGTATGATTCCTTAACAAAAGGAGAAAAAGACATATTATACAAAGCAAGTAAACTCTATAAGGACAGATTAAATAACCAATTATAATGTCTGTGAATTACTTTTTTAATATCCTAAATCCATTCTTAGTATCCTCTATTACAAAGCCACGGTTATTTATCTGTTCTCTCAATCTATCCGCTACATCAAACTCTTTGTCTATTCTCGCATTAAATCTTTGCTTTGCTAATTCTAGCACCTCCGAAGGAACTTCAAATTTTGGTTTTTCTATACAACCCAAGATGCTGTCCACTTTATAAAAAAAGTCTTTCACCCTAACTGCTTCATCGATGGACAAGGGAAGTTTCTTATTTATCTTCTTTATAAAATCAAAAAGAACTCCGATAGCGCCTGACATATTAATATCATCATCCATACATTGCAGTAACTTTTCCTCTGTTTTTTTTATCAACTTTTCCACACCTTTAGATTTCGCCTTAACATCGTATTCCTCTAAATTTAGCAACAGATAATTAATTCTATTTAGCCCTTCTCTTGCTGCTTTGAATGCATCCCATGTAAAATTCAAGGGCTGTCTGTAGTGAACGGAGATAAGGAAAAATCTTAAAGACCTTTCATCTACATCCTTTTTTAAAATATCTTCTACCGTGTAAAAATTACCTAACGATTTAGACATTTTCTGTCCATCTACAAGCAGGTGTTTAACATGTAGCCAATATTTGACAAACTTTTTCTTTGTAACTGCTTCTGATTGAGCGATTTCAGATTCATGATGTGGGAAAATATTATCCTCTCCCCCTGTGTGTATATCTATTGACTCTCCTAAATATTTTGAAGCCATAACAGAACATTCTATATGCCAGCCCGGAAATCCTCTCCCCCACGGACTATCCCATTGCATAATATGCTTAGGATCATATTTCCACAACGCAAAATCGCAAGGATTCTTCTTATCAGGATGAACTTCTACCCTCTTCCCAGCTATTAATTTCTCTACCGTATTCCCAGATAATTTACCATAATCTGCAAATTTTAACACATCAAAATATACCGCCTTGTTTTTTATATAAGCAAAACCGCTATCAATCAGCTTCTTTATATGCTCAATCATATCTTGGATATGTTCAGTTGCCTTAGGATAATAATGAGCCCTTTTTATGTTTAATCTATCTATCAATTCAAAAAATTCATCAGTATATTTCTTTGCAATTTCATAAGGACTCTTATTCTCTTGTTGAGCTTTTAACTGTATCCTATCCTCTCCAAAATCACTGTCGTATAAAAGATGACCTACATCAGTTATGTTCATAACTTGTATTACTCTATATCCTTTAAACTCCAGATACCTTCTCAATACATCAGCAAATAAAAACGACCTAAAATTGCCAATATGAGGATGGTCATAAACAGTAGGACCACAATTATACATTTTTACAATACCTTCCTCCAACGGTATAAACTCTTCTACTTTTTTAGAATATGTATTATACAACCTCAGCATAGTCAACCTCCCTTATACTCTCAACCATTTCTGCGCTAAAATTCTTAATAGCATTGTTCCTAAATTTCACGAGTATTCCTTCACTAATACTAATATCAATAACCTGTCCTATATATTCACAATCCATATATTTTATTTTTACATATTTAGAAAGGAGGGCATTGTATTTTTTAAACGAATTTTCAATATATTCATACGACTGCGCCTGTATAAGTTCATAAAGAAAATTAAATTTTATAAGAAAATCCTGTAAAAAAGTTAAAATGTCAACCTTTTTACCGCTTTCTACATAAAGCGATGAAGCATTTAGCAACTTTTCTTTTTCAAAATATTGCTTTTCAATATTGACATTGATACCAACTCCACACAGATATACAGAATTTTCTGAATGTATTCCTTCAGTTAAAATACCGGCTATCTTTTTTGGGTTCAGATTTTTGGCATTAGATTCTAAGGTAGCCGATTGTTCTGTTTCTAAGTTTTGACTTTTAACTTTTGCCTTTTGCCTTTCTATATATATATCGTTTGGCCAGTAAATCTTTGTTCTTAACTGATACAACTGCTCAATAACCTCTATTGCAGATAAAGATAAGATAGGATTCAAAAACATAGGATTGTGAATATTCTTTACTATAATGGAAAGCCATAAACCCCCTTGGGGGGAAAACCATGCCCTACCTAACCGTCCTCTACCTTTTGTCTGGCGCAATGCAACTATACAAACACCATTGTCACAGCGAGGAGCAATCTCCTTCGCTACATCTTGGGTTGATGAACATTCCTCATATAAATGTATTATCTTGCCTA
This sequence comes from uncultured Planctomycetaceae bacterium, assembly GCA_964633175.1. Lineage (GTDB taxonomy): Bacteria > Planctomycetota > MHYJ01 > CAZWFP01 > CAZWFP01 > CAZWFP01. The sequence goes on along the minus strand of CAZWFP010000036.1, from coordinate 5,239 downwards.
TTTTATAAGCATTATTGCAAAAATAATTCTCAAGCTCCAGTAATCTTCTCAACTTATCACACCTCTCTCACTTTTTGTTAAGCGGTATAAAAGTATCTTCTTTCCAGACACCTTCTTCTAAAACGAATGTAGCAATAATTCTGTCTCCCAAGCCCCAGTCAATTACCGCTGATGCTTTGCCTTCTTTCTCATCTATAGCCAAATGCAATATTTTAGCATTCCTTGCCTGATCTATCCATATATCCTTAAACTTGGCATAATTTTCTTTTAGTTCTTCAAGTTTTATTGCTCTCCTTTGATTCACAGAAAGATAAGAATACACTTTCTCCATATCCCCCTTAATAATTGCATTGTTGATTTGTTCAAACGTCTTCTGAGGCGTCGAATCACCTTTCGTATAATATTGACCATATGAAGAATTACTTCTACACGATGTAACTAACACATAATATAAAATAAACGCCAAGCAATAGGAAAAAAATTTGGTATTCACGGCTGCATTTCAAGTGAGAAATCAATAGAATTCACATTCTTTGTTATACTACCTACTGATATGTAATCTACATCAAAACGCTTATATTCATCTATGTTCTCTAAGTTTATACCGCCTGAAAGTTCTATGAATATTCTCTTTCTTTTCTTTCGCTCGTATTCCCTTACCTGCAATACCCCTCTTTCCAAATCACATAATGACATGTTGTCAAACATAATATACTTAACATATATATTATACTTCTTTATTAAATCTAAAACCTTCAAATCCTGAACCTCTATCTCAAAATTACCGTCACTGTTTTTTTCTAATACTTTCATTTTCTTTATAAAATATTGCTCACCATTATTCATTAAAAGTTTTATATGATTATCCTTCACCATAGGGAACTCAGTCAAATTCATACGATGATTATAGCCACCACCCACCTTTACTGCGTATTTCTGCAACACTCTCAAATTAGGTATTGTCTTTCTCGTATCTTTCAATATTATCCCTGTCTTCGTAAGTTTCCTAACGAATGTGTTAGTAATGGTAGCAACACCTGAAAGAAATGATATAAAATTAAGCACTGTTCTTTCAATACTAAGAATAAGATTTGCTGGTCCTTTCAAAACTGCTACAACCATACCTTTTTTTATTACTTCCCCATCTTTTACACTTAGTTTGTGTATTTTTATATTATCAAATATATCAACAAGGGTTTTCAAAACGACCTCACCACAAAATATGGCATTATTATTAGATATGATAGATGCTTTAACAGGTAAACTGTCTATAATTGTATAAGAAGTAATGTCTCCAAAAGGTGCATCCTCTTCTAATGCGCAAATCAGTATTTTTTTTATATCATTATTTATCACAATGCCATATCCTATCAATCCTCACCCATTTAAGGGAGAGGAATTATTCATAAACTAATCTTTGAGATATCTTGCGTATGATAAGTATGGTAAAGCCCAAAATTAGAAAAACAATGGGAATTGTTAATGAGCCAACAATTGTAAACCACATTTTATCATTATAACTCAGATCCTGTCTTATAAACGATACACCGGCTCCCTTAGAACGCACTGATAATAACTCTTCCGATTGCACTAACCAATCCAACAGGTTATAGAAAAATATCTTATTCTCCGGCGATGCTCCTGCCTCTTCATTTGTAAATTGATTATTTAGGAACTTCGAATTACCAAACACTATTACTTTAGCATCAGACACCCCCTCCTGCTGAAACCCTCCTTCAAAACTATCCATTATTTTCAATACATCAGGCGGTAGGTCCTTTTTCTGATTAAAGTATGACTTAAATTTACCATTCAAATAAACGCCTAATACTTTCTTATCTGATTTATATATTTTCTTATAGGTTTCCTGGCCCCTATCAAGGTTAGAGAAGTAATCCTTGAATTTTACAGGGTCAATATTCATCTCATCTTTTATACTTACTCCATATTCAGTCGAGGTAAATATAATCTGCTTATTAACAGTTGGTTGCTTATCATTTAAAATTTCCAGAACACTACCCCATGGCCAAAAAACAGTAGAGATATCTTTGAGAAATGGAAGGTCCATATTGAAAAAACTCCTATCAATTTTTACCCATAATCCATAAGGAACAAATCTAAAAACGGTCATACCTTTAATATCTTGCTTAAACTGCACGCTTTCACAATTAATATCAAATACAAAATCATTGTTTACTCTCACACCCAGATGCTCCAAAAATTCCTGCAGTTTATCATTTTTTATTGGCACTCCTATAAACTGGCGAGGTGGTATATCTATACCATCATACATAATTACTACATTGCCACCATTTATAATATACTGGTCTATGGCAAGTAATTCCTTATAAGAAAAATCCTTTATAGGTCCCATAATAATTACAATGTCATAACCCTTTAAAGAATATTTTTTTACCTCACTCAAATTAATTGAGTCGATATCAAAGGAAGATTCCACAACTTGTCTTATAATTGAATAGTCCTTAGTCAGGTCACGTTCAGAATGCCCCTCTATATAAGCAATTTTTAATTTTCTATTCTCCCGCAAAAATTTCTGCACATTAAACGCTATCTCATATTCTAATCTATCCACATTCTCTAAATTAATGTATATAACAGTCGATTTATCCTGATATGACAAAATAATCGCACTATATATTTCCATCAAAGAAAAATCACTACCACTTGATTTCTGGAGGGTTAATTTTTCTACTTTCTTTTTTATTGATTCTGCTTCTTTAGCATACTTTGGGTCATCAGGATCAATTATCTGAGCCCTTACAAAACTCCCTCCGTTTATTTTAAATTCTTCAACTAAATCTACGACTCTTCTTTTAAACGATTCCGCCTGCTCGGGCAGTTTGGAAATACTCAAAGCCAATGTTATATCTAAATAATCCACAAGTTTGCCCAAAAGTTTTTTCGTCCCCACACTTAAAGATGAAACACCCTTGCTACTAAAATCCTTCCTTATATACATCTTATCTGATATCAAATATCCAAACACCCATATTACAAATGTTAAGATAATTATAGCAACGAATTGAATCTTATAATACATAGGTGTGTGTATCTGTAATACTTCTTTACTATCAACTTTTTTGCTATTTAAATCCATTTTCTCCCTTCTATCCATAAGTAATTTGATAGTAAAAATATAAAAGAAATACCTAAGAAATAAAACACATCTCTCGTGTCAATAAGCCCTCTTAAAAACGTCTCAAATCTATCAGTTAATCCTATTAATACAAAAAATTTCTTTAGGAAAGACAAACTTGCAGGAATTTGCTTTAAAATAAAATCCTTGCTTATAATGACCAATGCAAAAAGAATAAGCATTGTAACAAGATAGGCAACAATCTGATTCCTCGTGGTAACCGAGAAAAACATACCTATAGACAGAAACAATATAGAAATAAGGAAAAATCCAACATAAGAAGTAAAAGTAACCCCCCAGTCAATCTCTCCTAAACTATTAACAATTATAGGAATAGGCAACGTTGCAATTACTGACACAAAAATGAAAAATACCCCACCCAGAAATTTGCCTAAAACAATTTCAACATTGGATAGCGGCATAGTAAATAGCACTTCTATCGTCCCTGTTCTCTTTTCCTCCGCCCATAACCTCATTGATACCGCAGGAATGAAAAAAATGAGCACCCACAATATCAAATTAAAATAGTATCTTAAACTTGCCTCCTTCACTTCAAATAAACTGCTAAAATAAATCCATGAAGGAACAGACAAAAATATTATAAGATAAACATAAGCAATAGGAGAGATAAAATACGTTTTAAACTCCTTTCTGGCTAATATAAGCGCTTTTATCATTTTGTTAGTTCAATAAAGGCATCTTCCAACGATGCTTGTTTAGGCCTTATCTCTATTAAAATCCAATCATTTTCTCTTGCTATCTGATTTAATTGTGTAACTATCGTATCATATGTCTGGCTTGAATCGTATCGTATCTTTAATTTAGAAGTAGAAGAATTAGAACCTTCTAACGCTTCAATATTACTGATGGTTTTTAATTTGTTTAATACGGATAATGTTTCTTCTCTTGCAGCATTTATCTCCACAATAATTTCAGGCACAGAACGCGCTTGTTTTAAAAGAGTAGAAAGCGAACCATCAGCAACTAATCTCCCTCTGTTTATCATTATAACCCTATTACATATCTCTGAAACCTCTGGCAATATGTGGGAACTTAATATGACTGTCTTTTCCGTTGCAAGCGTCTTTAAAAGATTTCTTATTTCAACAACCTGAATAGGGTCAAGTCCATGAGTTGGTTCATCTAAAATTAGGATTGGTGGATTATGTATAAGAGCAATGGCAAGTCCTACTCTCTGTTTATACCCTTTTGAAAGTTCTCCGCAAGACCTATAAAAAACATCTTTCAATCCACAATCTTTAACTACCTTATCTATTGACTTTTTTAAATTACTACCCGTAACTTCTCTTATTTTACCAAAGAATTTGAGTGCCTCGGAAACCGTCATATCATCGTATAAAGGATTATTTTCCGGTAAATACCCTAATTGGCTTTTAATTTCTTTAGAATATTCTCTAACATTTTTACCATTTATAAAAACATCACCCAGAGTAGGGGCAAGATAAGAAGTTATGATTCTCATCAAAGTCGTTTTACCTGCACCGTTAGGACCTAAAAGTCCTATAAGTTCGTTTTTATCTATGAAAAAATTTACTTTATCTAACGCTTTTATATTACCAAAAAACTTGCTAACACTCTTTACTTCAATCATAAAAATCAGGAATTTATTATATAAGTAAAATTAGTTAAAAAATTAGAAGTTCCTCAAAAACAGAAATTACCACAAAGAAAAATACAAGAGATGGTAGTGAGAATCTCAGATTGTAGATTGCAGTTATAAGTAGAAGAAAAAGTCAAAGGTGCATGTTAAAATTCAAAAGTTGGGAGAAAATTCCAACTCGCTAACTCGGAATAAAATAATAAAATGAAGAATGAATGGTAAATTACAAAATGGGAATTTGGAAATGTGGTAATTTCTGGCTACAAATCAGAAATTACTGTGCTGGCAGTTATAGATCCTGTTCCACTCGCCAAGGCGCCTGCTCCACTCCATATAATAGAACCGTAAAATAAATACCTGCTTCCTTAAACTTTAATACCTTTTCTATAAAATCTACCTCTTCTCTGGTTCTGTAAAACGTCCTGCCTAAATTAACTACAATATCATAAGCATATTTATAA
>CAZWFP010000035.1:0-17796 GCA_964633175.1 uncultured Planctomycetaceae bacterium | reverse complement strand
GCGGTCTTAATGTAGTTTATTTCTTTTCGTGTGTGGGAAGCGTTCAAAAATATTGCTTCAAAAGGGGAAGGTGGTAAAAGTATACGTTTTTTATACATTTTTATATAGAAATCTTTGAATAGTTTTTTATCAACTTTTTGTGCCTGCTCATAATTTTTTACTTGCTCTACTCCCAAAAACAACGTAAATAAACTTTTGAATTGATTAATGGTATATTTCCAATGTTTACTTTGGAGAGTGTGTTTGAGAGATGAAATTATCTGATTAGCATTTGACTCTAACGATTTGTATAAATTAAGATTTTTCTTTAAATAGTTTAATATTTGGCAACCTGCAAAAGCAGACAAAGGGTTGCCTGAAAATGTTCCTGCCTGATAAACTTTTCCTGTGGGTGATAGATTATTCATAATTTTTTCGTTAGCTCCAACTGCTCCTATGGGGAATCCTCCGCCTATTATTTTCCCCAATGTTGTAATGTCTGGTTTTAATTTTAATAGTGATTGCAAACCGCCAAAACAAACCCTAAAACCCGTAACTATTTCATCTAATATTACCAACCCACCTAATTTACGAGTAAATTCGAATACTTCATTTATAAAGTCATATTCTGGGGTAATTACACCCATATTAGCGGGAACGCCTTCTAAGATAACAGCAGCAAGATTATTCTTTAATTTCGGATAAAGTGATTTTAAGAGTTTTATGTTATTAAAAGGAATAATAATTACGGTTTTAGATAATACTTTCAGAATACCTTCTGATGTGGAAATGGAATGTGTCATAGCTCCGGAGCCGGCTTTAAATAGTAAATAGTCAATATGTCCATGATAGCAACCTGAGAATTTAAGGATAATATCTTTCTTTGTTATTGCTCTTGCAAGGCGAATAGCAGTTGCTACCGCTTCTGTTCCGGAATTTGTAAATCTGACCTTTTCTATATTGGGGAAGGCATAATTTATAAGTTTTGCCAGTTCATTTTCAAATGGATTGGTTATGCCCACAAAGTATTTGTTATTTGTTTTAAATTCATTGAATATTTTTTTATAGAGAGGGGTATTATAACCGATTATCTGAGAGCCCCATCCTGAAATAAGGTCTATAAACTTATTGCCATTTTTATCGTATAGATAACAACCTTCTGCATGTGTAAAAATGGGTATTTTTTTAAATCCTACATAAGAAAAAGTTCTTACAGGACTATTTACGCCACCAACTAAAAAGTTCATAATAGAAATGGATTATTATAAAGTTTAAAAGTGTAAACGTTTAATGTTTAATGAGGTGAAAGATGTTACTAAAAATTGTTCCGGGAAGGATTTATCAATCTTTTCTTCTATGGTAAAAGTTCTGTCCTCTATAAAGAATTGAAGTTTTTGTTCTGGGGGTATTTTCTTTATATAGGTAGAAAGTATTTTTACTGCCATTTGAATATTTTCCTCGCTGGAACTATTATACAAAAGTCCTATAGGTCCAATTGCATTGGACTTAATAAGTTTGCCGCAATTACTGAATTCTTCTTCCAAGAGTTTACATTCATCTTCATTTCTTGCGACAATAAAGATACAATTATCTTTTAACTTGAAGTGTCTGCCTATTTTCATTAATTGAATGTCTTTTTCTGTATTACCTTTTTTCATATTAAATAAAACGCTAAGACGTGCCGAGAATCCTGGGTCTGTTAAAAGGCACCCACTTGCTGCCTGAGGTATTTCATCATCCTGTAATCCAAATTCTCTGGCGAGTTTGAGTTGGATGGAACGAGAACGCCCTTCAATCGCATATAGTTTCTCCCTATCTACTATTTTACATTGTTCTGGGAATGTTGGAGGTAGTAATTTAGCGGATAAAGGTCTTAAGATTAATCCTTCCAATCCGACTTCTTTATCTATTTCAAGAAATCTGAATTTTTTTTGGGACATAGGGCGTTGATTTAAAACTTCTCCTGTAATGACAAAAGTTGCGCCTACTTCTTGCATATAGTCCTTTGCCCATTTCAGCATAAAAATTCTACAATCAACGCAAGGATTCATATTTTTCCCATAACCGAATTTAGGATTTTCTACCATTTTTATGTAGTCATTGCCTGTAGGACATAATTTTATATGGAATCCAAATCTGTTTGCAAGAGTATTAACATCGTGAACGCAATGTCCACTGTATTTGGCATCGCATCCAAAAGCGGTTAGAAACTGAATACCGAATACTTCTATGCCTAATTTTGCCATTATAATTGTGGCAAGAGTGCTATCAAGCCCTCCCGATAATAGCGAAACCGCCTTTTTATTAAGTTCCATCAATGTGAAATTATAATTACGAATAATTAAGAAGAATAGAGTGGGAAAGAAGCCAAAAGCCAATAGCCAAAAGTGAAGGTTTAAGGAGAAATCTAACCCGCTGAACTCGCCAAACTCGGAAAAAAATAATAAATAATAAATAATAAATATTAAATACTGAATAAAGGGGAATTTAAAACCCCCGGGGAGTTTCTAAATAGCAAATGGAATATAAGAAATTTTAAAATTAAAGGTTAAAATGGAAAAGTTTTCATTATGGATAAAGAAAAATTGAAAAAAGCTGCTCAGTTGATGATAGAAGGTATAGGAGAAGACCCTACCAGAGAAGGTTTGAAAGAGACACCGGAACGTTTTGTCAGAATGTGTGAAGAAGTTTTTAGTGGTATAGGAAAAGATCCAAAGGACTACATAAAAATATTCAACAATCACATTTTTGATGATATTGTTCTGGTGAAAGATATAGAGTTTGTTTCTTTTTGTGAGCATCATTTATTACCGTTTACAGGGACCGTTAACATTGCTTACATTCCCAAGGATTCCAAAATTACTGGTCTTTCTAAATTACCGAGAGTGGTGGACATTTTATCTAAACGACTACAGGTTCAAGAGCGGCTTACGTTTGAAATAACAAAAATACTATTTGAAGCACTTAAGCCAAAAGGTATAATGACAATACTAGAAGCACAGCATTTTTGTATGATTATTCGCGGCGTTAAAAAAAGAGACAGTAAAGTTGTTACAATCTCGTCCGAAGGTGTTTTCAAAGAGAATTTTGATTTACAGGAAAGGGTATTAGGAATATTAAAGAAAAGTTAAAATGCTGGAATACATTGAATTAGGTGATGTAGAAAAGGCATTGGTTGAAAATGTAAAGAAATTTGTTGAGAAGGAGATAAAACCTGTTGCTGCAAAATTAGATAAAGAGTGTAAGTTTCCATTGGAAATTGTAAGGAAAGCAGGCGAATTGGGTTTTCTGGGTTTGTTAATCCCCGAAAAATACGGTGGCACAGGGTTAGGCAATTTTGCATTATGTTTGGTATTAGAAGAGATAAACAAGGTATGTGCATCAACCGGTATTACTATTTCCGTTCAGTGTTCTCTTGTAAGTAGTCCTATTATTCGTTTTGGAACTGAAGAGCAGAAACAAAGATATTTGCCTAAAATAGCCACAGGGGAAATTATAGGAGCGTATTGTTTAACGGAACCCACCTCAGGCTCGGATGCTGCATCTTTAAGAACAAGTGCCCAAAAGAAAAACGGCTATTACGTTTTAAATGGAACTAAATGTTTTGTAACAAACGGCGGTTACTCAGATCTTTTTATTGTATACGCCAGAACTGAACCTGATATAAAGTTGAAGGCAAAGGGTATAACCGCGTTTTTAGTCGAAAAGAATTTCCCTGGGTTAAAGATAGGTCCCAATGAACATAAATTAGGTATAAGAGCATCAAGCACAGTAACTTTATTTTTGGAAGATTGTAAGGTTCCTCAGGAAAACGTTTTAGGTGAAATAAACAAAGGATTTACAATTGCTATGGATACATTAGATGGTGGTAGGATAGGTGTTGCTACCCAATCCCTTGGTATTGCAGAGGCAGCCTTCGAAAAATCTTTAGAATATGTCAAGCAAAGAGAACAATTTGGTAAAAAACTATCTGAATATGAGTCAATCCAGTGGAAACTTGCTGAAATGGCGATGAATATTGATGCAGCAAGATTACTGACATATAGAGCAGCTAAGATGAGGGATAAAAAAATACCACATTCAAAAGAAGCATCAATGGCAAAGTTATTTGCTTCTACTATGTGTAATAAAATTGTAAGAGAAGCGGTTCAGATTCATGGTGGTTTCGGCTATTTTGAAGAAAGTTTTGTTGCCCGTTTTTTCAGAGACCAGAGAATAACAGAACTCTATGAAGGAACATCTGAAGTGCAGCACATAGTCATTGCCCGCAATATCCTTAAATAGTGTGAGTAGATGAAAAGGTTAGGCGTAAACGTTGACCATATAGCAAGTATTAGAGAATTAAGGAAAGGATTAGAGCCGGACCCACTTTTTTATGCTTTATTAGCAGAAGAAGCAGGGGCTGATAGTATAGTTTGTCATTTAAGGGCTGACAGACGACATGTAAAAGATTTTGATTTAGAAAAGTTAAAAAGTTCCATTCATATACCTTTAAACGTAGAACTTGGGCTTGAAAAAGAGGTGGTGGATAAGGTTATATCAGTCAAACCTAGCCGCATTACGCTTGTGCCTGAATATAGAAAAGAAGTTACAACCGAACGAGGATTAAATCCATCATCCGATCTCACAATGATAAGGAAAATATCAGAACAAGCAAAAAGAGGCGGTATACAAGTCAGTTTATTTATAGATCCAGAGATGGAAATGATAGATATAGCAAAAGAAATGGAAATAAACACTATAGAAATTCATACAGGTTTTTATGTTAATGCAAGTAGCAATAAGTTACAGATGGAAGAAATAAAGAAGATATTACAAGTTGCAAGGTATGCTAAATCATGTGGATTTTTTGTTGCAGCAGGGCACGGCTTGAATTATAGAAACATTTTTCCTATACTTAAGATAAAAGAAGTTGAAGAGTTTAACGTTGGTTATTCAATTATAGCCAGGTCCGTATTCAGTGGTTTCTACAACGCCGTTAAGGAAATGAAACAGATTATTAGTAGTTATTAACTTTTACAATTGGAAAACTTCCCAAATTCATTAACTCAAAGGATTAACAAGAGTTTAGTGTTTTCCAATGAATAACTTATTAAAAGGATTGTTTACCGCGCTAATAACACCATTTAAGAATGATAAGATTGATTATCCATCTCTCACTAAGATATTGGAATATCAGGACAAAAACTACGTAGCTGGCTTAGTTGTGTGTGGAACAACGGGAGAGGGACCTTCTCTGAACTTTAATGAGAAAGAGAATTTGTTTAACTTTGCCAGAGAATTTTATAGAGATAGAAAAATACTGATAGGAGGTATTTCGTCTTATACCTTTGCTCATACTTTAGAGGAAGCAAGGTTAGCGCTAAGATGTGGTATGGATGCCTTGCTGGTAAATCCTCCCATTTATTTAAAAACTAATGCAAATGGAATTGAAAGGTTTTATAAAACGATATCAGATAATACTGGTTTACCTATAATATTATACAACGTTCCAGCGAGGACAGGTTATAGTTTAGATATAGGTGTTTTAGAGAAATTAAATAAGATTAATCTTATAAAAGCAATTAAAGAATGCTCGAATAATTTTGAATATGTTATGCATATAAAAAGGTATACTAACTTTGAGATTTTATGTGGTAATGATATGTTATATTTACAATATCTTATAAGTGGCGCGGTGGGTATAGTATCAGTAGTATCAAATATATTTCCAGGGTTAATATATAAATTACAGAAATATTTTATTGAAAATAAGGTTAAGAAATCTATAGAGTTAATATATAAATCACACCATTTTATGAAGACATTATTTTCAGAACCTAATCCTATTGGTATTAAAGTTGCGATGTCGTCATGTGGATTTTGTGAAGAAATTTACAGATTACCACTTAACAGGGCGGATAATAATAACAGATTAAATATTATTTCTAGTTGTAGAAAATTAAAAAGGGTGTTAAATAATATTGAATAAACTTATATTTGATGAATTAAAAGCGAAGATAGCAAATAATAAGTTCACTGTTGGCGTGATAGGATTGGGATATGTAGGCTTACCTTTATCCTTACTTTTTGTCAAGAAGAATATACCTGTGGTTGGTTTTGACATAGATGCTGCTAAAATAGATAGATTGTTAAGTGGTAAAAGTTATATATCTGATATTAGCGACGATATATTGAAGAATGCCGTAAGAAGTGGAAAATTTAAACCTACTGAGAGGTTTGTTGATATGGAAAACGCTGATGTCATTATAATATGTGTTCCCACACCGCTAAACAAGTATAAAGTTCCTGATTTGAAATTTATAGAAAATACTGCCATACAATTGAGGAGAATTTTGAGAAAAGGACAAGTAGTGGTTTTAGAAAGCACTTCTTATCCCGGAACTACGGAAGAAGTATTAAAAAAAGTATTGGATGAAAGTGGATTAAAAGTAGAGGATGACTATTTTATAGGATTTTCTCCTGAAAGGATTAATCCTGCTGATAAAACATTTAGGATGGAAAATATACCTAAAATTGTTAGTGGCTTTGGTGAGAGGAGTTTGTGTGTGGTCAGTGCGGTATATAGTAAGGCGTTTAAAACGATTGTGAAAGCAAGTAGTATAAAGGCAGCGGAGAGTGCTAAGTTGTTGGAAAACATATATAGAGCGGTCAATATTTCATTGATAAATTCAATGAAGGTTGTTTTAGATGCTATGGATATAGATATTTATGAAGTAATTGAATTGGCGAAAACCAAACCGTTCGGCTTTCAAGCGTTTTATCCTTCACCCGGTATGGGTGGACATTGTATACCTATAGACCCACTTTATCTTTCATACAAGGCAAAAGAGTTTAACATAAGCGCAAAATTTATAGAACTTGCAGGAGAATTTGATGAAACGATGCCTTCATATTATTTTAATAGAATGATACAAAAATTGAATGATATGAAAAAAACGGTAAATGGCTCAAACGTATTGGTTATCGGCGTTTCTTATAAACCGGATACAAATGATACAAGAGAATCACCTGCATTGGTTTTGATAGAAAAGTTTCAGGAATTTAAGGCAAACGTTTCGTATTATGACCCGTATGTAAAAGAGCTAGGTCCAACAAGAAAATTCAGAAAGAAGATGTATTCTATAAAACTAAATAGTGAACTCTCAAAGTTCGATTTTGGCGTGCTTGTTACCCCTCATTCTAACATTAATTATAAGTATTTTGTCAAGAAAATAAAAGTTATATTTGACCTTCGTAATGCTATTTTTACAAAATTGAAAGTAAAATTCCATAATGTAATTGTTATATAGGAGTTATTAACTATGTATTAACGATACAAAAGGAGGAATAAAATGACCAAAAGGTTTGTATTTGTATCAAGTTTGATAGTGGGTTTGTTATTCAACCAGAATTATCAAAACATTCTTAAAAAATTTTCTGATAGGTTGGTAACTATAGATTTTGATATATCATTTGAAGTCAGAGGAGAAGTAATAAAGAGAACTGGCAAGACAGTCGGGATAATATATGATGATAGCAAGGTATTGACAACCTCTATAACTTTTGAGGACGAGTTAACTTATTCAAAAAGGTTGAGATTAATAAGTATGGGACAGAATGTCGGGTTCACAAATTATAAGGCGCCCAAAACAGTAAAAATTTTATATAATAAAAAAGAGATCAGCGCAGAATTACTTTTATCAAACTTCGACAAAGGTATTGCCGTGGTAAAAGCACAAAAGGAAACATTTCCTTTCAAGCCACTTAAGTTTTCCCAGAAAAACTTAAAAGTCGCTGACAATGTTACTATACTATCTATACTACCAGTAGAAACGTTCGGCTTTCCTACTCAACTAATTAACTGTAGTATTTCCGCAGAATTAAAAAAGCAGGATAACAGGTTTTATCACTGTGATAAACCAATAGGACATATAGCGGGTGGAATTGTATTCAATAGTAACTCAGATCCTATCGGTATTTTAACAACGCCTATTTCCATTCCAGAAAGTATGTATGATGAAAAAGATAATTTTATGATTTCTTACTATGGATTAAACTCCGTGGTAGTGTTGCCTTATATAGAATTTAAATCCTTTTTAGGTGAAGATGAGCAGAAAAGTTCAAAATTATGGATAGGACTTATACCAGGAACCTTTTCCCTTTATTATGATGATAAACTAAAGAATGTAATAAAAGACAATAAATATAAGATGGCTATTAATATCGACAAAGTGGTTCCAGACGGGTCTTTGCAAGATAGTAAAATTTTTGAGAATGATTTAATTGTTGAAATAAATGGTGAGAAGATAGAGAATATGTCAGTAAAATCTGAGACGGATGTCCTTGTAAAAATCACATCATTATTAAAACCATTAGAGTTTATTACTCTTAAAATATATAGGAAAAGCGAAGATAAGTATTTAGATATAAAAGTCGTTCCTAAAGAACAACCAGTATTTTGGGACCAGATGCAAGAAACTGCTATAGATGAATTGGGTATTAAGGTAAAGGATTTAACAGTTGATTATAAACTTAAGAGGAAATTGGATGTGTCTGAGAAGGGGGTAGCAGTCACAGGTGGGGTGAATGTGCAGAAAGATGCAACAAATAAAAGTTTTGTATTATATGACATAATAAAGAAAGTAGAAAAGAATCAAATTACTGATATAAAGAGTTTGAAGGATATCATATCTCGGGTAAAGTCGGATGGAAAGAAGACGGTAAGTATAGAAGTTATCCGTTCAGAGGAAAACGAGATATGGAATTTGAAGATAGAACTGAGGTGAGATATGCTGTATATTGTATTTTTATTTTTGTTTATACTTTTGACATTTTTTCGGGATGTAGCGCAGTTTGGATTAGCGCACTTGAATGGGGTTCAAGAGGTCGCGGGTTCGAGTCCCGCCATCCCGAATTTATAACGTATGCCCGGGCAGATTTGAACTGCCGACCTGCGGTTTAGGAAACCGCCGCTCTATCCAACTGAGCTACGGGCACATACCATTGCAGATTGCAGATTGCAGATTGCAGATTGCAGATTGATTGAGCAATACTCGGTCAAACATTAACTATTAAGTATTTTTAAATTTTCTCTCGCTGTTTTTATAGATGTTACAATAATTGCTATAAGCTCATTAACAGTATCTATTAAGTGTTGTATCTTTTGCTTATCAATCAATTTTGCTTCAGTCAATAGTTCTAACCAATATAACGTTTCATCTAATTCTTCCAATACTATTTGCAATTTAGATATAAACTCTGCTTTAGAACGCGCTCTGCATCCTGACGAATAGTTTGCACCAGTTGATGTAGATGATCTTAAAAGTTGCTTTCCTATAACTTCAAATACAGTAGATCGTGGAAATTTTTCTATAAGATTTATTACATTAATACTTAATTGTTTAAATCTATTTTTCATATTTTCTTTACTAATAAACACTTGCTAAATTCCAAATCTACTGGCTATCATTTATAATCTGATCCTCTACGTACAATTCCTAGTTTGCATTCTGCAATCTACAATCTGCAATCTGCAATCCTATGAGCGGATGAGGGGATTCGAACCCCCGACAACTGGCTTGGGAAGCCAGTGTTCTACCAACTGAACTACATCCGCACATATAATTGTAGATTTCATATTATAGATTTTAGATTGAAAGATAAGAAATTCAGCAACTTGGTTTTTTATTAAGGAAAGGAAATCCATCTTCTATTTTTTATCTTCTTTCTTTTCTTCTGGCTGAGTTTTTTGTGTTTTTTTTATTAATTCTTCTAGTTTTTTTACCTTATCACCTTCGTGCTTTTCTTCCTTTTTAGCGTCTTTTTTCTCTTCTTCTTTCTTTTCTGATTTTTTAGACCATTCTATCCATTTGTTATAAATTTCCTCAACTTTAGTGGGGTCTTCTTCGGCATCTATATCAGCAATATCAGTTTCAGTAACACTTTGTAGGACTCTTACTGCATAATATCTTACCTGCTTACCAGTAAATTTTTCAAGTGTGGTATCTGTAAGTAATTTCTTCACTTCATCAATGACGCTTTCTGCTCCTAAAAGTTCTAATGTCCTCAACGCTTGCGCCCTTATTATCCCGTCAAAATAGGTTGACGATTTATCTGTCAGTAATTTTTTTATTTTATCTACGGCATCGCTTGCATGTAAATATCCTAATGATTTTAAAGCGTTATATTTTAATTCTGCATCATCTGTTTGTAGACTTTCAATTAATTTAGGTATTGCCTCTTTCGCCTGCAATAATCCTAAACTTTCAGCAGCGCATGAGGCAATACTGCTTAATACTTTCACTTTTTTATCAAAAAGTAAAAGCAGATATGGTATTGCCTTTTTATCGCGAATTTCCCCCAGCAATTGGCATACAAGGAATCTTACTTCCAGCTTATCGCTTTCCAGTGCTTTTATTAGAGCGTCAGTTGCCAGAGAACCGTAATATAAAAGCGCTTCTCTCCCTTCATCAATTAAAGATGGATCTTCCGAACCAAGTTTCTTTATTGCTTCCCGAATATTATATTCGACATTATGAAAAATCCCTTCTGCCCTAACTATACTGGTTAATAATATTAACGCTATACCTACTTTTTTTACCATATTCTTCCTCCTTATTAGTTATTGCTACTATTATATATGGGTTTTTATTATAAAATTAAAACCTGTAATATGTATGATAAAAAGTCAAAAGTCAAAACTCAAAAGCATAAAAGTTTAAGGTTTAAAGATGAAATTGCCACGCCATTCTGGCTCCTAATAAAATTATAAACTATGAATTTATTTGACATTATATATACAGGGTTATCTCCATACTTTGCAATAAGATTTTTGAAAAAATACAGAGATATTAAGGTTGCTATTGACTATGTAAGTAGTAGATTTAATGCAACTATCAAAAACATAAGAACCAAAAGGCAAATAGTTATTTTACATGGCGCATCGATTGGTGAGACAAAATCGCTCCTATCGTTAAAAGATGCTATTATACAAAGTAATAATGACATTGATGTGGTGATAACTACTGCTACCCATACTGCTTATAATCTTTTACGCCACAATTATAGTGCACAAAATCACGTTGCCTATATGCCTTTTGATTTTTACAGTAAGGTAAGAAAATTTCTCCAATATTTAAAGCCGTCAGTTTTAATAATTGCCGAACAAGAAATCTGGCCCAATTTGATTTTGAATGCATCAGCGCTTGGAATAAAAATTTTTTTGGTGAATTTTAGAATAAAACCACAGAAGGCATTTTTATATAATTTATCCCTGTATAAATACATATTAAAAAATAATATTGACAAGTATTTCTGCGTAAATGATATAACTATTCAAAAATTAATAGATATAGGAATTCCACAATCAAAAATAGAGAGGATAGAAAATATGAAATTCATTCCTTATATAAATAAATTTATACCCAGAAATAGCGATAAATTAGATTTAGTAAGTTTATTGTCAATTCATAAAGGTGAGGAAAAGTATTTGGAAGATATTTGTTTAAAGCTACGTAGTAAATATAATCTTAAATTTTTATGCATTCCGAGGCATATAAATTATTCGGAATATTATTTGAAGTTTTTCAGTAAGCAATTCAAAACTGTAATGCTCAATGATTTTGATTATCAAAAGGATAAGAGATTGCTGGATAATAATGAATTTTTCGTAATCAATAAATTTGGAATAGTTGATAAGATTTTATCGTTAACAAAATATACGATTTTGGGAGGGACGTTTATTAAAGTGGGAGGTCATAATATATTAGAACCCATTTTTTATTCAAACAAGGTTTTAATAGGTTCCTATTATCATAATATTGTGGATGAGGTAGAAAAAGGGGAAAAGAGTGGCTTGGTTTATAAGTATGGTAAAGTATTTGACACTGAGGATTTTTTGAAGTATAGTGAAAAAGAAATTGCCCAGACCTGTCAATCTTTTTTTTCTAATATAGAAAATCCTATGAATAAAATTATGAGAGGGTTAAAAGAAATAAAATACTCCGTCTGCACAAGGGGAATAGAAGAAATGACATAGTGAGATAGGTAATAAATACTGAATATTGAATACTGAATGATGAATGGTAAAAATAAAATTGCCACGCAAACCAAGAGTTTGCTCACAATGACTAACAAGAAGTTCAAAGTTAAAGGTTTAAGGATGAGGTTGCCACAGGACGTTCACCCTCGCAATGACGTTGCTCTGCAAACTAATGGTTCGCTTGCAATGTGAGAAGAGGTTTAAGGTTTAAATTTATCTATAATAACGTTAATTATGAGCGATAGCAGAATACCTGTAATAGAGTCAGTAAGATAGTGAAATCTGCCATAGACGGTTGAAACAAACATTCCTGCCATAATTATTAAAATAGGGTAGAATATTTTCAATTTATTTTTGTAAAGGTAGTATAGTATCGTAAATCCTGCGGCACAGTGTGGACTGGGAAAACACCCTCCCTTTATGTCAAATTTTGCCCAGTTATCTATTATGAGATTGCCGAAAATTATACCGTTTAAAGGTTTAAAACTTTCAAGGTTTAAGAAATTCTTAGGACAAGCGATAGGGAAAATAAAGAAGAATACAAATGTAATGCTATACGTTAGGCATAATCTAAATACGTAATTATCAGCGTTTTTTATATTCTTGATTTGCAAATAGAGGTAGAGAAGTGGCAGAATGGGAACGTATAGAAAATAACACAACATAAAAAATTCCGTAAGAAATTTGTTCGAAATTTTGTTAAAGATAATGAGCGGTTGAAATCCGAAAAGTTTATTTTCAAAATTAACTAATGAACTATCACAAAAATTGCGAAAATATAAAGTAAAAATCCCCATTAACTGATATTGAATTAAAAATCCGATAAAATCCAATGCTCTTATGATGATTTTGATGAGGTTGTTGCATTTTAGAAGTATTATTTCTTTTACAAGGAAAAATATTGACAGAATTAAGGTGAGGGTGAAATATTGATTAAAAAGTTTTTCCCTGGAAAAAAGAGACAGGCCGCTAAGAAATAAAAAATATATAGATAATATTATAGATGAATTAAACAGCATTTTTTGGTTTTATATATGTGACAAGTATGTCAAAAGTAACGCCAATAAGATAATGTATAATGATACAAGGAAGAATTGAATTAAATCCATAAGCAATATATCCAAATATGAAACTGGTTGGAAAAGAGAGGATGAATTCTGGCAGTGGTTTATCATAGTGAAAAAGTCCTGCAAATATAGATTGAAGTGTGTTAAATATTAAAAACATTTGGAAAGCATTACTGGTCATGGATTCGGTCGACTGGACTAACAGTAAAAGGAGTATCCCTCTGAAGAAAAGCTCCCAATTTATATAATAAATCAGATATACAATTTCATACAAAGTTTTTTGCAGTATAGATGCATTACAGAAATTTTTCCACAGAGGATACTCTTGTTTTAGTTTTTTGAATCTTAATCCCCATATTAAAAATGGCAGGGATAAGAAGAAAAATATAAGGATGTATATTGAATTTTTAATATTTAATATGACATCATACTTCAAAAGGATTGTTTGTAAACCATCGAATATGTTATAGTTGCAGCATAGGATATAAAAAGGATAGACCATTAGTATAAATATAGGGAAAACACAATAACCAAAGAATTGAAGTAAAAATTCTGATATAATATTAATAAATTTAGTTCTATCAGAACAAAATTTTTTTGGTAAATATTTATGAAAAAAAAAAGCAACAAAAGTAAGCATAATAGTTAAAGACATGATTTTTAAGAGTATCATATTTTGTTTGAGCGATAGTTATTTTGTAGATGGTTTATTGTGTTTTTCAGAGCGGTTTCAAAGTTTTCAAAGTTATAATTTAACAATGTTTTGACTTTTTTGTTTGAGTACAACCAATTGATAGTAAAGGTTTCAACCCAACCACGACTAATTGGAGCGGGAATACCGGTTTCTATCTCCATGTTTTCCAAAAACCGTGCTAATTTCATAGCAAGTAATTTTTTTATCGTAATGATTTTGCCATTACAACCTAAAAGATTATTTAATGTCTGAAAGAACTGCTGGAAATTCAAATTATATCCTGCAAGCAGTAGTGTTTCCGGGGGTTTGATTTTGTAAATTGACCTCAATATTAAATTTACTACGTCATCTACATACACGTAATTGCCATAATATTTGGGGTTTTCTATTACAGGAAAGATTCCGGATTTGATGAAGAAAAGAATTAGTTTCGTTACTGAATTTCCTTGCGTCAATTTCCCTGGTCCAAAAACTCTTGTAGGATATAATACTATGATTGGGGCTCCTTGTTTTATTTTTTTTCTGACGTATATTTCTGCCATATATTTGCTTTTTTCGTAGTCAGTTAGAAAATTATTCCTCTCTTTAAAGTCATTCTCACAAAGTTCCGTATTGGATGGTCCAAAAACCATACAGGTTGATATATATGTAATTTTTTTTATCTCGCATCTTAAGGCTTCTTCAATCAGCATTTTTGTTCCTAAGAAGTTTGTATCGTAAAATTCGCTTTTATCGCTTGAAAATGCTTTAGCACATCCTGCTATATGCACTAAAGTATCAGATTGTTGGAGGTATCTTGAAAAACGCTCTGGTTCCGTAAGTTTAGAGTTTATAATAGTGATATTAGGAGCTAAAGGATTTATTTTTTGCCTTGTTAAAACGCACACCTGTTCGTTATTTTCAGATAGTTTTTCTAACACTTTTGACCCGATAAATCCCGTGCCACCCGTAAGGAAAATCATTAATAATCCACCAAACTAAATATTACTTTTTAGTAGAGTATTTTGAAAAGTTAAAAATATTTGTCAATGAACAGATAAGAAACGTAAGGTCCTAGAAGTATCCCATTTCTAAAAAGGCCGTTAATTATGTAGGCATTCTTTATTTTTTGTGAGCGTTCATAGATAACGGTTCTTCCTTCTATGAATGGTCTAAGTCCAGTTCTTATTTCTTTTATGTGGAGTTTCACGATGTTCGAATAGAAATGTTTGACGTTTGATATTATTTCTTCTACGTATTCTACATAAACGTTATCTGACCGGTCATTCTCTTTTACTACTGTTCCTGCTAAAAGCGTGTAATTATTTCTTGGCACTACATAATAATGATTATGAATGACAGGTAACGTAACCTTATGATTTCCTATAAGTTCCAAAAGAACACCTTTAACACCTTTTACCTGAACGTTAAAAAGTTCTTTTTGAAAATATGTATTTTCTGCCCCTGTCGTAAATATAAAATTCCTCCCTTCAAAACTTCCTACATTGGTTTCTATGTGGGAAATTTTATTATTTTTAATTTTAATTAGATTCACTTTTACTGAGAAAAGAATCTTTGCATTATTTGTAGCAATGCCAAGTAATTTCTCTAATAATAGATTGTTGTTAATAGAATACACGTGTTTTGTTAATAAACCATAATTAACGTTATTTGATAAGTATTTGAATTTTTTCAACAGTGTTTTTATATCCATTATTTTTGACGAGATATTAAACTTTTTAAAGGACAGTTGTATCTGTTTTAATTCATTTTCGTTTTGTGACAGGATTAATTCTCCTTTTGATTGAATAAGGTGTTGCAAGTTCAACTCTTGTAGGAATCGCGGATAGAACTTTATTGCTTCGATGCACAATTTTTGCAGAGAAGGAGGGTAAGTATGAAATTTTATAGGTGAGAGCAGACCTGCTGCGGCAGAAGAGGCATTATTGAGGGATTGTTTTTTATCTACCACAAGAATGCTTTTTTTCTTTTTACTTAAGAAGTAGGCACAAGATAATCCCGCTATTCCGCTTCCTACGATTACATAGTCAAAAATCAATGCTTAAAAAAGCGGATATAACTTTAACCTTTTATCTCTCTAATCTTTTTTGCTTTTGCTTTTTTTAGCATTTTTATTTGTGGCTTTTCCCCATTCATTACGACGTCTTCATCTATCTGCACTATGGAATTATTGGGTAAATCAGGTAAATCAAACATTATGTCAAGCATAATGCTTTCTATGATATTTTTTAATCCGCGCGCTCCAGTATTTTTTTCTTTTGCTTTTTTCGCTATTGCAAACAAAGCGCTATCGTCTATTTGTAATTCTGCTCCTTCTAATTTGAAAAGTTCCTTATATTGTTTTATTATTGAGTTTTTGGGTTCTACTAAAATTCTATATAATTCATTTTCCGTCAGCGGTCTTACACTTGTTATAACAGGAAATCTACCAACAAATTCTGGTATCATACCAAATCTTACAAGATCTTCCGGTTCTACTAATTCTAAAATATCTCCTAATTCTTTATCCATTATTTCATTTGATGTTTTATTAAATCCTATTGGTGATTTCCCAATTCTGGATTTTACTAATTTATCGATACCTTCAAACATTCCGCCAGCAATGAATAATATGTTTTTCGTATTTATCTGGATATAAGAAGCCTCAGGATGTTTTCTACCGCCGTGCCTTGGCACATTTGATATTGTTCCTTCAACTATTTTTAATAGTTCCTGTTGAACACCTTCTCCTGATACATCCCTTGTGATGGAGCGGTTTTCAGATAATCGTGCTATTTTATCTATCTCATCTATGTATACAATGCCAACCTCCGCTTGCTTTACGTCAAAGTTTGCGTTTTGTATCAACCGTAACAGTATATTTTCAACGTCTTCTCCTACATATCCTGCTTCCGTCAAGGTAGTAGCGTCTGCTATTGCAAAAGGAACGTCTAATAATTTTGCCAGTATTTCTGCAATGTAAGTTTTGCCACAGCCGGTTGGTCCTATTATTAAAATATTGCTTTTTGTAAATTCTACGTTTTCTGAGTCAGCATAGAATACTCTTTTATAATGATTATATACGGCAACTGATATGACTCTTTTGGCTCTTTCCTGTCCTATTACGTAGTGATCCAGAAATTCTTTTATCTGCTTTGGTTTAATTAACTGAGGTTTCTTTAGGATTTTCTCCTCTGGTATAGCAGTAGAACCTATTATTAAATCCTGGCAAATTTTTACACAATCTTCACATATAGAAACAGTGTTAGGGCCCATAATTATCTTCTTATATGATTTTTCGTCTTTACCACAAAATGAACAGATTCTTTTTATTTTTTGGGTATCCATATCTTTACTTTTTGGGTAGTATTATTTCATCAATAATCCCATATTCTTTTGCTTCTTCAGGTCCCATAAAAAAATCCCTATCAGTATCTTTTGAGATTCTCTCAGCAGGTTGTCCTGTATGTTTATGTAAAAGTTCATTTATCTTATTTTTTATTTTTATCAACTCATCTGCCTGGATTTTTATGTCTTTGGCAGTACCTCTTGTCCCTCCCCATGGTTGATGTATAAGGATTCTGGCATTGGGGAGGGCAAAACGTTTCCCTTTTTTTCCTGCCGTTAATATAAGAGCTGCAATACTTGATGCCTGCCCAACGCAGTAAGTTGCAACATCCGGTTGAACGAATTGCATTGTATCGTAAATAGCAAGTCCGCTCGTAACGTATCCACCCGGTGAGTTTATGTAAATGCTTATATCCTGATTTCTATTCTCGCTCTGCAGAAATAGCAACTGTGCTATTACGAGATTGGCAATATAATCATCTATTGGCGTACCTATAAAGATTATTCTATCTTTTAGGAGTCGTGACCAAATATCATATGCCCGTTCTCCTCTCCCTGTTTGTTCTATTATTACAGGTGTTAAATAACTCATATCTATATTATCGTAAATTTTATATAATAATTTTTATTTTATTAAAAGAAAATTCTTCCCCAGAAATTACCACACTTTCAAATTCCCCTTTTGTAGTTTACCTTCCATCCTTCAT
>CAZWFP010000034.1:0-18616 GCA_964633175.1 uncultured Planctomycetaceae bacterium | reverse complement strand
CTTAAATAATTTTTTTATTTACCCTATAGTAGCCCTGTTCTACGGTAGCCCCGTTCTATGAAAGGAAGATATATAGTAATGCTGTTCTACGAAAGATAAAAAAGAAAAGAGAGAAAAGAAAAACCTTAAAGTGGATAAAAACTGTGATTAAAAAACATAAAAAATTCAAGATTTATCGTTTTACAATTCACCTTGGCGAACTATTGTTCACCTTGGCGAACTATTGATCTTGTAATCTTTTATCTTATAATTAATGCGGGTGTGAGCATATTAGTTAACGAAGATACAAAGATTTTGTGTCAGGGTATAACGGGTAAGCATGGTTCATTTCATTCTAAAGAAATGTTGAGATATGGGACTAAGTTAGTAGGAGGGGTAAGACCTGGTAAAGGCGGAACTTATTTTGAAGACAAAATACCGATTTTTGATAGTGTGAGGGAAGCAAAAAAAGAGACAGGTGCCACTGTTTCCGTTATTTTTGTGCCACCTTTTGGATGCAAAGAAGCAATTTTTGAATGTATAGAAAACCAATTAGATTTGGTGGTTTGTATAACGGAGGGGATAACGGTGAGGGATTTACGAGAAATAAAAAAGGAGTTAATAAGCCAATCAAGGACAGTTATGATAGGTCCTAACTGTCCAGGCGTTATTACACCACCATCATGTAAGGTTGGCATTATACCGGGTTATATATGTAAAGAAGGCAAGATGGGTGTAATTTCAAGGAGCGGGACGTTGACTTATGAAGCAATATGGCAAATAAGTAAAATAGGATTGGGCCAAACTACCTGTATAGGTATAGGTGGTGACCCTATTATTGGTTGTGATTTTATTTTTCTTTTGCGGTTATTTCAACAGGATAAACAGACAGAGGCAGTTTTACTCATTGGAGAAATAGGAGGGACGATGGAGGAAGAAACAGTAGAATTTATAAAGCAGGAAGGATTTACAAAAAAACTTTTTGTATTTATAGCGGGGCAAACTGCTCCAAAGGGTAAAAGAATGGGACATGCTGGTGCTATTATAGAAGGTGGCGTTGGAACTGCTCAAACCAAATTACAAAAGTTTCAAGAAGTTGGCGCAGTAATCATACCTTCCCCTGACAAAATTGGTGAAATTATCAAAAATAATTTTTAAAGTAACTATTAATTATATTGAAATTAGGAATTCGTCATTAGATACAAAAAGTCATTAGGGCAAAATTTTCTTATTGATAAGAATTTATTAAAGAGATTAGTGGAATTATCTAAAATTAACCAAAGCGATTTGATATTAGAAATTGGCACAGGGAATGGCAATTTTACTAAAATATTACAGCAGCACTGCGGCTATCTTATATCGGTAGAAATAGATAGAAATTTATATGAAGACGCTAAAGGAATGTTAAAATACAATAATTTATTATTTCTGAATTGTGATATATTATTTAAAAAACAGTTAAATCCTTTGGTATTAGAAGCGATAGGAAGTAAGAAAGAGCTGATACCAAAGATTGTATCTAATCCCCCATATAGTATTATGAGTCCCTTGCTTGAAGCAATTGTAAGTTCTCCGATTACTTTTAAAGATATTTTTTTAACGGTTCAAAAAGAAATTGCGGAAAGGTTAGTGGCTGATGTCGGTTCGTCTGATTATTCATCGCTATCTGTATTTATACAATCATTTTGTGAAGTTAAAATTTTAAAAGTAATTTCAAAGCAATGCTTCCTCCCTGTGCCCCAGGTAGATAGCGCTTTTATTCAGATAAAACCAGTTTTCAAGTTTAATGAAAAATATAGAAATTATTCGCAATTTCTAAAAAAGATATTTTCCCATAGAAGGAAAAACATAAAAAACGTTTTTTTGAATATTTTTAGTGAGGATACCGTAAATGATATTCTCAGGAGATTTAATATAGATGTAAATCTTAGGTGTGAGAATATAAAACCACTTATTTTTAAGCAAATTTATGATAATTATTATTATTAAAATTATTTTATATGCATATTGTTTTTGATACGGAATGCTTTAAAAATCGGATAAAGGTTCTGTGTGCCTATTTTGTAGAAAAAGATGTTCAGAAGGTATATACGGAGAGTAATATTGTTCAGTTTTCCAAATTAGGTGATGGCAAAAACAAGTTTATAGGATTTAATATATTTGATTATGACTACAAGATGATGCAGAATTATTTTGATACAACTAATTTTCTACCACATTCTTTAGATATATTAAAGGAAATAACAAAATCAGCGGGGAGGGGATATAGTTTGGATAAGTTAGCAGGTGCTACACTTGGATTGAGAAAAAACGGCGATGGTTACCAAGCCGTTAAATGGTTTAAAGTAGGCAATATGGCAAAAGTTATAGAATATTGTAAAAATGATGTTTTTCTAACTTATAAACTATACGAATATGGTAAAAAGCATTCCTTCCTGTACGTTCCCTGTTCGGATAACATAAAAAAACCCATACCAATTGATTGGCAAGATTTTTAATACTTTTAGGCCTTTTCTTTTTTACCCCTTAAAACTTTTTTTCTTGGGTTTATTTATAGTTTTTTATCGCGTAAGATTTTTCAATTTTGCTAATTTGGATTGCATAAATAATACTATATTTATATGTAATCATAGAAGTTATGTAGATCCTATATTAATATCCATACCTTTGCCTTACATACCTATTTTTATAGCAAGGCAAACGCTGCTAAAAAATGCCCTACTTGCTAATATTCTCATGGCATTTGAGAACTTAATATTTATACCGAGGGATAATTTTTCTGTTGGAGCGTTTAAAACAATAATTGATAAACTAAAAAATACACGCAAAGCAGCCCTATTATATCCAGAAGGTACAAGAAGTTTGGAAAATAAGATATCTGAATTTAAAAGGGGATTTGCAATAATAGCAAATCTATTACATAGAGATATTAACCTTTTTTATATAAAGAACAGTCATTTTATATTTGGTAGGAGGCGGATACTATCCAATCTATTTACTTCTATGTCTATTTACTATTTAAAAAAAATTAGTTATAATACAAACCCTTCGCTTTTATGTAGGGAGGTGAACAAGTATTATAGAGAATTTGAACGAAAAAGTGGGTGAGCTCAACAATATAAGGCAACTATCGAATATAACCGATGAGGAATATGAAAAATTATGTGAAGAAACGCTGAAAAAGTATGTTCCTGATAGTATAGTTTCTGCTAAAATAGTTGGTGAATGGCAGGATAAAATAGTTGTTGACGTAGGGTTAAAATCGGAAGGATATATACCTAAGGAAGAATTTCACGAACCAGATGTTTCTGTTGGAAAGGAAGTAGAGGTGTACATAGAAAGTTATGAAAATGAGGGTGGTGTTGTTTCTCTTTCTAAGAAGAAGGCAGACAGGATAAGATTGTGGGAAAAGGTTTTAAATAATCTAAGGGAGAACGACGTTGTAGAAGGGAAAATTGTCCGAAAAGTAAAGGGTGGAGCTATTATGGATATAGGTGTTCCCGTTTTTATTCCAACCTCACACTTAGATACAAAAAGAATTGAAGAAGTAATGGATTATATAGGGACATGGACAAAAGCAATAGTATTAAAGATAGACCATGAGAAAATGAACATAATTGTTTCTAGAAAAAAATATATACTGGTAGAAAAAGAAGTGAAGAAGAAGAAATTACTTGAGAATTTAAAAGTTGATGATGTAGTGGATTGCACGGTGAAAAATATAGCCGACTTTGGTGCTATTGTTGAAATAGACGATGCGCTCCCGGGTTTGATAAGAACGAGTGATTTGAGCTGGAGTATAAGAGTGAAACCACAGGAGGTTGTTAAACTTAATGAAAAGATTAAAGCCAAGGTATTAAATATTGATTATGAAAAAGAAAGAGTTTTTTTAGGCGTAAAACAACTTACACAGGATCCGTGGGAAGATATTGACAATAAGTTTCAGGTTGGACAATCTGTGAAAGTTTCTGTTAGAAGCGTCGTTCCTTATGGTGTTTATGGAGTTGTTGATAATATATATAGCGCTTTTATACCATTGTCAGAACTTCCAAGTGATAAGAAGATTACAAATCCACATGAATTTGCCAAAGTCGGTGATGAAATGGACGCTTCGATAATAAGAATAAATAAAGAAAAAAGGGAACTTGTTTTGAGTTTAAAGCACATTTCTTTTGACCCATGGAAAGAAGCGGCAAAAAAATATGCAATAGGAACCGTTCTTAAAGCATCAGTAAAGAAAATTACAACCTTCGGTGCTTTTGTAACATTGGAACCTGGGATTGATGCTTTATTACATATAAGTGACATATCGTGGAAAAAAATCAAGCACCCTCAAGAGGTTTTGAGGGAAAACGAAATTATTGAGGTGATAGTATTGTCTGTGGATTTAGATAATAGAAAAATTGCCGTGGGAATGAAGCAGTTAAAACCTAATCCATGGGAAACGGTTGCAAAGAAGTATAAAGAAGGTGATATAGTAGTTTGTAAGATTGTGAGATTTTTTAAAGGTAATCCGATAGCAGAGTTTGAAGAATTAGAGTGTGCTCTTATTGGAACAAAAGAAAAAGGGGCACCAACTATAAATTTAGCCATAGATGATCAAGTGGAAGGCGTTTTAGAAAAAATAAGTGTTCTTAATAAAGAAATAGTTATAAAGTTCTTAAAGAAACTATAATTTTATTTATTATTGTAGTCAATAATCTCCTCTATCTTTTGGAGGCGGCGAAGATGTCTTCCTTCATCGAAAGGGGTTGTTAGCCATACACTCACTATTTCTTTTATCTCCTCTATTGTGTTTACTCTGCTTCCTAAACACAGTATGTTTGAGTCGTTATGTTTTCTTGAATATATAGCTGCAACCTTGTTATGGCATACCGCTGCTCTTATCCCTTTTATTCTATTGGCAGCTATTGACATCCCTATACCTGTAGCACATATCAGTATTGCCTTATCTGCTCTCTTATCTTTTATATCCTTTGCTACCGATAATGCCGTATCAGGATAGTCGCTCGGTTCTTCTGAATCAACTCCTTTATCCACAACTTCAAAATTGTATTCTTTTAATAAAAGATCTTTCAATACTGTTTTTACCTGATATCCTGCATGGTCACTCCCTATTATTATAATGTTTCTACTATTTTCTCTACTTCCTGTTTTATCTGGAATGCACATGTTTCATACTCCTTATAACTTGCGAATGCGGGGTCCTGAATATTTTCTCCGTCCGATCTGAGTTTTTTGACTTTTATTATAGAATCGGGGCATAGTTTTAGAATATATGATATGTGTTCTTCACTCATACAAAAAATACAATCTGCTTCTTTAATAAGTTGAACGCTTATTTGCTTTGCTTTATGATTTGTAAGATCTAAATTGTATTTATTAGCGGATTCAACTGCAAAGTTGCTTGCCGCTAACCCCTCCCATGTCGCTATGCCACCAGACATGATATTAAATCCAAACTCAGCAAGATCTTTCATTGGCACTTCATATTTTTGAGCAAGCAATGATTTTGCAAAAATTTCCGCTAATGGACTTCTACAGGTATTGCCTGTGCATACAAATAAGATAGTCATCATTGCGCTTTTGCGTATTTCGTTAAAGCTTATAACACCACTTCTTAATTCTTTCAATACCCCATATCCGCTCCTTATTACTGTTGAAGGTGCTTTATACCTTGTAGGTCCCGCATCTACTATAATGTCTACTTTATCGAAAAACTCCCTTATAGCATCTTCACCCGTAACTTTTGGTTCTTCTCCACTGAGATTAGCACTTGGCAGAACTACTGGAAAATTACATTCCGATAGAATCTCGCATGTAAAATCATTATCGGGCAATCTTATGCCTATGTCTTCATAGTCAAATACAATTGTTATTGGTCCTGGCATAAACTTTGCAATAATCCTTTCTGTGGAAGGAGCACAAACCTTCACATACTTTCGCAATTGATCTTTGTTACCTATGACAGTAGTTAAATTTTTATCTGGGGGGCTTTTCCTTATTTCTAATAACCTATCTACGCTTTTTTTGTTATCCTTCCTTGCGGCTATTCCATATACTGTCTCAGTCGGTAAAATTACTATTCCTCCATCTGATAAGCATTTGATTACTTCCTTAACTTCTTCACTGTAGATGGTTGCTTTTTCATTTTCTATTTTTATTATCTTTGCCATATGAAAACAATTGTCTTATTTTTACTCATACAATATTCTATTTATTTAAATTGTTTTTTCAGTAATTTCAGTATTAATTTCTTTTGTAAAAATATTGCTACTTTTGAACGAGGCGACTACATTATATTTTATTGTAAGGAAAAAGATGGCGTAGATATATATAAATATAATGTAAAAACCAAAAAAAATAATTTCTTTGGGCATATAAAAGGTGGACAGAACACTTTATATTTTATAGATTTTGCAGAAAACACAGAAATTTCAATTAAGGTCACTAACAAATTTATAAAAATTAGTGCTTATGTGTTAAGAATTAACAAAAGAAACTTTCAGTATTCAAAGATATTGAAAAATAAAAGTAGTATATATGAGTATACCGAGGATATCTTGTTAGATGTAAACTGTGATGGATATAAAGATATTGTTATACCATATTCTAACTTTTATAAAATATATCTCGCTACAAAAAAATATGCCAACATAAAATTTAGATTTTTCAAACGATTATATTTCGGATTTATTGAAACAAGGAGGAAAGAATCATTTTATGATAATGTGTGGTTTAAAATAGGATATTCTTTACCAAAGATATATTCTTTTAAATATAAATCCCTCTGTTTTAACTTAGTTCATTATATATCTGCAGGTATTATAAATGTATATAAAAATAATTTTAAGAAGAAGGTTGCCAAGATTGTTACGGCAAAAAACAAAGATAAATATGAAGAGTTCATAGTATATCCGCGCCCAGAGCTATTCATACACTGCAACAGCACGTGCAACGTTGTTCATTTTGAACATAAAAGAGGCATACTATATATTACACCTTTATATTACCCCTACAATTCAGTGCAAATACAATTTGTCAAAGGTTCTATATTGAATTTTACCTATATATCAAAAAATATGTTTTGGGTTCTCTATCTTCCTAAATTAAATTTTTTTGATTTCTACGAATTACTTATGAAGAATATATTGGACATAAAGCTTGCCTTGGTAAGAGAACAAAATAAAGTTTTTAATATAGTTTATGAATTTCCTTTAACGACGAAAATAAACTTAAAAGAGGATGAAAGTTTTATTACCATTGATGTAGGTAGTTTTGTGTGTGCTAAAGAGGTTGGTAGCAATCTGGAAATAATTTTTAGCGAAAAAGATGCCGTCTATAAATATACCTTAGATCTACTTAGCAATGTAAAAAAAGTCAAGGAGATTGAAAAACTTAAAACAGAAAATCCCATACCAATTATCGAAAAGTATAAATGTTTAAACAATATGAATTCACTAATTGTATTTAGTCCACATGGGAAAATTAATTATTTAGAAAAAAAATGATTTTCTGCGTAACGACTACTTTTAACATATACTATCTTGCTCCTACAAGTTCAGAAGTAATCAAGAATTCCACTCTTTGATTGACTTTTTGGGCTATAGGGTCGGGCAATTCTACTTCAAGATTGTTATTTCCTTCACTGGATAATCTATATTGTGAGGGAATAAATTCTTCAAAACTTTCTTTAAAAAAATCATATACACTTTTAGCTCTTTTAAATCCTAATAGGAAGTGGTCACCATCTATTGAATCTTCAAAAAAGGCAGAGGTATGCCCTATAATTTCTATGATATTGTAATAGCCGATAATTTCCCTTGCAAATTCTTTGAGAATAGGTTTTGCGTTCTCTAATAAAATACTTTCACCTGAATTAAACAATTGTAAATTTTCTAATTTTAGTTTAACACCCCCCTCTAAAATTTCGTATGCGACCTTTATGTTTTTTGTTCCTACTTTAATTTCTTTAAGATAGCCCTTCTTTAAATTTCCCGCCTTTTCCATTATCAAAGGTAGAAAATTTTTATTAGTGGGCTTATTTTGAACTTTGGGCTGTTTTTCTGTTATTCCTTTCTTACTTTTTATACCTCTTACCATAGCAGCTGCCTTACCCTTATCTATGTTGGATACTATGAACATCATCAAGAATAGAATAATAAGTTGCAAATAAAAATCAGAAAGTGAAAGGAGCCATTTTATATCTCCGTGTGACGCTTTGCCGCCTTTTTTTGCCATAAATCTACTTTACTGAAAAGTTTCTTTCCTTAGAGCCAAGGAAGGCTTTTAATTTTTCTTCGATAACGCGTGGATTCTCTCCACTTTGAATTGAGACGATACCTCTTATTATTAGTCGCTTTGCAAATGCTTCTGTTTCAGAACGTTTCTCTAATTTTTTAGTAATGGGCGTCCATATTGCATAGCATGCAAAAACGCCATACATTGTGGATAATAAACTCGCCGCAATAGCAGGCCCTACTTTCTCAGGCTCCTTCATCTGCATTAATGCTAATGCAAGCCCCATAATAGTAACCAGCATTCCAAATGCAGGAGAAAGCGTTGCTAATTGTTCAAAGATTTTATAACCCTTGGCATGTCTGTCTTGTGCATTTTCTAATTCCAATTCAAGTAGTTTTTCAAGCGCTTCCGGTGGCGTTCCATCTATAGCAAGTCGTATACCTTTTTGCATAAATTCATCTTTCGTTTGCTCTAACACTTTTTCCAATGCTAATATACCTTCTTTTCTTGCAATCTCAGCAAATTTCACAATCTCTCTTATTATGTCCTGTGGATTAAATACATATTCCACAAAGCCGTTTACTGCTATTTTTGGAATATTGAGGATATCTTTTATTGAAAATTGGGCGACGACTGCAAAAAATCCTCCTATAAACACACCAACGCCAGCCGCCGCTTCAAAAAATATCTTATAGTTTTCCTTCCCACCTTCAAAAAGCAATAATGCTAATACTAAACAGGTAAATGCCCCTAAATATCCTACAATAGTAGCAACGTCAATTCTTTTTGTCATAAAATAATAATCGTGAATTTGGGTATTATATATTGTAAAAAACTTATAAATCTTTGTATAATAAGTTAAGTTATCATGGTTTTTACAAGGGCGATTGGCTCAGTGGGTAGAGCGTTTCCCTCACACGGAAAAGGTCAGAGGTTCGAATCCTCTATCGCCCACCAGGTAGAAATATTATTTATGTTAGTAAGAGTTAACATATTTTTTTCAGCCTTAGGATTCGTCTTCTCTTTTATACTTTCGGAATATTTGCAAATACCATTTACACAACGGGAATGGGTAGTAATTTCTAACAAAAAAAATATCTTCTTTTATAAAATTTAAATTATAATATAGGATAAACTTTATGTTGGACGATAGTATGCAGAGTAGAATAAAAATAAGGAGGATGTTATGTTAGCAAGATTTAACATATTTTTTTCCGCGTTAGGATTCATCTTCTCTTTCCTCGTATATACGAATGCATTTTTAAATCCCCAGATAAGCTGCGCTTTAGGGGCACAGAATTGCATGGAGTTAGTTTTAAAATCTGTATTTAGAAATTTCGCCTTATTCTTAACATTGGGATTCTTTCTATCATTTATAACTAATTTCGCTAAGTTTTTTGTGTCTCAAGAAGGGTATAAGATGGCAGTAGTAACAACCCTTGTGCTAAATTTGTTAACATTTTTAATAGCAGGAGTGTTGATGATAATGTCAATAACTACTGTGGAAAGTAAAGGTAACATTAATGTATTGGGCATATTGGTATGGGGTTGGTCTTTTGTGAATATAGTAGTAAGTTTATTAGAGATGAAACCACAGGTATCACAACTTCATACAGAGGAGCAAGGTGGACATAGTTTTGCCTTTTCGGTATTAGTGTTTCTATTGTTAGCATCTATTGGTTCGGTAATATTTTCCAACGCATTTATACAAAGGAAAAATTTGCTACTTCTTGAACAATTATCTGCCACTAAAGAACAATCAAAAACAACTGACCTAACTCCGCTGATTATAAGTTTAGATAGATTGAAAGAAGAATTAAAGAGCAGTTCTGGAATAGATTATTCTAAGATAGAAGCAAGCATAAAGAATGGTTTTGTAGCTGCATTTGCAGCATTGCAAGGCGGTGGCAGGAGAGGTTCAGACGAAGAAGAAAAACCAAAAGAATTTACGGATTTATCTGTTTTTGACATAGAAAATGATTATTTTTTGGGAGGTAAAAATGCTCCTGTTACTATTGTTGAATTTGGTTCATTTACCTGACCACACTGCCATAATTTACATCCCGTGATTAAGGATGTATTAAAAAAATACGGTGATAAGGTAAAATATGTATATAAACATTTCCCAATACATGGAGAAATAGATGTGAAAATAGCTGAACTTGTAGAAGCAGCGGGTGCTCAAGGAAAATATGGAGAATTTTTTGACAAAATAATGAATTTGGAAACTATAAGAAATATTATAGCAAATTTTGAGAAAGGCGAGATTAACAAGCAGAAAGCGTTTGAAATCGCTAAAGAATTTGGATTAGATGTTGGTAAATTTGAAGAAGCGATTG
This sequence comes from uncultured Planctomycetaceae bacterium, assembly GCA_964633175.1. Lineage (GTDB taxonomy): Bacteria > Planctomycetota > MHYJ01 > CAZWFP01 > CAZWFP01 > CAZWFP01. The sequence goes on along the minus strand of CAZWFP010000034.1, from coordinate 8,057 downwards.
ATAAAGGAACTTTTAAGGATAAGGTAAATAAACATCTTGATGTTGCTACAAAATTAGGTATTGGTGGGACACCGAGTGTTTTTATAAATGGGAAGGAATATCGCGGGGCGCGCTCAGTAGACGGATTTTCTCAGGTTATAGACGAAGAACTTAAAAAGTCATCAAAATAGTCAGAAAATATTATTAGCGTAGTTCATAATAAGCAAGGCGAATGCTAATAGTAGTCGCAACTTTAGGATTTTTGCTATCATACTATTATAGGTTAGGATTGCTGGTTAATCCTTCTTCTGTATGTTTTGGCAAATTCAGCGGATGTGAAAATTTAGCAAATCTACCTATCTCTCAAGCATTATTTGATGTTCCCAATTCTTTCTGGGGCATCGTCTACTTCTGCTTGGTTATAATTTACACCATTTATAATACACTTGTAAAAAAGATATTCAAACCGCTCTATTATCTATTCTTACTAATATCTGTTTTCGCCTCGTTCTTTTGTTTGTATCTTACGATGTATCAAATTAAGATTAACCAATACTGTCCATTATGCCTTATCTCCAGTTTATGCGTATGGCTAAGTTCCTATATGCTGATAAATAACAAACTTATGCCAAAGTTTGAGGATACAATTTCATTATACGCATTTGTAATTTCTATATTACTTATAAACATTGCAGGTATCGTAGGCATAGGAAATTTTTACGCTAACGCAGGGAAAAATCATTTATCAGATTCTTCGTTGGTTGATGTATCCGACTCTAAGTTGAAAGATGTTGTTAATTTAGAAACAGAGCCGTTTTTGGGGGTAAAACAGCCGAAACTGACTATTATAGAATTTGCGGACCCAACCTGCCCTCTGTGCAAAATATTACATGAGAAAAGTTTACAACCCCTCCTGCAAGAGTATAAAGACTCAATCAAATATCATTATTTATATGCATACGGACACTGTGCAAATGGTGAGGACTTTTTTGCCATCTTGAACGTCTGTAAAAATCTTAATAAATATTTTGACTGTATTGACCTTCTTTATCATAATCAGGATGCTTACTATTCATTCAGCAAAGAAACAGGTATCTGCACAATTGATTTTGATAAATTAAAGGGAATTCTTGATAGTGTGCAAATAGCGAAAGATGGTTTTGAAGGTTCTTATAAAAATGTTGATAAAGAACAACTTGCAAATGAGGTTAGGACTATGATGGATCTGCTAAAAATAGAGGGGACACCTACCCTGTTTTTTCTTACAAACGATAATAAGAGGTATAGTATAGTAGGAGTAAGACCCAGAAACTATTTGAAATTGCTAATAGACAAATTTTTGAAATAGTGAATGTCTTAAAGATAATATACTCAGCGAGTGAGAAAGATAGCGATTTATATTATGCAAGTGGTTTTTTCGCCCCTGACCCTTTCTTATTCGTAGAATGGAATGGCAAAAAAATAATCTTTTTGTCAGACCTTGAATACGAACGTGGTAGAAATGAAGCAAAGGTTGATGAAGTAGTAAGAACGGCTCCTCTTATAGAACAACTGAAAGAAAAAAAGGAAAAAGTAGGTGTTCTCGATATATTACTCTTGTGGTTAGAACAAAAAAATATTGAGAGAAATTCATTGACTATCAAGTTGCCATTTGATTTTCCTTCCTATTTATATAAAGATTTACTGTCTCATTTCACAAATGTGGAAATAGAACAAAATTATTTATACATACAACAAAGAATGAAAAAATTACCACAGGAGGTTAAACATATAAAAGAGATATTGAGTATAACGTCAGGAGCCTTGGATATAGTAAAGAAATACTTGGAAGAATCTAAGATAGAAGGAGAGTTTTTATATTACAAAGGTGAAAAACTTACAAGCGAATTTATCAGGAAAAAAGTAAATGAATATTTTGTTCAGAACGATGCTTATGCTTTTAGCACTATCATTGCATCGGGTAATCAAGGATGTGAACCACATAATGTTGGTAGCGGTCCAATATATGCTCATAAAACGTTAATAGCAGATATATATCCTAAAAGTTTAAAGACAAGATATTTTGGGGATATGACAAGAACCTTTGTAAAGGGTAATGTATCAGATGCCATAGTGAGGTTATACGAAACCGTAAGAGAAGCCCAGAATCTTGGAATAACACTCTCAAGAGGGGGCATAGATGCCTCAATGATACATAATGCCATTGTTAAATTTTTTGAAGATAAAGGTTATAAAACAGGACTTTTAAATGGTAAAGTGCAAGGATTTATCCACACGACAGGTCACGGCTTAGGTTTAGATATTCACGAGCCACCTCGTATAGGTCCTCAAAAACATATATTGGAAGAAAACTATGTTGTAACTATTGAACCAGGTCTATACTATTTTGATATAGGCGCTGTTAGAATAGAAGATGTAATTTTAATAAAAAAGGAAGGAGCAGAACTTCTCTCAAATTATCCAAAAATTTTAAGAGTTAGTTAAAATTATTCTACAGTAACGCTTTTTGCCAAATTGCGTGGCTTGTCTATTTCCATTCCCCTGTTTTTTGCTACTTCTAATGCGAATAATTGTAGTGGAATTATTGATATTATAGGGGTTAAAACATTATCTACCTTAGGAATAATAAATTGATTTTTTTTTGAGGTAATATCCAATATTTTATCCGTTACAAGATATAGCATACCTTTTCTTGCTGCTATTTCCTTTAAATTGGAGTATGATTTTTCAAAAAGCTCGTTTTCAGATACAATACCAAATACAGGCAATTCTTTGCTGACCAGCGCCAGTGGCCCGTGCTTCATTTCTCCACTTGCATATCCTTCGGCGTGAACATACGCTATTTCTTTCAGTTTTAATGCCCCTTCTAAAGCAACCGGGAAAAGCAATCCTCTTCCCAGATAAAAAAAATGCCATTTGTCATATAAATCCCTTGCCCATTTTTTTATAATAGCGAAATCTTGCAATATACTATCCGCTTTTTGTGATACATCTTTTAATGCCTCTATGGGAAGTATATACGTGCCACTTTGTAAATGATGCCAGAAATTTGCCAATGCAAATGAGGCAACTAATTGGTTTACAAATGTTTTGGTTGCCGCTACACCTATTTCTGCTCCCGCTCTTATATAAATCGTTTTCTCTGAAATTCTTGTTATGCTGCTTGACATTACGTTACAGATACTCAAGGTTTTACATCTTGCTTCTCTGGCAAATTCCATAGCACCTATAGTATCTTTGGTTTCACCTGACTGACTTATCGCAATAACAAGTGTTTTCTCATCTAATTTTTTAGGATAATATCTTATCTCTGATGCTAATAATGGCACTGTTAGGAGATTGGTATACTTATCTAATAAATATGATAAATACATTCCCGCATAATAAGCGCTCCCACATCCTGTTATAATAACTTTTTCACAATCTTTAATATATTCGTCTAGATCAGAAATATCTGTAAATTTGTATTTGCCATTGGCAATTTCGATTCCTGTTGAAAAGTTGTTTATACTTGAGGGTTGTTCAAAAATTTCTTTTTCCATAAAGAATCCATACTTGCCTTTAGATAACGATATTTGTTCAACATTTACTTCTTCTACCTTATATTTTTTTTCATTGCCTTTGAAATCATATATTTTTAGTGTATTACCTTTTATTGCCGCCAATTCACCATTATTAAGCACATATACATTCTTAGTAAAACCAGATAATGTTTGAATATCGGATGAAATCATAAATTCTTTATCGCCTATACCAACGATCAAAGGACTGTATAATCTTATACCGTATATCTCGTTTGGCTTGTCCTTAAAGATTATGCCTAACGCATAGGAACCGCGTAAAATATTGACTAATTCAAGAATAGCCCCCAGTGGACTACCTTTATAATGTTCTTCTAATACGTGCGCTACGACCTCACTGTCAGTTTGCGATATGAATTTATGTCGTGATGCAAGCTCGGCTTTAATTTGTGAATAATTTTCAATAATACCATTGTGAACCACATATATTTTTGAATCACAAGAAAAATGAGGATGTGCATTAATGTTAGATGGTTCTCCATGAGTAGCCCATCTTACATGTCCTATTCCACAGTGGGAAGAGAAGTTTATGTTTTTTACATTATTGCACAAAATATCCAGTTTCCCAGCAAATTTTTTACATAATACTTTTCGTCCATTGTTCAGCGCTAATCCAGCAGAATCATATCCTCTATATTCTAAAAACTTCAAGGATTTTAAGATAATTTCCTTTGCCGACTTATAACCTATGTATCCTACTATACCACACATATTAATGATATTCTAAGATTCAAGATTGTAAAATTGAAAATTTCAAAATCTTGCATCGTTCTAAGAAATTACCACAAACAAGTCAAAAGTCAAAGGTTAAAACTTAAAAGTTTTCGGAAAATCTAACCCGCTAAACTTGCAAATTCGCAATAAAATAATAAATCGCTCTTCTTACCCCTTTGTTGCTATGCCTTATATAAATAGATTATTGATAATTTACGACCGGAGATTACCCCCCGTTAAAAATTAGCATTTATGCACTTTTGCCTATTATTGACAATTTATAGATAAAAAAGTTGGCGAGGTAACCTACTTAGCACTTTCATGTTTGAGAATTTTATCTAAACACCTTTTATATGAGACATTGCAACTTCTTCTTTCCTCAGAGCCATCCTTAAAACTCAAAGATACACATTCCCTTGCTTGTTTTCGGCAATATGCGCTCCTCTTTTTTTCTTTGCCACACTTAACTCTATCTTCAAGACACTTATTTAACTTTGTCTTTTTTCTCTTATCTGCATCGCTTAAGCATTGTTTCAAAGCAACTTTGCATATTTTTTTCTCAGGTAACGTCCTTTTATTGATTACATAACCGAACAAAGCCATTACGATAATTGTAAAAACAACACAGAGTAAAAATATGGTTTTATGATTAATCACCATGTTTGCTATTACTTTCTCTCTTTTCCGATAGAATCCTCCGATTCGTTAAGATAATCAATTTTCTTTATCCCGCTGCAGAATTCATTAAACCCATGGTATTCTCGCAAAAATCTTTCATAAAGGCCTGATACGATATCATCCAATCTCGCTTTCTTATCCACACAATATATATCTTCCTGACATTGTTTTATATCAGCTCTATATATGAAAAATCCTATGAACTCACAAAACATCTTAGGAGCATTTTGAGCACAATTATTATTTACCTTATCCGTAGGCAAGTCCTCCATTGCTTTTTCTTTAGTAGGAGTAAAAAACGCACTTTTGATGTATTTTTTTTTGCTAAAGGTATAAAACATATTCCGCCAGAGGGTCAAAAACTTGTCATTGGCTTTATCTTTATCTAAAGAACATCCAGCCCACTTAATTTTTATATCAAACAACTTGCTCACATAACCCTCTGCTTTTTTCATAGTATCCAATATCATCTGATATACACATCTTCTCTTCTTGCCTATCACAGCACTTTTTATGTATTCCTCTATAGATTTAATGGCATCAAAGAAAAATTTCTTCTTCCTTTTGAATATTGGCACATAAGCACTTGTTTGGCACTCCTTATCCTTAGAATGCTTTATGACTTCTACATATCCATCAAATGATTCATCAGGCAGCTTATTAGTTATCTGATTAAATAGATTTCTATAATTTATTATATATTCTTCTTGAGCACTCACTATAGTAATACACAACAACCACATAGAGGTGGTTATTGATAGAAAAAGATACTGAACTTTAACTCGTGAATCTCGTATTTTCATTTGGATTTTTCTTCTTTAACCTGGACCTCTTGTTGAATGATTTTGTCAAATTCTGGCTCTCCTTCTGATTCCTGCGTATAATCTATTTTTTCTGGCTCTATACAGGTATCTCTTAACGAATCCTGCCATATTCTCATAACATCATTCATACTCTTTGCAAAATCTACCTTTTTTTTCAACTTATATAATGTTTTCTCTTCCTGCCCTCTTACAACAGAAAACCTGAAAAGAAAGTAATGCACAATCTCACAAAAAAGATATGGGGAATTTCTTACGCAGGAGTAATTTTCAATATCTGTGGGTAAGTCGGGCAGTTTTTCTTCTTTTTCATAAACCTTTTTAGGTTTTGTTTTTTGGTTGAAGGTGTAGAAAAGGTTGTTCCACAATGTATCAAATTGTTTGTTCGCCTGTTCCTCAGATATATTGCAATCTGCCCACCTTATTTTAACATCAAGAGTTTCATTTACATACTTCTGGGCATTTTTTAATATATCCATTATGTATCTGCCAGCGCACCTATCCGCAAATGATAGTTTTTTATTTTGTATATACTTTTCTATTTCCTTTATTATTTCCATATATTGATTCTTCTGGCTTCGGTATATAATAGCATATTTTGAGCGTGGACAGTTTAATTTTATATCAGGTTTTACAACCTCCACTATTCCAGAATATTTTAAAGGTATTTCCTCAGCAATTTTTACAAATAAATTTGCATAGTTTAACACATACACCTCATCAGCAAAACACATATTGAGGATAGGGAATGCAAAACATATAATACGAAATAGAAATCCTTTAGTATTATATAACAAAGTTAGATGATTGAGAAAAAAATTGCACGGGGTTTTTGTAGACCACGGTCTCAATCTCTTCATCAGTAAAATTGTGCTTTTTCATAAGTTGAATTGTTTTTGGAACTGCCAACGGATCAGACACACCCCAGTCCGCAGCGCTATTAATCAGCATTCTGCTCGTGCCGTACTGTTTTAGTATTTCTATCATCCTTTCAGAAGTTAGTTTCGTTATAGGATAAATACTATGACCTGCCCAAACATTGTATTTTCTCACCAAAGGTAATGTTTCCTCCGTGTTATGGTCTATTATTATTCTACTTTGAGTAACTTTGGTCTCTTCTATTATCTTACAAATCCTTTCAGTGCCTTTATACTTGTATTGATGAGGAGTATGTATAAGTGCAGGAATCTTATGTTTCTCTGCTATGAGCAACTGAGCAACAAATATTTCCTCCTCTTCCTTTGTAATCTTATCGAACCCAATTTCTCCTAACCCCACAACATTTTCTCTTTTGATAAACTGCTCTAAACCTTGTATTACCTCTTTTGCCATTTTTATATCATTTGCTTCCTTAGGATTTAATCCTATAGTAACAAAATGCTTTATTCCAAATTTTCCTACTCTTTCGGTTTCAAAGGTTATTATGTGTTCAAAGTAGTCAAAGAAACTTTGAGCATGCTTACGATCGCTGCCCAACCAAAATGACGGCTCCAATACGCCAACGACACCTGATAGTGCCATTTTTTCCAAATCATCTGTCGTTCTACTTGAAGTATGTATATGCGGATCAAAAATTTTAAACATTCTTTACCCCCTCATTCCATCTTTTATATAGATTGAATATTATAATATACATCTTTATTAAAAATGAAATTTCTAATAGGCACAAAGAACGATTTCAAAGAAAATAATGGTAAGGAGATAGTCGTAGATGGCAGAGAAATTGCAGTATTCAAAATTAATAACCAGTTTTTCGCAATAAAAAATATTTGTCCTCATAAAGGATGGAAATTACACGAGGGATTTGTAAACCAAAATACAACTTCTGTAAGATGTTCGGGCCATAGCTGGGAGTTTAATGTAAAAACGGGAGAATATCTTAGGAACCCTAATATAAAAATCAAAACCTTCCCAATAATAGAAGAAGGCAATAACCTTTATATTGAAATCTAAATATCCAGCAATTACCATAACGACAAAATACCTTAAAAAGCCCAAAAGTGTATGTTAAAATTCAAAGGTTTAATGACCCCCCAACTCGCTAAACTTGCTAACTCGCAATAAAATAATAGTTAATAAATGATGATGAATATCCAGAAATTACCACACTTTCAAATTCCCCTTTTGTAGTTTACCTTCCATCCTTCATTCTTCATTTATTCCGAATTAGCGCGTTTAGAGCCCAACGCATTAAAGTAGCACAGGCATTCTTGCCTGTGAAAGACAAATATACACAGACAGGAATGTCTGTGCTACTTAAACTTTCAAACCTTGAACTTTTGAC